>JBIKXZ010000062.1:0-11706 GCA_044355525.1 Chthoniobacterales bacterium
ACATCCGGTTTTTCTGCCGTATCGCTGGCAACGGACAATGGACGAACTCTCGCGCTTGCGCTTCGCCCAACTCGATCTCAATCTCCACACCGCCGAACTGCTCGACGCGATTGCCGATTTCAACGCGCCCTATGTGGTCAACTTCGCCGCACAAAGCATGGTCGCGGAAAGCTGGGAGCATCCCGAGCACTGGTATCAGACCAATGTCGTGGCCAATGTGCGTCTGCACGACGGCCTGCGCAAAATGCCGGGGCTCAAAAAATACGTCCATATCTCCACGCCCGAGGTTTACGGCAGTTGCTCCGGTGATGTCCGCGAAGACGCGCCATTCAATCCAAGCACGCCTTATGCCGCGTCCCGCGCTGCGTGCGACCTCCACCTGCAAACCTTCATCCGCCAATACAACTTCCCCGCCGTTTTTACCCGTGCCGCCAATGTCTTCGGTCCGGGGCAGCAACTCTATCGCATTGTCCCGCGCACGCTTCTTTTCCTCGCGCTCGGTCAAAAGCTCCAACTCCACGGTGGCGGACACTCGGTTCGCTCATTCATCCACATCGACGATGTCTCCGACGGCACTCTCCGCGCAGCGCTCCACGGTGAATCAGGCCAGGTCTTCCATCTCTCGACCAAGCGCACTATTTCCATCCGCGACCTCGTCGCCCTCATGTGCGACCAAGCCGGCGTAAAGTTCGAAGACTTCGCCGAAATCGTCGCCGACCGCCCCGGCAAAGATTCCGCCTACCTGCTCGACGCCAGTCTCGCGCGAACCAAGCTCGGATGGCAGGATCAGGTTTCGCTGGAGGAGGGGATCGCGGATACGAAACGCTGGATCGACAGCAACCTCGACACCCTTCGCGAGCAACCAAAGAACTACATCCACAAGGCGTAACAATTTATGGCAAAAATATTAGTCACCGGGGGATTCGGCTACGTAGGCAGCCGACTCGTTCCACATCTTCTCGGCCTCGGGCACGATGTCCGCGTTCTTGATCTCATGCTCTACACGGAAGCGGGGCTCGAGGCCCTTAAGGCCGACCCGAACTGGCCCGAGTATGAAAAGCGTTTCAGTCTCGTTCGCGGCGATCTGCGCGATGCGGCCAAAGTGCGCGAAGCCCTTGCCGAGCGCGATGCTGTCATCCATTTGGCTGCTATCTCTAACGACCCAACTGGCGACATCGACGAAGTTCTCACACGCCAGGTGAACTTCGATGCCATCGGTATGCTTCTCGCTCTGGCCAAAGAAGCCGGCGTGAAGCGTTTCACCAACGCATCCTCTTCCAGCGTTTTCGGCGCGCGCACGGAGTCCGAGATCAACGAGCGCCTCGAGCCCGAGCCGCTGACCTATTACTCGAAATACAAAGCTCTCTCGGAATGGCTCGTCCTTTCCGCCTCCGGTCCCGAGTTTTGTGCCGTCAATGTGCGCCCCGCCACGGTTTGTGGTTACTCGCCGCGCCAGCGTTTCGATCTGACGGTCAACAAGCTCACCGCTGACGCGCTACGCAAAAAGGTCATCACAGTTCATGGAGGGCAGCAGCGCCGCCCAAATGTCGGTATGACTGACATGATCAACCTCTACGGCATCCTTGTCGAAGCGCCGGCGGACAAGATTAATGGCCGGACCTTCAACTTCGGTTTCGAGAACCACAAGGTCATCGACATAGCCAAGATCATCCAGTCGGAGTTGTCCGATCTCAATGTGGAGATCAAGGTCACCGACACGACGGACCACCGCGACTACCACATTTCTTCCGACCGGATCCTGCGCGATCTCGGCTACAAGCCCGTGAGCAGCATCAAGCAGGAGGTCGCCAATCTGCGCAAAGTTCTCGAGTCCGGTCAGTTTCCGGACATCGACGCCGCCGAGCACTACAACATGAAATTCATGGAAGTCGGACGCGATGCCGGTTGCCTCGCTTATCTCGCTCGCTAAAGGGGTCGAAAAACGGACAACCACGGATGACACGGATTGCATAGATTACTGAGGCTCCAAAAAACCTGCTGCCCTTCTCTCCCTATCCGTGAAATCAGTGTAATCGGTGGTTAAAATGTCTTCCTCCAAAATTGTTTCTTTCGCCGAAGCGCCCGCGCTTTTCGGCAAGCTGCGCGGCGAAGGCAAGCACTTGGTGCAGTGCCACGGCACCTTCGACCTCGTTCACCCCGGACACATTGTTCATCTCGAAGACGCCAAGAAACTCGGCGATGTCCTCGTTGTCACAGTCACCGACGAGAAACACGTCAACAAGGGGCCTGGACGCCCGTATTTCAACGATGCGCTCCGCGCCCGCACACTGGCCGCGCTGTCCTGCGTTGATTATGTGGTGCTTGTTCCGCACACCGCCGCTGTCGAGGCGATCGAGACGGTCAAGCCGCGCATCTATTGCAAGGGAACCGAATATGCAGACGCCACCAACGATGTCACCGGCAATATCCACGATGACGTTGCCACAGTGCAAAAGCATGGCGGCGAAGTCCGCTACCTTGGCGATGTGGTCTTCAGCTCCACGCGGCTGCTGAACCGCCATTTCGAAACGGCCAACCATGAGGTCGCCGAGTTCTGCGGTCAGCTCGCTTCACGGGTTTCCCCGCAGGATCTGGCGGACGCCGTGGCAGGATTTTCCGGACTCCGCGTGCTCGTCGTCGGCGACACCATTTTCGACAAATACTCGTTCGTCAAAGTTCAGGGCCTCACCTCGAAGAATCGCATCATTTCCGGTCGCTACCTCCAAGAAGAAGCCCAAGCGGGCGGTGCCTTGGCGGTCTACCGTCACATCAAACAGTTCACACCGAACGTCAGACTCGTTTCCCTGCTCGGCACTGAAGGCTGGCTCGAACCGACCCTGCGCATGTTCATGCCGACGGAGGACGATGCGACGGTCCGCGATCCCGACTTCGTCTCCATTATCAAGCAGCGCTACGTCGAGCCGGTCAGCGAGGGCAAAGACATGAGCAAGCTGTTCTCGGTCAACTTCATCAACGCCGATGCACCGAAGCAGACGGTGATCGACCGCGTGTTGGGTAAACTTGAAGCAGAGATCAAGGACGCCGACCTCGTCGTCCTGGCCGACTTCGGTCACGGCCTTATGCAGCAGGCCGTCCGCGACTTCCTGCAAGACAGCGGGGTTTTCCTAGCGCTCAACTGCCAAACCAATTCCAACAATCACGGGTTCAACATCATCTCGCGTCAATACCGCCGCGCAGATGTCTTCTCGTTGGATGAACAGGAAATTCTTCTTTCCTGCGCACATCGCCACGTCGATTTCGCCGCCGAGTTGGACAAACTCCGCGGACATCTCAACGCCCGCGCCGGATGGCTCACCCGCGGCGCCGTGAAAACGATCGGTGTCGACGCCGACGGCTACAGCGCCGCCTGTCCGCCGCTCGGCGACGATATCACCGATACGATCGGGGCAGGGGACGCGTTCTTTTCGGTTATGGCCTTGGCGGCGAAGAGCGGCCTGCCGGTCAATCTCACGACTTTCCTCGGACAGCTCGCCGGCGCGCAGGCCGTGAAAATCGTCGGCAACCGCGAACCGATCTCGAAACCTGTCCTCCTCAAGAGCGGTATGGCGCTCCTCAACCGCGATCCTGTTTGACCCCGCCCGTCGAGAACCTCGATCGCATCGCCGCCGAACTGCGCGGCGAAGTGATTGGCCTGTCCCACCGCGCCAAGACTCCGCACCTGGGCTCTTCGCTTTCCTGCTTGGATCTGCTGGCCGTCGTTTATTGGGAATTCCTGCGCATCGACCCCAAAAAGCCCGCTTCCCCCGATCGCGACCGCTTCATCTTGAGCAAAGGTCACGCCGCTCCGGCCCTTTATACCACTCTGTGCCGCCGCGGCTTCTTTTCGCCGCAGCTTTTGGCGGATTACGCCAAAGACGGAGCCACTCTCGCCGAACAACCGGCTCCGGACTGTGCACCGGGAGTTGAATGGGCCACCGGTTCTCTCGGCCATGGTTTGTCGGTGGGAATTGGAATGGCCTTGGCCGCAAGGATCCAAAAGCGTGCCTATCGCACGGTAGCCCTGCTCAGCGACGGTGAGTGCAACGAGGGAAGTGTTTGGGAAGCCGCCATGTTTGCCGCGGCCCAAAAGCTCGGTTCGCTCACCGTGCTCGTCGATTACAACAAGTGGCAGGCCACCGGCCGGAGCGAGGAAGTCATGGCGCTGGCCCCGCTGCGCGACAAATGGGAAGCCTTTGGCTGGGAGAGTTACGAAGTCGACGGACACGACTTCGCCGAAATCCGCGCCGCTCTGGCCTGTGGCGAATTGCCGGACCGAACCAAGCCTTTGGCGATTGTCGCTCACACTATCAAAGGACGCGGCGTGTCCTTCATGGAAGACGATAACAACTGGCACTATCGGATTCCCAACGTGGAAGAGTTGGCCGCGGCGCGCAAGGAGCTTGGTTTGGTATGAGGAACGCCTTTGCGGACGAAATCACCAAGATCGCGCAGCAGCGCGAGGACATCGTTTTGCTTTCAGGTGACATCGGGAATCGCTTGTTCGACAAATTCAAAGAGGTCGCACCGGGCCGCTTTTTCAATTGCGGCGTGGCCGAAGCCAACATGGTGGGCGTTGCCGCCGGCATGGCGGCGAGCGGATTGCGTCCAGTCTGCTACACCATCGCCTCGTTCCTCACCTATCGCGTCATCGAGCAGATTCGCCTCGATCTCGGCTACCATCATCAACGTGTCATTCTTGTTGGAACAGGAGCCGGTCTCTCCTACGCCTCACTCGGCTCGACCCACCACTCCGTCGAAGACATGGGCATGCTGCGCTTGATCCCGGGCATGGCTGTGCTTGCTCCAGGGGACGAGAAAGAATTGCGCCCGGCACTGCATGCCGCCTTGGATTACCCCGGCCCTGCCTATATCCGCATCGGCAAAAAGGGCGAACTGGTTGTCCACGAAACGGAGCCCAAGTTTGAAATTGGAAAAGCCTTGCGCCTTCGCGAAGGCAAAGAGGTGTGGATCCTCGCACTTGGCAACACCTTGCCGCTGGCCATGGAAGCGGCAACGCAACTTGACAGTCGGGGTGTCAGTTGCGGCGTTGCCAGCATGGGATCGCTCAAGCCTCTGGATACGAAGCTGCTGGCGGATGTTTTTGCATCTGCCAAAGTCGTAGTCACCTTCGAAGAGCACTCCGTTCTCGGTGGCCTCGGGACGGCAACCGCCGAGTGGCTTGCTGCCCAGCCCGCACCGGCCAAAGCAAAACTCGTCACCTTCGGAACGCCGGACGAGTTTCTTCACGCTACAACGCATCAGCCGTCTGCCCGGGAGTGGGCTGGACTAACCGTCGAAGCTATCACCGAGCGTGTTCTTTCTCCGCTCAGCTAACACATCATGGCTTATATCGATTTCATCGCACCGATCCACAAAGCAACCACGCGCGATTATCTCGCTCGCGTCAATGATCCGGAGTTCCCCAAGGCCAAGGCTGCGGAGTTGGCACTGAAATGGGACGTTGAATACTGGGATGGCGACCGCCGCACCGGTTACGGTGGTATGAACTACGACGGCCGCTGGCGCAAGGTAGCCGACCTGATGGCCAGCCATTATGGGCTAAAGGCCGGGGACAAAGTCCTCGATATCGGCTGCGGCAAGGGCTTCCTCCTCTATGATCTCACCCAAGCGGTGCCGGGACTTGAAATTACCGGCCTGGAGGTCAGCCGCTACGCGATTGAGCACGCCAAGCCCGAGGTGAAAGACAGGATTGTGGACGGTAAGGCGTCTTCATTGCCCTTCAAAGATGGAGAGTTCGATTTCGTTTTTTCCATCAACACCCTGCACAACTTGCCCTGCTATAACCTCGACCGCGCCCTTCGCGAGATGATGCGCGTCGGCAAGAAACATCGATATCTGTGCGTCGAGAGTTGGCGCAGTGAGTCAGAGAAGGCCAACCTGCTCTATTGGCAACTGACCTGCCGCGCCTTCTTTGCCCCGGACGAGTGGGAGTGGTGGTTCAAGCAGACCGGCTACACCGGCGACCACAGTTTTATCTACTTTGAGTGAGCTTGGAGCAGTGAGTTGGGAGCCGGGGAGCCGAGTGAAGGTCGTTCTAGTTGATTTCCTCCAAAAAAGCATCATGATGTCTGTATGAGGACCACCTTGACGCTTGATCCTGATGTCGCCGCAAAAGCCCGGCGTGCCACAGCCCGGACTGGATTGCCGTTCAAGTCTGTGATCAACCAAGCCCTCCGGCTCGGCATTGAGGAAGTGATGTCTCCGCCAGCGGCAAAATCCTACCGCACCAAACCTCACCCGATGGGACTCAAGCCGGGCCTCTCTTACGACAACATAGCGGAGTTATTGGCCGTGGCGGAAGATGAAGCGCACGGATGATTTTTCCCGACGCCAATCTTCTTCTTTACGCCGAAGACAGTCTTTCCAGTCACCATGAGCAAGCACGCGTCTGGTGGGATGGTGTCCTCAGTGGGTCAGATCCTGTGCACCTCTGCTGGCCCGTGCTGAACGCCTTCATCCGTATCGCAACAAATGCCAGGATTCACCAGCGACCGCTGACATCCGGCGAGGCCATGACTCGCATCCAGAGTTGGTTTGAGCAGCCCTGCGTTCGGGTCGTGGGACCTTCGGAGAACCACTGGGCCTTGTTCCAAAAACAGATCCGTGATTCGGGCGCCGTGGGAAGCCTTATTCCGGATGCGCATCTGGCTGCTCTTGCTATCGAACATGGCTCCACGCTCTTTTCTGCGGACAAAGACTTTTCAAAGTTTCCTGACCTTCGGTGGATAAATCCTTTGGCCAGAGAAAATTGATGACCTCGTGTTTCGGTGGTATCAGCCGCCGAAGTGCAGCAGGATCTTCCTCAATCCGTGGCTAAAACAGTGTTTTGAAAACGCCCGCTGCCATTTTGGTCGAGCAGCGAAAGCCGCTCGTTATCGATGAAGTCGAGGTGCCTGCGCTTAAGCGCGGGCAGGTGCTGGTTGAAATTCACGCCACGCGCGTTTGCGGTTCGCAGGTCGGGGAGATCGACGGGGTCAAGGGGCCGGATAAGTTCCTTCCCCATCTGCTTGGGCATGAGGCAGGAGCCGTCGTGCTCGAGGTTGGGCCTGACGTGATAAACGTGGCTCCCGGCGACCGAGTGGTCTGCCATTGGCGTCCGGGGGCGGGGATCGATGCGGGAGGTGCTGTGTACAAATGGAACGGACGCGAGGTGAATGCCGGTCCTATCACCACGTTCCAAAAATGTGCCGTTATTTCCGAAAACCGACTGACCAAAGTTCCCGCCGACACCGATTTCGAGCTTTGCTGCCTGCTCGCCGACACGCTGACCACCGGATTCGGCATCATCAACAACGACGCCAAAGTCAAAGCGGGTGAGTCTGTCGTCATCTTCGGGGTAGGCGGGATCGGGCTTGGGGTGGTGCTTGGTGCCAAGTTGGCCGGCGCCAATCCGATCATCGGGATCGATCTGCATGACCACAAGTTGGCCAAGGCTGCCGAATACGGCCTCACGCATCAGATCAATGCCGCGCGGGAAAATGCTGCCGAGCGTGTGAAGGAAATTCTCGGTGGACTGGCCGATGTCACCATCGACGGCACTGGAAACCCGAAAGTCATCGAAACTGCTTACGATCTGGCTAAGTTGCGCGGTGGGCGGTGTGTGTTGTTCGGCGTCATGCCCAGCGATCAGCGTGTGAGCATCCACACGCTCCCGCTTCACTTCGGCCGCGTGCTGACCGGTTCCGAAGGCGGACAAAGCCGGCCTGAGATTGACATCCCTGAAATCCTGCGGCGGCTTGCAGCAGAAAAGTTGGATGTTTCAGGATTTGTCAGCCACCGGGGTTTGCTCGGTGAGTTGCCGGTCGTCATCGACGGAATGAGGCGGGGGGAAGTGATTCACGCCATTGTTCGGCCAGGCTGACTTCAGTGCATGTCTGTTTTCGTTGCCATTGTTGTTTTGTTGGGAGCGCTGTTTGCCGTTCATCTTGTTTGGTGGCGCATCGCTCTTCCGCGCAGGCAGCGCGCGGTTTTGCTGGGTCTGTTCCTCATCGGAGGTCTGGCGCTCGCGCCGGTCGTCGCGCTTTTGCTGGAATGGTTGGGAATCGGAGCTCTTTCATTCGTCCAGTGGCTCAATGTGGGGTTGGCCGTGGTGGCTTTCGCGCTGGCCTATGTGGTGACTTATTCCGCGCTGGAGGCGGATAGTCCCACGCTCAGTTTGGTCCGGCATATCGCGTCTGCCGGTGCCGGCGGGGTGCGGGAGGAGGAATTGTGCGAGTTCATGGCCTCGCGCCCCTTCGTCGGCGCCAGACTTTCGGCCTTGCTCGAGGAAGGTATGGTTCATGAGCGGGACGGGCGCATCCATCTGGCCGAGCATCCTTACACGCTTTTCAAGATGGTCTTGTTGCACCGTGAGAAGGTGCTCGGACTGACTCACCACGGGGGATGAGCGCGAACACCACCATTCAAGTCCTCCATCTGCTGGCGCCCCTCGTGGCTTTGGCCACCATGGCGGCAAGTCATGCGGTGCTATGCAGGATTCGTCCGGACGCTGCCATCCTCAACCTGCTTGTTGTGGCCGGTTTTGCCGGTTTGGGCGGTCTTTTTGCCATGCAGCTGCTTGCTCTTTTCGCCGGGCAAACGTTGGGCGGTGCTTTTGCTGCCATGATGCTGGTCGACGGACCTATTTATGCTTGCCTGGCTTACGGCTACGCCAATTTCGTCAATCTTGGGCATGCCTCGGTGCGGATCCGCATTTACCGCGAGTTGCTCGATTCGCCCCAAGGGATCCAAGTCTCGGAACTGCGGGCCAAATACGATGAAGCCGGCATGCTCTCGACGCGTTTGCGGCGCATGTTGGAGGCGGAGGATCTGGCGTTCGACGGATCGGTTTACCGACTGAACAAGGCGCGTTTGCTGGCCATCAGCAACGTCATCTTCGGATTGAAAAAGGCGGTCTTGGGCCGTCACAGTGAATTCAACTCATGATCGATCACTTCAGCGAAATCGCCCTCTTCGGGCCGCAACCGGCCGCGGAGGATAAAGAGCAACCCTTTCAACTGGGATTGCTCGTGGCCTGTTACAACGAGGAAGAAAACATCACGGCCACGCTCGAAACGGTCGTGGCGGCCTGCCGCGAGGTCGGGGTGTCTTTCCAGATCGTGGTCATCGACGATTGCTCCCGAGACCGGTCCGTCGAGAAGGTCAAAGAGTTCGGGCAGTTGCATCCGGACGTGCCGCTTACGCTTTATGTCAATGCACGCAACGAAGGACTAGCCAACAACTATGCCGAGGCCGCCTTTCTGCTGCGCTCGGAATGGTATCGCCTTATTTGCGGGGACAATGTCGAGCCGAAGGAGACCCTGGTCACTATTTTCAAGGAGTTGGGCACGGCGGAAATGCTTATTCCCTACAACATCGAGATCCGCGGACGCGCCCAGTCTCGGCGTGCCATCTCCAAGGCCTACACCGCGTTGGTCAATTTCCTCAGCGGATTCAAACTCCACTACTACAACGGCATGGTGGTGACGCGGCGGGCCTACGTGATGCGCTGGCATTCAAACTCCCACGGCTTCGGCTTTCAGGCCGACTTGCTTACGCGTCTGCTTTCCCGCGGTTTAAGCTACAAGGAGATTGCGGTCTACGGGCAAGAGCGGCAGGCCGGCAACTCGAAGGCTCTGACCTTCCGCAACTTCGCCTCGGTGACCCATTCCCTGCAGAACATCGTCATCCGGCGTGTTTCAAAGCTGCTCTACGGACAGTGCTGACCGAGAATGAGGATCGGGATCGACTTGGACAACACGCTGGCCGACTACCGTCGTCCTCTGGAGAGGCTCTGTGCTCTGCATGGCCTGCCCGGACCTTACGTTGATCCGAAACTGACTTTGCGCGAGACGCTTCGCTCGCGCGGCGAGGAGGGCGAGTGGACGCGGCTGCAGGGCGAACTTTACGGGCCGTTAATGAAAGAGGCGCAACTGTACGAGGGTGCCGTGGACACGATTAGGAAATGGCAGGTCTCCGGTTGCGACGTCTGCGTGGTCAGCCATCGCACGAGGCATCCGATCGCCGGCGAAAAACACGACCTGCACGCTTTTGCCCGGGGATGGATTGAGAGCCGGCAATTGGGGGTGGCGGATTTGTTTTTTGAGGAAACGAAAGAGGCCAAGCTGGCGCGGATCGAATCCTTGCACTGCGACGTTTTTGTCGACGACCTCCCGGAAATTCTGCTGCACCCCGCATTTCCGCCCGTGCCGCGGAAAATTCTTTTCGATCCGGGCGGTTCGCATCCGCCGCAGCCAGGTTTGGTATCCGCGCGCTCCTGGGCGGAAGTCAAGGGTCTCGCGGGATGATTAAAACCGTCTTCCCGGAAAGTGAAGAGCTTCGACGCTTTCTTGCACGTGAGGGTTGGGAGCCGGCGCATGCGGCGCAGGAGCTGGGTGCGGGCAACCGTCACCGTGTTTTTCTCCTCGAGCACGGAGACCGCCGTGCTGTTCTCAAGATTCACGAACCTCCTGCTCCGGGGCGCAGGAATGCCTTCGACCACGAGGTTCTCATGCATTCCTTCTACGCCGAGCAGATGGGCGCTGCTGTCCCGGCTATGGCTGCCCAGGATGCGACCTGTCGCGCGATTTTGTTCGAGCATGTGCCAGGAGTGGTTGTCTCTGGCCGCGAAAACAAAATGCGCGATACCGAGGCGATGGCGTGCTTCATCCTGGACTCAAACCGCCCTGAAGTGCTGCACAGAGCCCGTGCGGTCGGGGTGCCGCAAGCCTCCGAAGGCGGGGCATCGGCGCTCGACCACTGGCGATGCGCTGCCGCACGTTTGGACGAGTTGATGGTTTTGACCGCGGAAGACGACGTCACCGCGCGGATGCAGGAATTTTTGCGATCCGAGGTTCTTCCCGCACTTACAACGGTGAAGCCAAAAGACGGGGCCATGGTGCCGCAATGTCTTTCGCCCTCCGACTTCGGTTTTCACAACATCATCCGTCGCGAAAACGGATCCTTGTGCTTTCTCGATTTTGAGCACGCGGGTTGGGATAATCCGGCGAAACTCGTTGCGGATTTTATCCTTCAACCTGAAGCCCCACTCTCGGATCTTGCTGCTCGGCGCTTTGTCGAGTTGCTCGAAAGCGGGGCGCCGTTTGGTGATGCGATCGGGCGCCACGCTGGGCAAATTCTGCTAACGCAGAAATGCAAATGGACTGCGATAATACTCAATGTATTTGTGCGATCCACCTCGGATCCAATAGCCAAAGCAGCGCGCTTGACCAAAGCGTCAAATTACTGGCGCACGGCTCTTCCGAACTTCTAAGCAGCAACTTGCGATGAGGACGCTTTTCGGGTTTATTATTTCCGCTCACTACTTTCTATGCAGACGTCACGGGGCGTCGCTCATGCCGTATCCGAGCGAATCCTCAAATGTCACCGAGTTCCGTCTGCCACTTTTGCCGTCACGAAATTCCCGTCGAGCCCAACGGCCGACACTCCTTGCCGAGAGTGACTTCCGACTGCCGTCCTGCGGAGCGGACTGGTGCGCTGGTGGTTTGCCCTTCCTGTTGCTTGACGCAAACCGTCGTGGCCGACGATTGGCGCGGTGCGGCGGATCAAGCCTACCGCGATTACGCGATCTACGAGGCAGCGGGCGGGGCGGAGCAAAAGGTGGCGTCGGTCTCCGGCTTGCAGAGTCGCTCGAAGGTCATTGTGGAGCGTCTTGCCGAGCGCCGGATTTTGGCGGAGTCAGGGAGG
>JBIKXZ010000129.1:0-6670 GCA_044355525.1 Chthoniobacterales bacterium
GCCCCGCGTGACCGAAGGCCACTTCGACAAACTCCTGCACGGTATGGGTTTCGTTGGTGGCCAGCACGTAATCGTCGGGCTGGTCGGCCTGCAGCATGCGCCACATGCCTTCGACATACTCTGGGGCGTAACCCCAGTCGCGTTTGGCATCCATGTTGCCGAGGTAGAGGTCTTTCTGGAGGCCGAGCTTGATCGCGGCCACCGCGCGGGAAATTTTGCGCGTCACGAAGGTTTCGCCGCGGCGCGGGCTTTCATGGTTGAAGAGAATGCCGCTGCAGGCAAAGAGGTTGTAGCTCTCGCGGTAATTCACCGTGGCCCAGTGGCCGAACATCTTGGCGCAACCATAGGGACTGCGCGGCCAGAACGGCGTGGTCTCCTTCTGCGGAATCTCCTGCACCTTGCCGAACATCTCACTGCTCGAGGCTTGGTAAAAACGGGGCTTCACCCCGGATTCACGGATCGCTTCGAGGATGCGGATCGTGCCGACACCGGTGACGTCGGCGGTGTATTCGGGAATATCGAAACTGACCCGGACATGGCTCTGAGCACCGAGGTTGTAAACTTCGTCCGGTTGCAAATCGTAGAGCAGCTTGGTCATGTTCACCGAATCGGCCAGATCGCCGTAGTGAAGAAAAAGTCGCACCCCGTTGACGTGCGGGTCCTGGTAAAGATGGTCGATGCGGGACGTGTTGAACGTGCTCGCCCTTCTGATGATGCCATGGACCTCGTAGCCCTTGGCCACGAGCAGGTCTGCCAGGTAGGAACCGTCCTGACCTGTGATGCCGGTGATGAGTGCTTTCTTCATGGCTGTTGCGGGGCGGACACAGTAAGGGCCTCCTCCTGAAGGGCAAGCAATCTTTCGATCCCGGCCCGGCCACCGCGCAGCATCTCGAAGAGGGCTTCCTCTCCGAAAGTGGCCTCCTCGCCCGACCCCTGCACCTCGACAAACTCCCCGCTTTGGGTCATGACCAGATTCATGTCCACGGTGGCGTCCTTATCCTCCAGATAGTCCAAATCTAGCAGCACTTCCCCGCCAACGACACCTACGCTGACCGCCGCAACCCGTTCTTTCAGAGGGGATTCCTTGATTTTGCCCTCCTCCTTCAGTTTCCGGAAAGCCAGTTCCACCGCCACGCAGGCCCCGGTGATGGCAGCCGTCCGCGTCCCGCCATCCGCCTGCAAGACATCACAATCGATCCACAGGGTCCGCGGCCCCATTTTTTCCAGATCAACCACCGCGCGCAGTGACCGCCCGATCAGCCGCTGGATTTCCGTGGTCCGCCCGTCGAGCTTGCCGCGCGAAATGTCCCGCTGTTTCCGGTCCAGTGTGGCGTAAGGCAGCATCGAATATTCCGCGGTCAACCATCCGCCGGACACCTTTTGCACCTGCATCCACCGCGGCACCGCCTCATCAATGGTCGCCGCGCAAACCACCTTGGTGTTCCCGAAAGAAACCAGCACCGATCCCGCCGCATGCGGCGCGATGCCCTGCTCGAAAGTAACCGGACGCAACCCGTCCGCCGCCCGCCCGAAAGATCGTTCCATCCGCGCATGACAAAGCGGATGGCTTCGCATGGCAAGCACCGACGCTACGGTTCGATGGCGCGACCCGCGTCCTTGGGTTTGCGGAAAAGCGCGATCATCACGCCTTGGATGACCAGTTCGTGCGCGGGGATGAGGTCGGGGTATTTCGGGTTTTCCGCGCGGAGGAACGGACGCCGGTTGCGCACCAGATAGCGTTTGAGTGTCGTTTCGCCGTCGATCAAAGCGGCCACGATGTTGCCATGGTTGGGTTCGCGCAACTCGAGCACGACAAGGTCGCCGTCGAGGATATGCGCGCCGGTCATGGAGTCGCCGCGCACCCGCACGGCGAAGGTCCGCGCCGTGCGACGGATGTCGAGCGATTCCAGATCCGCGTAAACGCAACCATCCGGGCGCTGTTCGCGCGTGTCGGGGAATCCGGCCGGGATGTCGCCGTAGACGGGAATGGCTGCGACTTCCTTGCGGTCGTCGCCGGTGACTTTCAGCGCGCGCGCCGTGCCGGGTTCGCGGTGCAGGAGTTTTTTGCGTTCCAGCGCGCGCAGGTGCGAGGCGGCGGCATTCGGGCTGGCGAAGCCGAAATGGTTTTGGATTTCCCGCACCGTCGGCGGCACCCCGTGCCGCGTGCGATGTCGTCCGATATAATCGAGGACCTGCTGCTGGCGCGCGGTAGTTTTACTGGACATGTGTCCAGTATTCTTGCGACGGACGCGCCGGTCAAGCGGACGCGTGGCCAGAGAGCAATTCCTTCCGCCGCCGCTTGGCTTCCTTGCGCTCTTTTTTCAGCTGCGCGTAAAGGCGGTCCTTTTGTTCGGCGGTCAGTTTGCCGGTGACTTCCGGATCGCCCGCTTCCTCCAAATCGAGCGAGGTCACTTCCACGGGGCGCAAGGCGACGATGCGGCTCCCGCAAATGATGCCGATATTTTGTCCGGCCACCGCATCTTTGAGATGCGCGCCGAGGTGTTTCTTGGCTTCGGTGATGGTGACGGTCTTCACGGCTGCGGGGACGCGGGCCAGGCGATGACCACGCCGAAGAGCGCGCCGAACAGCGCTCCGCGCCACCACGTGGCGGTGAGGGGACACGTGCCCGAGGTGCATTGACCGAAGTAGCCGAGAGCCGCGCCGACCGCGGCGCCGAGCAGGACCGGCAGGATGAAACGTGTCATGATTCCAATTTACCCGTCATCGCCGGATTGCAAAGCCCAAGCGGGCGGGTTTTCCTTCGGGAATGACCAAAGCGCTCGCCCTCCGCCCGAAAGGACGGCACCCGCTGCACGTGCTGTGGGAGTGCGAGGTCTGGCCGTCAGCGCTGGGCGCCGAGGTGCCGGAGGGATTGCGCGAACGCGTGCTTTCCGGATTGCCGAAATTCGAGCGCGCGGACGCGGCGTGGGCTTCCGTCGGATTGCGATCCGACAAAGTTCTGCAGGAAATTTTCCACACCGAGGAGGCCATCACGCCGTCCGATGTGCCGCGATTGTGTTGCGGGTTGCCCGGCATCGAAGGATGCCTGCTGGCGCGGCGCCATGAAGCGCTGGCCGAGTGGAGTTTTCCTCTCGAACTCAAACGGCGCGAGTTGCTCGAGTCGGCCTCCGGTGCGATGGACCGCGCGGTCGACGCCCGCGAGGCGGGCTGGGGTGAGCCGCGCGGGATCACCCTGCATCTCGAGGTCGGCAACGCGAGCCTGCTGCGCTGCGACGCGTTGCAATTGCTCGTGCTCCACGAGAAACGCGGCTTCGCGCCGGGCGTGCGCGAGAAATTGACCATGGCCCTCGGCGCCGTGGCACGTTCGCTGCGGGCGGGGGTGTGAGCGGCGAGCCTACTTGAACCACTCGTCCGGCAACCGCTCCGCTTTGGCCCCGGGCATGCGGATCAGGGCGAGCGATTGACGGCAGCTGACGAGCACGGTGCCATCCTCCGGGCGGACAATTTCGAACTCCACCCAGAACCGCACCCGCGACAATTCGCTCACCCCGCCGCGCACGAGGAGGCGTTCGCCCACTTTGCCCGGCGAGCGGTAATCGATCTCGGTGCGCAGGACGACCGGATAGAGTCCGGTCTCGACCATCTGCCGCAGGGGCATACCCATTTTCTCCGCCATGATGGTCCGCGCTTCCTCGATGAAGCGCAGGTAAGCGAGGTTGTGCACCACCGCGGCGCAGTCGGTGTCGTAGAACATGACGGTCACCTCGTGCTCGATGCGGGGCAGGTTCGCGGCGGACATGCGGCGAGTCTGCCCGCGGCGCCGCGGCGGCGCCAAAGCAAAATTCCCGCGAATTCCATTTGCACTGCGGGTCCGATGGCCCTATAGCGCGCACGCAGAAATGAAAGATTGGGACGTCTCCTCGGCCCTCGCGCTCTACAATGTCGAGCGTTGGGGCACCCCGTATTTCACGGTCAATGCGCAAGGCCACGTCGCCGTGCGCCCGTGCGGCGAGCCGCATTGCGAGGTGGACATGATGGAACTCGTCGCCGAGGCGCGGTCCCGCGGACTGTCCTTCCCTCTCACCCTGCGCTTCCAGGATCTCCTCCGCCACCGCGTCAAGACGGTCAACGAAGCTTTTGCCGAAGCGATCAAGGAAGCCGGCTACGGCAATGTCTACCGCGGCGTCTTTCCGATCAAAGTCAACCAACTGCGCGAAGTGGTGGAGGAAATCGTCGATGCCGGCACGCCCTACCATTTCGGACTCGAGGCGGGCAGCAAACCCGAACTCCTCGCCGCGCTTTCCATCCACGCCGACCCGGAAAGCCTCATCATTTGCAACGGCTACAAGGACGCCGATTACATCCGCAATGCCATGCTCGGACGCAAACTCGGCAAGCGCCTCGTCATGGTCGTGGAAAAAATCGAGGAACTCGCGCAGGTCCTCGCCATCGCCAAACAAGTCGGCGTCGAGCCTTGGATCGGCGCGCGCGTCCGCCTCGCCACCAAAGGCTCGGGCAAATGGGCGACCAGCGGCGGCGAGGACGCGAAGTTCGGACTCTCCACCGCGGAACTCGTCCAGGCCAGCGACCTGCTCAAGCGCGAGGGCATGGCTCACTGCCTCAAGCTGGTCCATTTCCACGTCGGCTCGCAGATCACCGACATCGGCACGATCAAGCGCGCCGTGCGCGAGGCCGCACGTTTCTACGCGAAGCTGCACAAGCTCGGACACGCGCTCGGCTACCTCGACGTGGGCGGCGGACTCGGCATTGACTACGACGGTTCGCGCACCACCTTCGACAGTTCGGTCAACTACACCCTGCACGAATACGCCCGCGACGTGGTGGCCGCCGTGCAGGAAGTGTGCGACGAGGAAAAAACGGCACACCCGATTCTGGTCAGCGAAAGCGGACGCGCCATCGCCGCGCACCACTCGGTGCTCATTGTCGAGGCCTTCGGGGCCATCGAGAAAGTTTCCCGCGGCCCCGAGGTTACCGCGGCCGAAGGCGACCCGACGGTGGTTTCCGACATCCTCGCGATTTACCAGTCGCTCGGGAGCAAACACCGCCTCGAAAGCCTGCATGACGCGCAGGAAATCCGCGAAAAAGCCGACTCCATGTTCTCCCTCGGCCTGCTCGACCTGCCGGCCAAGGCCAAGATCGAAACCGTCTACTGGCGCATTGCGGCCAAGGTGGTCGAACTTTTCCGCGGCGTGCGCTACGTGCCCGAGGAAGTAAAGGACCTCGAGGTTTCCCTCGGTG
Source organism: Chthoniobacterales bacterium (assembly GCA_044355525.1). Lineage (GTDB taxonomy): Bacteria > Verrucomicrobiota > Verrucomicrobiia > Chthoniobacterales > JACTMZ01 > JACTMZ01. The sequence continues at coordinate 5,221 of JBIKXZ010000129.1, forward strand.
ACCAGGTGCTTTGCAACTTTTCCGTCTTCCAATCGCTCCTCGACCACTGGGCGCTTGGACAATTGTTTCCCGTCATGCCGCTGCACCGCCTGGGCGAGGCGCCCGATCGTCAGGCCACGCTGGTCGACATCACCTGCGACTCGGACGGCAAAGTCTCGCGCTTCATCGACCTGCAGGACGTGAAGCCCACGCTCCCGCTGCACCGTGCGGAGGAGGGCAAGCCTTACTACATCGGGTTTTTCCTCGCTGGCGCCTACCAGGACATCATGGGCGACATGCACAACCTCTTCGGACGCGTCAACGAGATGCACATCTTCCTCGATGAGGACGAAGACAGCGGCTACTACGTCGAGGAAATCATCGGCGGCAACACCATCGGCAACGTCCTCGCCCTGACCCAGTGGGAAAAAAGCGAACTGGCCCGCCGCATGAAAGCGCAGATCGACGCGGCGATCAAAGAGGACCGCCTCAAACCGAATGAAGGCATGCGCCTCCTCGACAGCTATGAACAGGCGCTCGAGGGCTATACGTATTTGAATTGTTTCGGCCCTTCACCGGCCGAACAAAAACTGTAGCGACACCGTCCCCGGCGACGGATCGAGCCGACCCTTTTTGTAGCGGCGGCCGCCGCTACAAGCGTGGTGAGGAAAACCAAGCGAACGGCACCGCGCCATGCGAGATCAGCCGGTCGTTGAATTGGCGCAGCGGGCCGCGGTGTGCGGCATGGAGGGCGATGACTTTCTCGCGTCCGAGCAGATAGCTCATCGGCACGGTCGGGGCGGCGGTATACCAATTCACGTCGGCCGCTGCGCGCGACTTGGTGAAGCCGACATTGTCCATCAGATGCTTCGTTGCCGCGGCGTGCGACATCCCGCCGGTGTGCAGCCCGATATCGACAAGAATCCGGTGCGCGCGCCAGAGGGCGTCGTGCAATTGGATGAGCCGCGCGTGCGGGGCGCGGTAGATTTTCCGGTCGATGCAGAGCTTTTCGCACCAGAGCGTCCAGCCCTCGTAGAAGATGGCGTGCGAGAACATGCGGCGCAGGTGGCTTGGATGACGGTTCTGCACGATGAATTGCAAATGGTGACCCGGATAAGCCTCGTGGGCGCAGGTCAGTTCCAGTCCGAAATGCTGCGCGATCTCGGCGCGGCGCTGCGTTGCGTCCTTCGCGTGCCGCGAGAGATCGTTGACCCAGAAAATGCCGGTCTGGTCGGCGTCGAACGGTCCGGGGGCGCTGTAAGCGGCCGTCGGGAATTGCTCGCGCAGGAAATCCGGGACGGGGATGACTTTCAATTTTTCGCCGCGCGGTAAACTGACCAGTCCCGCCGTCGCGAGATGCTTTTTGATCCGGCCGGTGACGGCGCGGTATTCGGCGAGCAGGTCGCCGGCGGACGGCGTCCACTCATTGCGCAGGCGTTCGAGGATTTCGTGCGCGGGGCGGCGTCCGAAT
>JBIKXZ010000130.1:0-6643 GCA_044355525.1 Chthoniobacterales bacterium
CCGCCGCACCGAAGACCTGGACGCGTTTCGGGGCGAAGTAATTGAAAAAGCCGGACAGGGCGAGACCAGGGCGGTTGACCGTCGGTTCGCGGATGAGGCGGTCCAGTCCGCTTTCCCCGGCGAGCAATTCGAGTCCGAGGGTTTCGGCGTGGTTGCGGTGGAAATCACCGACGCTGACAGGATGGGATTTCGCGGAGTCGGGCACGGCGGCTCACATTTGGAAGCTTTCGCCGAGATACAGCTTGCGGCTGACGGGGTCGTTGAGGAGGAAGTCCTTGCTGCCCTCGCTCTCGACGCGTCCTTCGAAAATGAGATAGGCGCGGTCGACGATGGAGAGTGTCTCGCGCACGTTGTGGTCGGTGATGAGGATGGCCAACCCGGCCTCGCGCAGGTTGGTCACGATCTGCTGAACGTCATAGACGGCGATGGGATCGACGCCGCTGAACGGTTCGTCGAGCATGAGGAGCGACGGGCTGGTCACGAGCGAGCGGGCGATGGTCAGGCGGCGTTTTTCGCCGCCGCTCAAAGTGAGGGCCTCGTTCTTGGCGATGTGCTCGATGCCGAACTGGTGGAGAAGTTCCTCGCAACGCGCTTTGCGCTCCGCTTTGGACAGCGGGGTGGTCTCGAGGATGGCCATGATGTTCTCCTCGACGGTGAGCTTGCGGAAGATGGATTCCTCCTGCGGCAGGTAGCCCATGCCGGCGCGGGCGCGCTTGTACATCGGCATACGGGTGACGTCCTCTCCGTCGAAGAAAACGCGGCCCGAATTGGGCCGGACAAGGCCGACGATCATGTAGAAGCTGGTCGTCTTGCCGGCGCCGTTGGGTCCGAGCAGGCCGACGATCTCGCCGCGTTTGACGTGGATGTCGACGCCGTTGACCACGGCTCGTCCGCCGTAGATTTTTACCAATTTGTCGGTGCGCAGGAGGGGGCGGTCGCCCTCGGCGGCGCGTGACCAGGCGGGTTCGGTCTCGGCGAGGGCGGCGCTCATCACAATCCGCCGGCTCCCTCGGTGTCGGTGATGACGGTGCGGCTGGCGCCTTCGGTGGTGGCGCGGCCGTCACGGTTGAGGATCATGCGCGTGCTTTCGTTGGCGGCGATGTGGCGGTTGATGCCTTGCTGGATTTCCGGCCAGCCGATGAGGGTGACCACGCCGGTGGTCGGGACGTATTCGGCGCGGCGGGCGCGGCCCACGGCGCCTTTTTCCGATCCCTCAGCCTGCTGCACGATGACGACATTGCCCTCGGCCACGGCGCGCTCGATGCCGGAGCGGTTGCGGTTGAGGAAGACGGTGAGGCGGTCGGCGCTGAGCAGGAAGGCGGGGTCTTTGACACGGACACCGCCGACGAAGGTGGCGCGGTTTTCCTTCTCGTTGAAGGTGGCTTCGCGTTCGGCCGAGATTTCCGTTTTGCTGCCTTTGGCGCGGTTCTTGGAGAGACCGCCGAACCCGAGGGGATCCTGGCGCGAGGGAGCGGCCTCGCCCGTGCGCATTTGCTGGGCGGCGGCGGGCGCGGCGATGGCCGCACCGAACAACATGATCAGGCAAAAAATCCTCATGGCGCAGCGGCCTCCTCCATCTGAGAGATGGTCATATTAACAGGTCCAAGTATACGGCTGGAGCGCGTATTGGAATCAAAAACCAACCGGCTGCCCGTGATCTGGAAGGTCTCGCCGCGGATGAGGGCCTGGTTTTCGCTGGTGAGGAGGTTGGTTTCGCGGTCGAAAACTGCGCGGTCGAGCACGACCTCCATGGCGGCTTTGTCTGCGGAGTCGTCGAAAATCTCGATGCGCAGGCCTTTGAAGTTGAACTTCGTTTCGCTGGCCCGCTCGGCGGTTTCCGCATTGATGCGCAGGCTCAATTTGTTGCCGCCTTTTTCGTAGTGCGGCAGGCGGATGCCGCGGACGCTTTGGCCGATGGCGACCGGAATCTCGATTTCGGCGGAGATGGGCGAGGGGGCGGGTTCCGCTTCTTTTTCCTCCGCCCGCGCGACGGTTGTCGCGACGATGAGGGCGGCGGGGAGGAGAAGGCTACAGCGCATGGCGGACAGCCAAGAGTTTGCGCAGAACGGCGGGGAGGCGGGCAAGCGGTATTTGGTTGGGTCCGTCGGACGGCGCCTTGGCGGGGTTTTCGTGGGTTTCGAGGAAAATTCCGTCCGCCCCCGCCGCCACGGCCGCCGCGGCCAACACGGGAGCAAGCGCGCCATCGCCGGTCGTGCGGTCTCCGCCGCCGCCGGGGCGCTGCACGGAGTGTGTTGCGTCGAAGATGACGGGGAAGCCTTGCTCGCGGATCCACGGGATGGCGCGCATGTCGGCCACGAGATTGTTGTAGCCGAAGGTCGTGCCGCGCTCGGTGAAGAAAAAATTGCGGCAACCGGCGGCGCGGAGTTTTTTCGCGATGGGCGCAACTTCCCAAGGCGAGAGGAATTGCCCTTTCTTCACATTAACCGGCCTTCCGCTGGCCCCGGCGGCCTCGATCAAATCGGTCTGGCGGCAGAGGAAGGCGGGAATTTGCAGAAGATCGATGCTTTCCGCGGCGACGGCGACATCGCCGGGCGAATGGACATCGGTCGTGACGGGCACGCCGAATTCCTCGCGGATCTCCGCGAGGATGCGGCAACCCTCGCGCAGTCCGGGTCCGCGGAAAGAGGAGCCCGATGTGCGGTTGGCTTTGTCATAAGAAGCCTTGAAAATGAACGGCGTCTTGAGTGTCTGGGTCATCTTGACCAGACGCGCCGCGGCGCGGCGGGCCGACTTGGCGTCCTCCAGCACGCACGGCCCCAGAATCAGGACCAGACCCCGGCCGCCGACGGTGACGGGACCAATTTTGAAGGTTTTGACTTTCATGAGCAGGCGTTGAACAAACTACACGCGCGGTCCGGTCGAGTCATGGCACAAATTGCCCGACCAGATCCGCGGTCCTGCCGGTGGCACCTTGATGCGGCCGCAGGGCCGAGGCGGCTTGCCGCGTCATGTTGTCGCGCCCGTTCGCATCAACAAGCAGTGCGGCCGCAGCTTCCGCGAGTTCGGCGGCGCCGGCTACTTCGCGCGCACCGCCGGCGGCGAGCAGCGCATCGCGCAGGCTGGCGAAATTCTCCATGTGCGGTCCGAAGAGCACGGGACGCGCCGCGAGGATGGCCTCCACGGGATTTTGTCCGCCGCGTCCGGACAGGCTTTTGCCGATGAACACGACGTCCGCGCAGGCATACCAATCGCGCAATTCCCCGGTGGTATCGAGCAGGAAGATGTCGGGGGTCTTGCCGTCCGGCGGCGCGGTGCGCCGCGCGACGCGCAATCCGGTTGGGGCGAGGCGCGCCATGATGTCGGTGGTCCGCTCGACGTGACGCGGGGCGATGATGAGACGGGCGGAGGGAAACTTCTCGCGTAGTTTGGTCAAAGCCTCCGCGAGGATTTCCTCTTCGCCGGCATGCGTGCTGCCGGCGAGGAGAACGGGGTCGCCGGACCGGAAACCGAATGACTCGAGGACCGGACGGAAATCGCGCGTTCCAACATGCGCGGCATCGGGGTCATATTTCACGCTGCCGGTGACGTGCAGGCGGTCCGACCGAACATCGAGATGTTCCCAGAGCGCGGCATGTTCCGGCTCCTGCAGTCCCACGGCCGAAAGCCGGCGGGTCACCGGACGCAGCAATGGCGCGAAGCGGCGGTAGCGGCGGGCGGAACGCGGGGAGACGCGGGCATTGACGAGCAGGACGGGGATGCCCCGGTCCGCGGTTTGCCAGACGAAATTCGGCCACATTTCGCTTTCGGTCAGGATGACTGCGTGTGGCCGCACGGTGTCGAGGGCGCGCCGGACGACCGGCGCGAAATCGACCGGCGTGTAGACGGGTACCCACCAATCTTCCTGCTTGGTCAGGGCGAGGGCGTGGGCGGTGGAAGTCGTGCTCGAAATGACGAATTGCCACGCGGGATGACGGCGGTGGAGTTCGTCGAGGAGTTTGAGCGCGATGAGCAGTTCCCCCACGCTGACCGCGTGGACCCAGAGCCACTCGCCGCGTGCGAAGCGTTCGCGCAATTCCGGCGCGTAGCGGGCGAAGCGCTGTCCGAAGTCTTCGCGGAAGCCGCCACGTTTGAACATCCTCGCCAGGTAACGCGGGAGGATGGCGAGGAAGGCGAGGGGGAAGAGGAGATTGTAGAGCAGGCGCGTCATGCGTCGGGCAGTCGCCGGTAGAAGGCGATCCAAGCCTGCCCGTAACGGCGGCTGCGGAGCAATGCCCAAGACGCGTTGCCGTGCGGCGGCTCGGCGGGCAGTTCGATGACCAAGAGACCGTCCGGTGCCACGGCGCGCGCGAGGTCGCCGCCGGCGAGAAGGCTCGCGGGGTGCGCGCGGTCGTCCGTCGCGAGTGCGAACGGGGGATCGGCGAAGACGAGGTCGAAAGACGCGGGCCCGGCCTGCGCGACGAACGCGGCCACATCCTGCGCGCGCACTGTGCCGGTCAATTTGGCGCGCGCGAGATTTCCGCGAATGGCCTCGACGGCTTTGCGGTGACGGTCGACGAAGACGCAGGAGTCCGCCCCGCGGCTCAACGCTTCGAGGCCCAGCGCGCCGCTGCCGGAAAACAAGTCGAGCACGCGCGCACCGGCCACAACTTCGCCGAGGCTGGAGAAGACCGCGCCGCGCACGCGGTCCATCATGGGACGGGCGACGCCGTCCGGGCAGTCGAGGCGCAGTCCGCCCGCGCGACCGGCGATGATGCGCATGGTCAGGGCGCCCCGAGGAAGTTGAGGAAAAACTCGCCGATCTTGCCGCCGATCCCGCCGCCGAGAAGGCGCGAGGCCAGGTCGCTTTCGGGTTTCTCGAGCGTGCCGGTGACTTTGAAGGTCACGGCGCGGTAAGTCGGGAGTTCGCCTTGTCCGGCGGCGGGCCATTCGCGTCCGGTGCGTTCGGCGAGGCGGGCGGCGGTTTTCGGCGCGAGGAGCAGGCGCCCGCTCAGGTCGAGTTTGCCCGCACGGGTGACCGTGCCGCGCAATTCCACGGCGATTTCGTCGGCACGCAGCCAGAGCGGATCGACGTGGATGAAATCGTCCTCGATCCGCAGGTCGGCCCGGCCGGCTTGCAGGTCCATGGACCGCAATTCGCGGATGTCGAGGGCGCGGCCGAGTTCCTGGAGGTGCGGAGGCGGAACCAGTTTGCCGCCGCCGACCTCGAGGCGCCCCGTGCCGCGGACTTGGCGGTTGGGCGCATTGCGGCCGGAGACCTCCAGCTGCGCGGCGAGCAGTCCCTCGAATTTCGTCCCGCCGAAGGATGCGGGCAGGCGGAGGTCCGCGAGGCGGAAGTCGGCCAGTTGCAGATTCCATTTGTAGGGCGATCCCTCCTCGCGGACGGCAATGCTGCCCTCTCCGGAGAGCTGCCCGCCGGAAATGTCGCCGCGAATCTCCGGAAGTTTCAGCCGGCCCTTTTTCAGTTTGAACGGGCTGCCGATGTCACGCGCCACGATGACGCCGGCGAGCACGGCTTCGGGCACGGAAGCTTCGCCTTGGGCATCGCCGTTGGGCTGGAGGTTGGCGCGCGCGGTGATGCCCTCGGCGTCGAGCAGCGGCCAGGCGTCGCGGTTTTCAAAAAGGATGCGCGAGCGGCGGATTTCCATGCCTTCGACGCGCACGGCGAACGCGGGTTTCTTTTTTTCCTCCGCGGCGGGCGTTGGCGTGGCCGCGGCTTCCGGTTGCACGGGTGTGCCGGACGGACGCGACACGGCTTTGTCGGCGCCGCGCGGAACACGCCAGCGGCCCTCGGTGTTTTGCCGCCAGGTGAGCACGGCTTCTTTGAGGCAGAGCCGGCTGACGACAAATTCGCGGCGCAGGAGCGGCCAGAGGCGGAATTGGATCTGGAATTCGGAGGCTTCGAGGAAGTTGACCCCGGAATTTTCCATGTCCGGCACGACGAGGCCGCGGAGTCGGATGCCGTCCCACGGGGTGTAAACGGTGCTGCGGACATTGAGCGGCAGTCCGAGGGTCTCGGCCGCACCCTCGCGCAGGCGTTCCTGCATGGCGGGCGATTGAAGATGCAGGTTGAAGGCGAGCACGGCGGCGGAGGCCAGGACGACGAGGATCGCGAGGACGAGGAGGCAAGGACGGAAGCAGCGCGCCATGGAGCGGGGGAGTTTAGCGGCCGCGGCGGTCCTGCAAAGCGGGAAGAGCACGTTGCCGGGGCACAACGTCGCTGATAGGCTCGCCGGGTGGAATCTCTGGCCGAAAAATTCCGCCTCGCTCCGGTCACGGTATCGCTGGCCGCGGCCTGCGTGGCGGGGTATGCGCTCGAAGTTTTGCTCCTGAGCGGGGCCCGGGGGATCGAATTGTCCGGTTGGGCTTTGAGCGGCCAAGCACTGGCCGCGGGCCGGTGGTGGACGGCGGTCACGCACATTTTCCTCCACGCCAATTTACTTCACCTGATGGTCAACGTGCTCGCGCTGTGGTTTGTCGGTCCGGAGGTGGAATTCCTGCTCGGGAGGGTGCGTTACCTCGTGCTTTATTTTCTTTCGGGAATCGCGGGCGGTTTGCTGCAGACGGCGTTTTCCGCGCCATCCGCGGAACTGGTCGGCGCGTCCGGTGCGGTCTGCGGCGTGCTGCTTTCCTTCACCACGGCGCATCCCGAGATGCCCCTGCGCGCGCTGCTTTTCTTCATCCT
>JBIKXZ010000021.1:0-20540 GCA_044355525.1 Chthoniobacterales bacterium
CGCACCGGGACATCGGCCGTCCTCGCTGGCAGCGACATGGAGTTTCAGGGCCAGTCCACCTTTTTCCGTGGCACCAGCACGAGCGGGGAAATGGATTTGACCGTCAACAACGCGACAACGTTCTCCGGTGGTTTTGCCGCAATCTCCGGTTCCGGCACGGCCACAGGGATCACCCTCCGCGGCAGTGGTGAGGTCATCATCAGCGGCGCATCCTCCGCGCTTGTCGAAAACATCACCCTCACCGAGACCATCACGCTCACACTGAACCAGACGATCGGTGGCGGCGTAAGCATCGGCAATGGAATCGCGGCCACGCTTGGCGGCAGTGGCGGCCTTCTCGGTAGCCTCTTCCTTGGTTCTGATGCAAAATTCATCTTCGATCTCAACAACACTGGGCTCAATGCACTCACCGTGGGCGACGCTGCCACAGATACGGTTTCCTTCGGTGCTGGTTTCGGAATCGACGACCTGATCGGCCTCGACAATACCGTGGCTAACGGTGCGTACACGATCATTGATGGTTTGGCCACGATTGACACGGCCAACCTGAGCAATCTTGGCGAAGCAAACGCTTTCGACCTTGGTGGCGGAAAGTCCGCTTACTTCAGCGAAGGCAGCTTGGTGGTCAATGTTGTCCCCGAACCCTCCACCTATGCCTTGCTCAGTCTTGCCGCCGCTGGGCTCGGCGCGCACCTCATCCGCCGTCGTCGCCGGTAGGAACAACTTCCCGCACAATTTGCGGCCTTCGATGCCGCTGAGCGTTCGCCGCGGGGAACGTTTCCGTTGGGAGAGGAGGAGCAGCTAAGGCTGAGGCCTGAGTTTGAGTGTGAGTGGACGGAGGAAGGAATTTTTTAGCCACAACCGAGTCTGCGAGATAGCCCAAAGGCAAATTGACGCGGATAAAAGAGGATGGAAAGCGATGCTCTCCACCTGTGTGACCCCAACTGGAGACAAGTTATTCGGTCGTAGAAGACTCGTTCGTGGCCGGGGTCACACGGCCACGAACAATCCTCTTTCATCTTCTTTTATCCGTGGCCTGTCTTTTTGTTTGCGAGAGCCGGATGCGAAAGTGGCGTCAAGCCGCCGCACTCCAAAGGTGGCGCTGCCGCGGTAGGTGCTCAGCTGAACACCGAATCACTGAGCTGAGTCTTCGAACCGCAGTCCGCTTCGGCGGACGTAGATAGGTCGCCTCAGCGACCAAACGGCCCTTAGTTCCTGAACCCGCGCGTGGCGGGTGTGTGCCGGGAGTAACTGGGGTCGGCGTCGACTGCGAGCTTGGGCAGGCAGCGGCAAGAAAGCCACGGATAGAAGATGATGACAGAAGATGGTGTTTGCGCCGCTGACACGGCGCAAACACAGTCTCCGGACTGAAGCTTTGAGCGGGGCGCGTGTCAGCGCGTCTCGCTCTATCCTCTGCTATCTTCTTCCATCCGTGGCCTGTTCTTCTGCCTTTTCAACAGAGTTACTTCCGCAGGTTACTCGGGAGGCAACACAGTAAACTTCTCACGCCTGCGGCGTGAGGTCGTAAACCGGCTCACCTTCGCTGCGGGCGATGACGGCGGCGGCGCAGCTGTCGCCGAAGACGTTCACCGCGGTGCGCATCATATCGAGGATGCGGTCGGTCGCCATGATGATCGCAATAGCTTCGAGCGGAAGACCCACGGCCTGCAGAATGATGACGATGGCGACCAAGCTGGCCGCCGGAATACCGGCCACGCCAACCGAGGTGAGCAGCGCGAGCACGACGACGAGCACTTGTTGCGAGAAGTCGAGGCTCACGCCGTAAAGCTGCGCGATGAAAAGCACGACCGCGCATTCGTAGAGTGCGGTGCCGTCCATATTGACCGTGGCCCCGAGCGGGGCGACGAAACCGGCGATGCGGGGCGAGACTTTGGCGTTTTTCTCGAGGCACTCCAGCGTCACGGGCAGGGTCGCCGACGAAGAAGCGGTGGAAAACGCCGTGAGCAACGCGGGAGCCATGGCGCGGTAATGGGCCCACGGACGGAATCCGCCGAAGACCCGCATGATGATGGCCATGGTGACAAAGGCATGGAAAAGCAGTCCGCCAGCCACGCAGACGAAGAAAAGGGCAAGCGGTCCGAGCGCCGCACCTCCGCTTTCCTGCACAGTCCGGGCGATGAGCGCGAAGATGCCATAGGGCGCGATGCGCATGATGGCATGGGTGATGGCCAGCATGACGTCGTTGGCATTTTCCCAGAATCCTTGGAACGCCTCGCGGCGCCCGTCGGGCAGGCGTCCGCTGAAAAAGCCGAAGAGCAGGGCGAAGAAAATGACGGCGAGCATTTCGCGGTTGTCGGAGGCGGCGGCGAAGATATTGACCGGCACGGCGCGGCGGACGACGTCGGCCAAGTCACCGGTCGATTTTCCGGTCAGTCCGTCGCGGACTTCACCGACGTTCTCCGGCACCGACGCACGCAGTGCCGCGGAGACGTCGGGTGCGACATTGCCGGGCTGGACCAGATTGAAGACGACCAATCCGACCACGGAGGCGAGCAGGGTTGTGGTGGCGAAAAAGGCGACGGTTTTCCATCCGAGCCGTGCGAAGGCATGGTCGCGTCCGAGCCGTGCCACGCTGGTGATGATCGACGTGGCGACCAGCGGGACGACGATCATTTGCAGGAGGCGCAAAAAGAGATCTCCGGCAAAAGCGAAGACCGCGCCGGTGGTCAGCGTGCCGATCCCCGCGGAGGCGGGGATAATCGCACCGGCGATCGCGCCGAGGACGAGGGCGACGAGGATGCGGGCGGGATCGGACCAGGGGTTTTTCATGCGGTGCGGAAAGTTTTAACCGCAGAGGGCGCCGAGGGCACGGAGGAATGCAGACGGCCGGCTGGGCCAGCCGGCCCTACCAGGGAATCACAGCGCGTAGCGGTCCTCGAGCTGGCGGACCATGCGTTTGACGTGGCGGTGTTTGTCGCGTGGTTTGAGGAGGGCATAGCTGCGTTCCGGGTCGCCCCATTCGAGGACTTCGATGGTCACGCGACGCACGCCCCAGCGGTTCATATGACCGCGTGTTGGCTTGTAGAGATCGATGGTATTGGTGCCGGCCAAGGCCCAGCCGTAATCATCGACCTCGTAGACTTCGCCGGTTTCGACAAGATGGAATTTGGTGCCGAGCGGCCAGCGCGACCAATCGGCCGCGGCGCTGTTGACCTCGCCGCGACGGAGGATCGTGCCGGCGGCCGTCTTGCGTCCGTGCTTGATGTGGTCCGCCTCGGTGTGCGTGTAGGCCGTGGTGCGCACTTGCTGGACGGGCGTGCGGGCCAGCGGTTTTTCGTATTCGGGCAGTTTGCGGCCGGTGGCGCACCCGGCCAGAAGGAGGGAGCACAGCGCGATGGGGAGAAGCGGGCGCATGGGGGACTTGTCGCACGGGTCATCCGGGCGTGCCAGCGAAAAGCGGACGCCTTGCGCGGGCCGTCACCGGCCGGTAGGCTCACCGTTCGCCCATGCAATTGTTCTGTCTCGGCCTGAGTCACCATACGGCAGCGGTGTCGCTGCGCGAACGCTTCGCCGTTCCGGAATCCGAAACACCCTCCGTGCTGTGCGCCTTGCGCGAGGCGGCGGGCTTGGGCGAAGCGGTCCTGCTCTCCACCTGCAATCGCGTGGAAATCTACGGCGCGGCGCGTGACGCGGAGACGGCCATGGCGGCCACCGCGGGATTCCTGAGAGAGCGGGCCGGCGAGGAAGCGCCCTTCTACCGCATGGAGGGCGACGGTGCGGTGCGGCATTTGTTCCGCGTGGCCGCGGGGCTTGATTCCATGGTGCTGGGCGAGACGGAAATTCTCGGACAGGTGAAGGACGCCTACGCTGCGGCCTTCGGCGCGGGCCACACCGCCACGCGTCTCAACCATCTTTTCCAACAAACCTTCCGCGTGGCCAAACTCGTGCGCACGGAAACCTCGCTCGGCCGCGGCGCGGTGTCGGTCGGCTCGGCCGCGGCGCGTCTCGCGTCCTCCGTGCTCGGGGATTTGTCGTCCTGCCGCGCCTTGCTTCTCGGGGCCGGCGAGGCGGGCGAGGGGGTGGCCCGCAGTTTGTGCGCACGCGGGCTCAAGGAACTGCTGGTGGCCAACCGCACGGCGGCGCGGGCCGAGGCGCTGGCTGCGGCGTTGGGTGGGCAACCGGTCGAATTCGGCCATTGGCGCGACCATCTCGCCACGGCGGATATCGTCATCGCGAGCGCAGCCGCCTCCGAACGTCTGCTCTCCTCCGGCGAATTGGCACCGGTGCTCGCCGTGCGCGAGGGACGGCCTTTATTCCTGCTCGATCTGGCCGTGCCGCGCGATTTCGATCCGGGCATCCGTCATTTGCCCGGTGTGGCGCTGCACGATGTCGATGCGCTCGAGGCCATCGCGCAGGAGGGCGAATCGCTGCGCGCCGCGGAAGTGAAGCGGGCCGAGGCGCTGGTCGCCGCGCGGGCGGAGGAATTCCGCGCCGGACGCGCGGGGGCCTGGCCGGTCGCGGCCTGAACGTCATGGCGGACTTCATCCTCGCCACGCGGGGCAGCGAACTGGCCCGCCGTCAGACGCAACTGGCAATCGCCGGATTGCAGGAGGCGTGGCCGGAGCTGACTTTTCGCGAGGAAATCATCCGCACCACGGGCGATCTGCATCCCGAGGCGGACCTGACCGTGCTTGGAGGGACCGGTGTTTTCACCAAGGAATTGCAGCGTGCGTTGCTTGAGGGACGAGCGGATGCCGCGGTGCACAGCTTGAAGGATTTGCCGGTGGAATCACCTTCCGGCATACGACTCGCCGCCATCACCCGGCGGGCCGACGCGGCGGACGTGCTGGTCACTCGCCATGCGGGTGGTGTCGAGGCACTGCCGCCCGCGGCACGGATTGGCACAGGGAGTCCGCGCCGTTGCGCCATGATGCAGGCTTTGCGCGGCAATGTTCAGATGGAATCCATCCGCGGCAACGTGCCAACCCGTCTGGCCAAAGCGGCATCCGGTGAATTCGATGCGGTCATTTTGGCCGCGGCCGGTCTGCAGCGGCTTGGTTTCGCAACCTCGGGAGCGATCGAGGTGAAGGGCGGGACGCTTCATGTTTCGGTTCTGCCAGGCTTCCTGCCGGCGCCGGGTCAGGGGGCCATAGCCCTCGAGGTGCGCGAGGATGATGACCATGCATCGGAGGTGGCGGCGGCACTCAATCACCGCGAGACGGCTGCGGCCGTGCAGGCCGAGCGTGCTGTCCTGCGTGAACTGGGCGGCGGCTGCCATTTGGCTCTGGGCGCGCTGGGCACGGTGCAGGGCGAGGTTTTGCGTTTGGAGGCGGTTCTGTTTGACGATCCGGGCGCGCCGCCCAAACATGCCGCTCTCGAGGGACCGGTCGCCGATCCGGAAGGACTAGGCAAGGCTTTGGCGAGGAAGTTGCATGGCAAATAAGAAGGCAGGCATTTGTTATTTGGTGGGGGCAGGACCCGGTGATCCCGGCTTGCTTACCTTGCGCGGACGCGAACTGCTCGGGCGCGCCGAAGTCGTGGTCTATGACAATCTGGTCAATCCCGAGCTGCTGGCCTTCGCACCGGAGCAGGCGGAATTGATTTACGCCGGCAAAAAATCCGGCGATCACGCGATGCCGCAGGACGAAATCAACCGGCTTCTCGTCGAGAAAATCAAGTCGGGCCACCGCGTGGTGCGGTTGAAAGGCGGTGACCCGTTTGTTTTTGCCCGCGGAGCCGAGGAGGCGCTCGAACTGGCGCGCGCCGGCCTGCGCTTCGAAGTGGTGCCGGGCGTCAGCTCGGCCATCGCCGGTCCGGCCTCGGCCGGGATACCGGTCACCATGCGCACGATCAACACGGTGCTGACCGTCTTTACCGGACACCGTGATACCGCGGAGGATGCTGCGGCGGAGGTTTACGCGCAGCTTGGTGCGGCGCCGGGCACCAAAGTGATGCTTATGGGCATGGAACATCTCGGCGAGATTTCCGCGGCCATGATCTCCGGCGGCGCTTCCCCGGAGACACCGGCGGCGGTCATCCGTCAGGCCACGCGCGGCGACCGGCAGACGGTGACGGGAACGCTGGGTAAAATCGCCGATCTTGTCCGGGAGGCCGACCTGACTGCTCCGGCCGTGGTTGTCTTCGGCGAGGTGGTGTCCTTGGCTCCCGAATTGCTCGCCGGCATGGTGCGTCCGCTCGACGGCCGCCGCATCGTCGTGACCCGCAGCCGGGCGCAGGCTTCGAAATTGTCCGCCGCGCTGCGCGATCTCGGGGCGGACGTCTCCGAGATGCCGTTGATCAAACGCGAACCGCCGCCCGATCTGCGCGAGTTCGCCGAATTGGTGCAGGACGCGCACGCCTACGAATGGATCGTTTTCACCAGCGCCAACGGGGTGGATGTCTTTTTCGAAATTTTCGACAAACTTTATGACGACGCGCGCGAGATCGGCGGGGCCAAATTTGCCGCTGTCGGCGCGGCCACCGCGCAGCGGCTCAAAGAGCGCCACTACCACGTCGATCTCGTGGCGGAAAGTTTTCAGGCCGCCTCGCTGGCCGGAACGTTCCGCAAGCAAACCGACGTGGAGAACGTCAAGATCCTCGTCGTGCGGCCGGAGGAGACGAGCGGCGCCTTGGCCATCGAACTCGGCAAAATGGGGGCGATCGTCGACGAGGCCATCGCCTACCGGACGGTGGCGGAGACGGACGACCGCACGCGGGCGCGCGAACGGTTGGCGTCCGGGGGCGCCGATCTGGTGGTTTTCACCAGCTCCTCCACGGTGAAGAATTTTTTCGCCCTCAAATTACCGCTGCCAAGCGGGCTGAAGTTTGCCAGTATCGGACCGGTCACGACCCGGACCCTCGAGGAACACGGGGCCCGTCCCGCCGTCGAGGCGGCGCGCCACGATGTGCCCGGACTGGTCGAGGCGATCCAACATTACTTTGCCCGCTGACATGTCGACCGCGCCCAAACTCACCGGACTGGTTTCGGTCGCTGTGCCCGTGTTCAACGAATCCGGGGCCATCGACGCGCTCTACGAATCCACGCGCAAGGTCCTCGGGCAGCTCGGGCGTCCGTGGGAACTGATCTTCGTCAACGACGGCAGCACCGACGGATCGGACGAGAAACTCGACGCCATCGCCGCGCGCGATCCGCATGTCCGCGTCGTCCACTTCCGCCGCAACTTCGGTCAGACCGCGGCCATGATGGCTGGCTTCGACCATGCGCGGGGCGAGGTCATCATTCCGATGGACGGCGACGCGCAGAACGACCCGGCCGACATCCCGCGCATGCTGGAAAAAATCGACGAGGGTTACGATGTGGTCAGCGGCTGGCGCAAGGACCGCCAGGACAATGCCCTGCAACGCAATATCCCGAGCATCATGGCCAACCGCCTTATCTCCGGGATGAGCGGTGTCGATCTGCACGACTTCGGCTGCTCGCTCAAGGCCTACCGCGCGGAGGTGATCAAGGGCGTGCGGCTTTACGGCGAGATGCACCGCTTCCTCCCGATCTACGCGAAGTGGCACGGCGCGCGCATCACGGAAATCCCGGTCAACCACCACGCGCGCCGCACGGGGGCCTCGAAATACGGCCTCGAGCGCGTGATGAAGGTCATCTTCGATCTCGTCACGGTGAAGTTCATGGACAAGTTCATGCTCAAGCCGATGTATCTCTTCGGTTTCTGGGGGCTCCTCTTCTTCGCCGCGGCACTCGGGTTCACCGTCTGGACCCTCTACATGCGCACGCTCGGGTATTTCTTCACCGACACGCCGCTGCCCATGATGGCGGTGTTTTCTTTCATGACCGGAATCATCTGCGTGCTCATGGGTCTGCTCGCCGAGATGGTCACGCGCACCTTTCACGAGTCGCAGGACAAGGCCATCTACCTCGTGCGCTCGACGCGCAACTTCGACCGCGCGGACGGCTGACCCGCGTCCCGGCCATGTGCGGCATCGCGGGATTCGTCGGACCGGGCACACGAGATGATCTCGTGCGCATGACGCGATGTCTGGCCGACCGCGGACCGGACGACGAGGGTTACGCGGAGAATGAGGGTGTTTTTCTCGGTCACCGTCGCCTGAGTATCCTCGATCTCGAGGGCGGAGCGCAGCCCATGTGGAACGCCGATGGAACCATCGGCATTGTTTTCAACGGAGAGATCTACAACTTTTCCGAATTACGCGTGGAGTTGTCGCGTTGCGGACAGGTGTTCCGCACCGATCACTCCGACACCGAAGTGCTGCTCGCCGCCTACGCGGAGTGGGGCGACAATATGGTCGACCGCCTGAACGGCATGTGGGCTTTCGTCATCCACGACCGCAAACGACGGCGCCTTTTCGCCAGCCGCGACCGTTTCGGGAAAAAGCCGTTCTATTACCATCACGCTCCGGCCCTCGGGTTGTTCGCTTTTGCCTCGGAACTCGACGCCCTGCTGGCCCATCCCGACGTGCCGCGCGGGATCAATGCCGCAGCCGTGCGCAAATACTTCGCCTACGGCTACGTCCCCGCGCCGCTGGCCATGACCGACGGGGCCCGCAAATTGCCCGGGGCGCACTGTCTTTCGCTTGAGCTCGCATCCGGGGCACTGCGCGTCTGGCGCTACTGGGATTACCAGCCGGAGCCGGAAGAGGGCGGATCATTTGCGGAACGCTGCGAGGAATTACGGGGCCTGCTCGCGGCGGCGGTGAAGCGGCGTCTGGTGGCCGATGTGCCGGTCGGGGTCTTCTTGAGCGGGGGGATTGATTCCTCGGTGGTTGCCGCGTTGGCCGCCAAAGAGTTGCCGGCGGGTGAATTGCGCACCTTCAGCATCGGATTCGACGAGCCGACATATGACGAACTTCCTTACGCGAATGAAGCTGCGCGATGGATCGGGACAAAACATTACACGGAGACACTTGGTCTGGAAGGTGCGCGCGCTTTGTTGCCCGAAATCTACGGACGACTCGATGAGCCGAACGGGGACAGCTCCTTGCTGCCGACCTATCTGCTCTGCCAGTTCGCCAAGCGCGAGGTCACGGTTGCGCTCGGGGGCGATGGGGGAGATGAACTTTTCGCCGGCTACGAACCGTTCCGCGCCTTGCGTTACGCCGCGCTTTACCGGCGTCTGGTGCCTCCCGCTTTGCATCCGGCTGTCGCGTTGCTGGCTGACCGTCTGCCGGTTTCGCACCGTTATTTGAGCCTAGACTTTGCGGCCAAGCGCTTCGTCCGCGGCGTGGCGCAACCGCCGCCCTTGTGGATCCCCACGTGGATGGCGGGCATGGACTTGCCGGATTGGCGCGAGTGTTTCCGCGGGGCGGACATCGAGGAAGTTTTTTCCGAAGCCATCGAGGCTTGGGACGGTGTTCACAGCAGCGATCCCGTCGAAAAAGCCACGGCATTTTTTGTCCGGCTCTATTTGCAGGAGAGTGTCTTGGCCAAGGTCGATCGCGCCAGCATGATGAACAGCCTCGAGGTCCGCGCGCCTTTCCTCGATATCAACGTGGCTAATTTCGCCCGGCGGATTCCCTCCCGTTGGCGCCTGCGTGGCGGGACGACGAAATACCTGCTCAAGGAAGCGGCGCGCGGTTTGTTGCCGGACCGCATCATCGACCGCAAAAAGAAAGGCTTCGGCGTGCCGGTCGGCGCGTGGTTCCGCGACGGTGCCCTGCGCATCGACCCGGATGTCATGCCTTGTCCGGCGGTGGCCCGCCGCCTGCAGGACGAGCATGCCGCGGGCCGCCGCAACCACCGCTTGTTTTTGTGGAATGCTTGGGTCTACGGAGAATGGAAGAAAGCGCGCGCATGAAGATCCTCGTGGTCAATTACGAGTATCCGCCGGTCGGCGGCGGCGGCGGACGCGTCGCTGCGCAGGTCGCGGTCGAACTCGCGCGGCGCGGACACGAGGTGCGCGTGCAAACCTCGCGCACCGGCGATCTGCCGTCGCGGCAGATGGTCGGCGGCGTCGATGTGCGCCGCGTCTTTTCCTTCCGGCGCAAGGCGGACACCTGTTCGGTGCCCGAGATGGCAGGTTACGTGATGGCCAATGCCGGGCCCGTGTGGAGTGCGGCGCATTCCTGGCGTCCGGATGTCATGCACGTGCATTTCGCGGTGCCGACCGGCCCCGTCGCCTGGCTGGCCCACCGGCTCACCGGCATTCCCTACGTCCTGACCGCGCACCTCGGCGATGTGCCCGGCGGCGCGCCGGAGCAGACCGATCACCTCTTTCGCATCTTGAAACCTTGCACCGGCATGATCTGGCGCGATGCGGCGGCGGTCACCGCGGTGAGCACGCATGTGGCCTCGCTGGCGCGTGAAGCCTACGGCATTAAAGCCCGCGTCATTCTCAACGGCATCGCCGCCCGCGCGGCCGTGCCTCCAGAGCCGGCGCCGGATGGAACTTTGCGTCTTTTGTTCGTCGGTCGCATGAGCGTGCAGAAAAACCCGGTGTTTCTCGCGCGGGTGCTCGCGTCGCTGAAAGGACGTCCGTGGCGCGCGGTGTTCCTCGGCGACGGTCCGCTGCGGCACGACCTGCAGCGGGAGTTGGCGCGGGCGGGGGTGGACGGGCAGTGCGAGTTGCGGGGGTGGGCCGGCGAAAATGAAGTGCGCGCGGCGCTCGATCAATCCGACCTGCTGCTCATGCCGTCCTTGTCCGAAGGCTTGCCGGTCGCAGCCATCGAGGCCGCAGCGCGCGGTTTGGCCATTTGCGGCAGCGCGATTCCCGGTCTGCGCGATGTTTTGGAGGATGGCATGAATGGATGGAGTTGTCCGGTCAACGATGAGACGGCATGGATACAGGCTCTGGAGCAAGCCATGGACGATCGCGACGGGTTGCGGCGGCGACAGGAGGCAAGTCTCCGGATTGCGGAGAAATTCGATTTGAGCGGAATCGTCGATGCTTACGAGGAGACGTTGTCCGCCGCGGTGGTGAAGAAAGTAGAAGCGGCGTAAAACGCCACTTCTACTTTTTTACTCGCCCAAATAAATGCCGAGCGAGCGCGCGTGGCGCAGGATCTGGCTGTCGGGTGAGACGGCGCGGCGACGTCCGACGGCGTCGGCCAGGGCAACGTCGGTGACCGAGCCGAAGCGGTAGCTGACCATGCGGCCGAACATGCCGTCGGCGGCCAATTCCACGGCGCGCACTCCGAATTGCTGTCCGAGCACCCGATCGAACGCGGTGGGCGGTCCGCCGCGTTGCAAATGACCCAGCGTGCAGGAGCGCGTCTCGCGTCCGGTGCGCGAGGCGACGAGCGATTCCACGAAGCCGCCGATACCCCCGAGACGGCTGTCGCCGGTGGAAGTTTGCCGTCGGATTTGTCGTCCGGTTTTGGCGCGCGCTCCTTCCGCCACCACCGCGACAAGCGAGCGCTGACCGCGCCGGTCGGCTTCCTTGACCACGCGGACGAGGGCGTCGCCGTCGAAAGGAATTTCCGGGATGAGCGCGATGTCCGCGCCGCCGGCCACCGCGCCGTGCAGGGCGAGCCATCCGGTGTGGCGTCCCATCACTTCAAGAACCATGAGCCGCCGGTGGCTTTCCGCCGTGGTGCGCAGGTCCTCCGCCGCCGCGGCCACGCGGGCCACTGCGGTGTCGAACCCGAAGGTCACATCGGTCGAGTCGATGTCGTTGTCGATCGTCTTGGGCACACCGAGGATGCGCAGTCCGGCTCGCGAGAGTTGCAACGCGGTGCGCAGCGAACCGTCGCCGCCGAGGACGACAAGGGCGCCGACGCGGTGCTGCTCGAGCGAGGCGCGCGCGGCGCGCACCAGCGGATCGGGCAGCACGGGTTGTCCGCCCGCGCCGCGCCGCGTCTGGAAACGTCCTTTGTTCGTCGACCCGAGGATGGTCCCGCCGGTGGCGGCGATGCCGCGGGTGTTTTCCACGGTGAGCACCTTGGCTCGCGCGGGTTCGAGCAAGCCCTCATAGCCCTCGGCGAAACCGACCACTTCCATTTGGCGCTGAGCGGCGGCGCAGACCAGTCCGCGGATGACCGCGTTGAGCCCCGCGCAATCACCGCCGGCAGTGAGGATGCCCAATCGCGACGCGGGCATGGGCTCAGAGCGACGAGCGCTTGCTGACCGGACGTCCCTGCGCCATCCAGCGCTCGTGCAAATCCCATCCGCGGCGGATCATGGCAAGGCCTTCGCCGAAGCGGTCCGTGGAGCCGAGGAGGACGACGATGATGCGCCGCGTAATGGCGACCTTCTGCCCCTGCGCATTGGTCACGGGCAACGGGTCGCGGTCCGCGGCGAGAATGAGACAGTCGCCGGCCCGTGCGGTGCGTCCGGTTTTCACGCCCTCGATACCGTCCTGCCCGAGCAATTCGTTGGTGTTGCGCAGGAGAAAGGCGCGGGGCAATCCGTCAACGCCTTCGATGGTGATCTCGCGCGTCGGTTGCGAGGCGTAGAAATTGAATCCGCCGTGGCTGTAAGCATAACGCGTGAGGCGCGCCATGTCGGCGGCGGTCGAATGCGGCGGCGGCGTGGTGTTGTCCAACCCGTGGGGATTGAGGAAAAGCGTGCGCTTCATCCCGAGTTTGCGCGCGAGGGCGTTCATGTGCGCGGTGAAATTGTCAACCGGCGAAAGTCCCTGCGGGTTGGGCAGGCGTCCGCCCACATCGTGCGCGAGGGTGTAGGCCGCGTGGTTGTCGGACTGCATCATGGCCGCGGAGAGCAGGTCGCGGAGCGAGGCCCGGTCGCCGGGTTGGAGTCCGCACGGATTGACCCCGCCGACGCCGGCCACGCCGGGCGGGACTTCGACCGCCGTGGCCATCGAGGTGCCGGTCGCTTCGGCCCAGTCGAGCACGACCATGGCCGCGGCGACTTTGGTCAGGCTGGCCACCTGGCGTTTGTCGTTGCGGTTGCCTTCGTCGAGAATGTGCCCGGTCTCGCTGTCGACGATGAGGTAGCTGGCGGCGGCCTGCGCGGTGGGAGCGGACGCCAAGGCGAGCACGAGAAGGAAAATGGGCAGCAGGCGATGCATCATCACGAGCCTTCGATCCTATCCGGCACCCCCCGGAAATCAATGTCTTCCGGGCGTGCGGCCATTGCCGAAAGGGCGCGCCGCTGCTTTACTGGAGGGCCGTGAGCAAACTGTCATTCGATCCCGTCGAGGCCGTCCTCAAGGACATCCGCGCCGGCAAAATGGTCATCGTGACCGACGATGCCGCGCGCGAGAACGAGGGCGATCTGGTCATGGCCGCGGCCAAGGTCACGCCGGAGGCGGTCAATTTCATGGCCAAGCACGGACGCGGACTCATTTGCGTACCCCTGACCGCGGAACGGGCGCGCCAACTCGGATTGCAGCGCATGGTGGCGCACAACCGCGAACTGCACCGCACCGACTTTACCGTTTCGGTCGATGCGGCGCGCGGGGTCACCACCGGCATCAGCGCGCGCGACCGCGCGCGCACGATCAAGACGCTGGCTGCGGGCAAATCCGGTCCGGCCGACCTGACCGAGCCCGGGCATGTCTTTCCCCTGCAGGCGCGCGAGGGTGGCGTCTTGCAGCGCGCGGGTCACACCGAGGCGGCGGTCGATCTGGCGCGCCTGGCCGGACTCGATCCCACGGGGGTGATTTGCGAAATTCTCAACGAGGACGGATCGATGGCGCGGTTTCCGGATCTGCTCAAATTCCGCCGCAAGCACCGCCTGAAGATTTGTTCCATCCGCGACCTCATCGCTTACCGCCGCCGCCGCGAGAAACTTGTCGAGCGCGAGCAGTGCGTGAAATTGCCGACCGACCACGGCGAGTTCGATTTGTATCTTTACCGTTCGCTGACCGACGGTGCGCATCATCTCGCGCTGGTCCGCGGGGTGATCGATCCGAAAAAACCCGTGCTGGTCCGCGTGCACAGCGAATGCCTGACCGGCGACGTGTTCGCCTCGCGGCGTTGCGACTGCGGGTCGCAATTGCACCAGGCCCTCAAACAGATCGCGGACCACGGCTCCGGCGTGCTCGTTTACATGCGTCAGGAAGGACGCGGCATCGGTCTGCCGGCCAAGATCCACGCCTACAAATTGCAGGAAACGGAAGGCCTCGACACCGTGCAGGCCAACGAGCGGCTCGGATTTCCCATGGACCTGCGGGAATACGGGCTGGGGGCGCAGATTTTGTCCGACCTCGGCGTGCGCAAGATCCGCCTGCTGACCAACAACCCGCGCAAGATGGTCGGTCTCTCGGGCCACGGATTGGAGATCACCGGGCGCGAGCCGATCAAAAGCAAGCCGCACGCGCACAATTCGCGCTATTTGCGCACGAAAAAGCGCAAGATGGGACACCTTCTCTGATTGCCGCGCGGGGCGCCTTTCTGAGACAACAACGCCATGTCGACCAAGCTCCCGACCCGGCCGGCCAAGATCCTGCTTTCGTCCACCCCGCGCTTCGCCATCGTAGCCAGCGAATACAACCCGGATTTCGTCCAGGCGCTGGTCAACAACGCGTGCAAGGAACTTTACGCCATCGAGGAAAATTGTGTCATAGAACTTTTCGGCGTGCCCGGTTCCTTCGAGATTCCCGTCGTCGCGGAAATGATCGCCGCGCAGCGGCGTCATGATGTCATTCTCGCCCTCGGCGTCATCCTTCAGGGAAAAACGAAGCATGCCGACCTGATCGCCGCCAGCGTGAGCGACGGACTCCAGCAGGTCGCGCTCAAGCACGCCGTGCCGGTCATCCACGAAGTCCTGCTCGTCGCCACCGAGGAAGACGCCCGCGAGCGATGCAGCGGGGAACTCAACCGCGGGATCGAGGCGGCGCGCGCTGCTTTCGCCATGCTGCGCGTGCGCGAGGAAGTGCAGAAGAAAAAAGCCCCGCGCTGAAACCATCCGCCGTGCCCAAAGAAAACCGTCGCCAAGCCCGCATCCAGGCCGTGCAGCAGATCTACGCCCGCGAAATGCGCGGCGTGCTCGCGCCGTTGGCGGAGGAGAATGAACCGGTTTGGCCGGTCGAGGGGGAGGCCTCGCCCTTTGCCGACGAACTCGTGGCGCAGGCCCTCGGACGCCTCGCGGAAATCGACCGCCTCCTGACCGCGGCCCTGCAGAACTGGGACCTGCGGCGCCTCGGCGCGGTCGATCGCGCCATCCTGCGTCTCGCGGTGGCCGAAATGCTGGTCCACCCCGACATTCCCGCCGCGGTGACGATCAATGAAGCCATCGAAATCGCGCGCAGCCTGGCCACCGCGGAATCGGCGCGTTTCGCCAACGGCGTGCTCGATCGCGTGCGCAAGGAACTCGGACGCGACGCGCATACGGCGTCCTGACCATGGCCCTCGGTTTCCTGCGCGGTATTGCGGACAAATTCCGCGGACGCCCCGTCGACTGGGACGAATTGGAGGCCATGTTCCTTCAGGCCGACCTCGGGGTGAAGACGACACTCGAGTTGTTGGCCAAGTTGCAATCGGTTTCGGGATTTTCCGCCACGGCCGCGCAGGTCGAGAGCGAGGCCCGCGAGGAATTGACCAAACTGCTCCCGCCGCCGCTGCCGCCCCTGCTCCCGATGCCCGGGCGTCCGCGGGTCATGCTCATCGTCGGGGTCAACGGCACGGGCAAGACCACGTCACTGGCCAAACTCGCCGCGCTGCTCAATCGCGAAGGGCGATCGGTCATGATGGCTGCGGGCGACACGTTCCGCGCGGCGGCCATCGAGCAACTGGCGGCATGGGGCGACAAACTCGGCGTTCCGGTCATCCGCGGCGCTTACCAGGGCGATCCGGCGGCGCTCTGCCATGATGCCTACGAAGCGGCCGAACGCGCCCGGGTCGAGTTCCTGCTCTGCGACACGGCCGGGCGTTTGCACACCAAGCACAATCTCATGCAGGAACTTTCCAAAGTGAAACGTGTGCTCGGACGCAAGGATCCGGAGAGTCCGCATGAGATTCTCATCGTGCTCGATGCCACCACCGGGTCGAACGCCTTGGAGCAAGCGAAGCAATTCAAAGAAGCCTGCGGCCTGACCGGCGCCATCCTGACCAAACTCGACGGCAGTGGTCGCGGCGGCATGGCCGTGGCCTTGCAGCAGGAACTCGGCGTGCCGGTGCGGTTCATCGGCACCGGCGAGCGCGAGACCGATTTCGCGCGCTTCGATCCGAAGAAGTTCGCCGACGAGATGTTGTAGGGTTCGTGCGGTCGGCGGCCGAGGACGGCCGCCCTCCACCCGGATGGAGGGCGAGCGTCCCCGCGAGCCGGCCTCACTCCGCGCAATAATGCAAGCTGACGCGCCGCATTTTATCTTCGCCCTTTTGCGCGGTGTAGTGGACGAGGCGCAGCGAGACGAAATTCTGCAGCCAGAGCCAGCCGCGCAGGGTGTGCTGCACGCCGTCGGCATCGCCCCGCTCGTCGGCGTAGAGGCGTCCGGCCCCGTATTTGCGATCGGCCTGGGTCTTGATCGTGCTGACCCACGAATTGACGCGCGTGTCGTCCCAGCCTTCGCGGTCGTATTGCAGTTCCACTTCGCTGAGTCCGCCCTGCTCGAAATAAAAGAGCGTGCGCTTGAGTCCTTCCTGCACGATGCCCTCGACGACCATGACCTCGCGGCTGCCCGAGGTGCGCTCCTCGACGACCTTGGCTTTGGCGTTGGTCACCACGGTGCGGATGCGCTCGGGCGACTCGCCCCACTGCATGCCGAACGGGGCCTTGATTTCCTGCTGCGCCGGGAGGGCGGCGGCGGACAGGAGAAGGACCGGCAAAAACAGCTTGGTGGAGCGGAATGGCATGGCGGCGGCGTTTTGTCGCGGGTAAAGACCTATGGCGATATTCTTATGCCGAAACACATGGCAAGCAAACTCAGTCGCAAGGGCCTCGCCGAGGGCTCGATGGGCCTGCTGGCCATCGCGACGCTCGGCGTCTCCACCGTGGCGCCGGCCTACGCCCTGACCGCGACGATGGGTCCGACCGCCCTGGTGGTGGGCGACCACATGCCGGCCGTTTTTCTCGTCGGTTTCATTCCCATGTTGCTCGTGGCCTTGGGTTACCGCGAGCTGAATGCCGACGCGCCGGACAGCGGGACGTCGTTCACCTGGGCGACCAAGGCGTTCGGACCGTATGTCGGATGGCTCGGCGGCTGGGGGCTTGTCTCGGCCACCGTCATCGTGCTCTCCAACCTCGCGGGGATCGCAGTGGAATTTTTCTACCTCCTGCTGTCGGAAATTTTCCGCGTCCCGGCCATCGCGGATTGGCCGGACCATCTGGCGGTCAACATCGCCACGTGTCTGGTCTTCATGGCCGCGGCCATGTGGGTCTGTTACCGCGGCGCCACCGCGACCAAAGCCGTGCAATACACGCTGGTCGTTCTGCAGGTCACGGTGCTGGTCTGGTATTCCATCGCCGCGTGGACCGCGGCCTGTGACTCGCCGGCTTTGCCGTTTTCGTGGGACTGGTTCAACCCGCTCTCGGTCGATTCCTTCGCCGCCTTTGCCGCGGGTCTGTCCTTGTCCATTTTCATCTACTGGGGTTGGGACCTCTGCCTGACGCTCAACGAGGAGGCGACCGACAGCACCAAAACACCGGGGCGCGCGGCGGCGCTGGTCATCTTCATCATCCTCACGCTCTATCTCGCGGTCTCGGTCTCGACCATGCGCTTCGCCGGCCTCGGGGATACGGGCCTGGGTTTGTCCAATCCCGCCACCGGCGAGAACGTGCTGGCCGAGATGGCGGTGCCGGTCATGGGTCCGTTCGCCGTCCTCGTCGCCGTCGCCGTGCTGGCCAGTTCCATCGCGTCCCTCCAGTCCACCTTCGTCAGTCCGGCCCGCACGCTCTTGGCCATGGGCCACTACCGCGCCATCGCCGAACGCTTCGCGTGGATTCATCCGAAATACCGTTCGCCGGGCTATGCCACCGTCGTGGCCGGCGTGGTCGCCGGAATTTTCTACGCGGTTATGCACGCGGTGAGTGAGCATGTGCTGGCCGATACCATCCTCACGCTGGGGATGATGATCTGCTTTTACTACGGACTGACCGCCTTCGCCTGCGTCTTCTATTTCCGCCACACCCTGTTGCAGAGCGCGCGCAATTTCCTCCTGCGCGGTGTGGCACCGTTGACCGGCGGACTCATCCTCGCCGCGGTCTTTGTCGAAACGGCGCTGGACAGCATGAGTCCCGAATTCGGCAGCGGTTCGTCCGTCTTCGGGATGGGGCTCGTCTTCCTTCTCGCAGTCGGCATCATCCTCCTCGGCGTGGTCCTCATGCTGGTCATCTCGTGGCACCGTCCGGGTTTCTTCCAGGGCGAAACCCTGCGCCGCGACACGCCGTCCTTCACCGGTTGACGAGGCGATAATATTACCATAGAGTAATAAATCATGAAAACCCTGCTGCTGCTTCTCGTGCTGGTTGTCGTCTTTGTTGTGGTCAAGAAGGTCATGGCCGGTCCCTCGATCAGCCCGGCCGAGGCCGACGAGCGGGTCAAGGCGGGGACAGCGGTGTTGATCGACGTGCGCGAACCGGACGAATGGGCCGATGGCGTGGCCGAACCGGCCTTGCTCTGTTCGTTCAGCGACCTGCGCGGCGAGCGCGCGCAGTGGAAGGCCGTGCTGGAGGCGAACCGCGGCAAAGAGTTGATCGTCTACTGTGCGAGCGGCGCGCGTTCGGGGATCGTCGCGGACATACTGCGCAAGGAAGGCTTCCAAGCGGTTAACGCCGGCGGATTCGGCGACTGGCGTTCGGCCGGCCTGCCGGTGCGCACACCCTGATTTCGCGGCCGGCGCCGCGTGATCCGCTCAGACGTTGAAGCGGAACTCGATGACGTCGCCGTCTTGCACGACGTATTCTTTGCCTTCGATGCGGAGTTTGCCGGCTTCGCGGGCTTTGGCTTGGGAGCCGAGGGTGATGAGGTCGTTGAAAGCGATGGTTTCGGCGGCGATGAAGCCGCGTTCGAAATCGCTGTGGATGACGCCGGCCGCGGCAGGCGCTTTGTCGCCGGCGCGGATGGTCCAGGCGCGGGTTTCCTTCGGTCCGGTGGTGAGATAGGTGCGGAGGCCGAGGAGCGTGTAGACTTTTTTGATCAGTTCCCCGACGCCGCTTTCCTCCAGTCCGAGGCTTTGCAGATAATCTTTGGCTTCCTCCGGCGAGAGGTCGACCAGTTCGCTTTCGATCTGCGCGCTGATCACCGTGGCTTCGGTGCCCAGGTGGTCGGCGGCGTATTTTCTCACCGCGGCGACATGTTTGCCGGACGGCGAGTCGGGGGCGAGGTTGGCCAGGTCGCCTTCCTGCACATTGCAGGCGAAGATGACCGGTTTGGCGCTGAGGAGGAAAAAGCCCTTGAGCAGGGCGCGTTCTTCGGCGCTGAGATCAAGCGTGCTGGCGGGTTGTCCGGCGTTGAGGTGCGGGAGGACTTTTTCGAGCAAGGCGAGTTCGGCCTTGGCTTGGGCGTCGCCGCCGCGGGCGTTTTTGGCCAGCTTGTCTTTGCGTTTTTCGAGCGAGGACATGTCGGCGAGAATCAACTCGGTGTTGATCACCTCGATATCGCGGACGGGATCCATCGAACCGGCCACGTGGTGGATGTCCTCGTTCTCGAAACAGCGGACGACTTGCACGATGGCGTCGACTTCCCGGATGTGGCTGAGGAATTGGTTGCCGAGGCCTTCGCCTTGGCTGGCGCCTTTGACCAAGCCGGCGATGTCGACGAATTCGATGGCGGTGGGGACGGTTTTCTCCGATTTGGAAAGTTCGGTCAGGGCGTCGAGGCGTTTGTCGGGTACGCTGACGATGCCGACGTTGGGCTCGATCGTGCAGAAGGGAAAGTTGGCCGCCTGCGCCTTGCGGGTGCGCGTGATGGCGTTGAAGAGGGTCGACTTTCCGACATTGGGCAACCCGACGATTCCGGCCTTGAGCATAGGGGGCGGGAGCGTATCGGGGCAGGGCCGGGGATGAAAGAAGATTGAAGAAGCACGCGCTCGGGCGGAACAATCGGCAAATGGCCAAACTTAGCACGATCATTGCCGACGCGAACCGCTACCTGAAGGTGGCGGAGATCGAGGACTACCCGGGCGCGCACAATGGCTTGCAGGTGGAAAACAGCGGAAGCGTGAAGCGTGTTCTCGCCGCGGTCGATTCGGGGTTGCCGGTGATCGAAAAAGCGGCAGCGGCCGGATCGGGATCGCTGCTTCTCGTGCATCACGGACTCTTTTGGTCCGGAGTGCAACCGATCACCGGAATCTTCCGAGAGAAGCTCGAGTTGATGCGCAAAGCCGACATGGCGCTTTATTCCGTGCACCTGCCGCTCGATGCGCATGCGGTCGTCGGCAACAATGTGCTGCTGGCCAAGGCGCTCGGCCTGCGAGGCCTGAAACCTTTCCTCGGCTTCGGTCGTGCGGGCACTTTCACCGGCTCACGCACCGAACTGGTGCGGCGGCTGATGAAAACGACGGGCCGCGTGCCGGAGGTTTGCGCGGCGGGTCCGGCGCGTCCGCGCAAAGTCGGCGTGATCACCGGCGGAGGGGGGGACATGGTGGAGAAAGCGGCGGCAGCGGGCGTGGATACATTCGTCACGGGCGAAGGTCCGCAATGGAGCTGGGTGCGTGCCGAGGAACTCGGGATTAATGTGATCTACGGCGGACATTATGCCACGGAGACGCTCGGCGTGCAGGCGTTGGCCGCGCATCTCGCGAAGAAGTTC
>JBIKXZ010000022.1:0-20517 GCA_044355525.1 Chthoniobacterales bacterium
CAGGCCTTTGGCTTTGGCCGTGCGGACAAAATCCTGGTTGAGCACCTCGAGCAGGCTGGTGCGCATCAATCTCGCGATGACGGCGGCGAAGGGGAGCGCAAGCGTGATGGCTGGGAGGATAATTTGCCCGGGCGATCCCCAACCGCCGACGGGAAGCCATTTGAGCCAGAGTCCGAAGACGAGAACGAGGACCGGACCTATAACAAACATCGGAATGGAAAGTCCGAACAATGCCGCGCCCATGGCCAGACGGTCGGCGGCGGTGTCGCGCCGCACGGCGGCGAAGGTGCCGAGCCAGATGCCGCCGATCGTGGCGAGGACGAAGGCGATGCCGCCGAGGGCGAAAGTGACCGGAAGCGTTTGGCCGAGGATTTCGTTGACGCTGCGGTTGCGGTATTTAGTCGAGAGCCGCAAATCGCCGCGGGCCACATCGGCGAGGTATCCCGTGAACTGCGTCCAGAGCGGCCCGTCGAGTTTGTATTTGGCGAGAAGCTGCGCTTCGATGGCCGGAGGAATCTTCCGCTCCCGGTCGAATGGTCCGCCCGGCGCCAGACGGATGAGGAAAAAAGTCAGCGTGACGACGCAAAAGAGGACAAAAATCAGCGCGGGCAGGCGACAGACAATCAGCTTCAGCACGCGGGGGAGGGTAGGAAAGGCCCTGCGAGGGGGGAAGCCGTAATCATGGGGTTCACACTTCTTTGAGGCTGTCGCGAACGGCCATGGGCAGCGCGCGCGGGCCGTCGCCGCCGAGTTCTTCGTCAATTTCTTCGAGGCGGCGGATGAGATCGATCACTTCGCGGCGGCCGCAGGGTCCGCCGGCCGCGGCGCAGAAGTGCGTGCGGCATCCGAAGGGGCGGTTTTCGTAGATGAGGCAGCGGGAGGTTTGCGGATCGAGGAGGGGACAGGCGCCGTCGGTGCGGGAAGGGAGGGTTTTGCGTCCGGTTGCCTTGAGGGCGCGGGCGGCGAGGAGGGCTTCGCCGCGGGTCAGGTAGGGGGTTTTGCCGGTCAGTTTGAAATGGCAGCACTGCGTGCGGAGTTCGCACTGGCGCTCGATCGGGCGGGTGGCGAGATCTCGGTAGATTTGGCGGACTTCGTCGAGTGCGGCGGCCGGGGAAAGCCGCTCTCCACGGGGACGCATCTCAGTGGCAGCCGCAGCCGCCTCCGCCGCAGCAGTCGTCGTCCGCGTGCGCATGCGCATGGTGGACGTGGCCGTGGGCGACTTCCTCCGGTGTGGCCGGGCGGACGTCGCGGATGGTGACGTTGAAGGTGAGGGTTTCGCCGGCCAGCGGATGATTGGCATCCACCGTGATGGTGTCGCCTTCGACGGCGACGACAACGACGTTGTCGTTGCCGTGCTGGCTGGTGGCGCGGAAGCGCATGCCGGGCTTGATCTCGGTGCCCTCGGGGAAGATGGAGCGGTCGACTTGTCCCATGCGGCGTTCGTCGCGCAGGCCGTAAGCCTCGACCGGGGGGACGACGACATCGAGGGACTCGCCCGCTGTTTTGCCTTCGAGCGCTTTTTCCAGTCCGGGAATGATGCTGGAGTAACCGTGCACGTAGGCCATGGGAGCACCGCCTTGGGCCGAGCTGTCGAGGACTTCGGCGCGGCTGTTGCGGACTTCGTAGTCGAAGAAAACGGCGTGGTCTTTGGCGATCTTCATGTCGGATGATTATGGGGCTTGGCGCGGCGAAGGCACGGAAGATTTGCGCAGGGCGTCGAAGGCGTGGTCGGCTCCCTCGCGTTTGGCCTCGAGGACAATGCGCAGCAGGCGTCCCAGGTCGCCGCTCGGCCAGCCCTTCTGCTCGAACCAGCACAGATATTCCGCGGGAATGTCGTAAAGTTTGCGTCCGGAGAATTTGCCGAACGGCATTTCCCACGTGCGCAACTTTTCCCAATCGGCAGCGGCTTGGGCGGGATCCATGGGGCAAAAAGTAGAAGCGGCGTCCCCGCCGCTTGTCGAGCGGGTTAAGCGGCGGGGACGCCGCTTCTACTTTTCCGCCGCGATCGACCCGCTTGTTTTTGAGGGATGGTCGACTAGGTTTCTCGGTCATGCCCGATTTCGCCGAAGACCCGTCCAATAGTCCGCACGACGACCTGCATTACCGGGAATACAAAATCCTCCTGCATCCGGAGAGGTTCACTTCCCCGCAGGCTTTCAAGGATTTCTGGCAGGTGGTCAAACGCGTCGCCAAGCAGTTCGAGGTGAAGTTGGACGAGGGGGAAGATGCTTTCGCCAACCAAGTCCGGGAGGTGCTGTTTTTCGACACGCCGGATTTCGATCTCTACAACAACCACTTCATCGTGCGTCTGCGCACGCTTTACCATGACGGCTGGCCGGCGGGCACGCCGGAGCTGACGGTGAAGTTCCGGCATCCCGATTTCGAGAAGGCGGCGCAGGTCGATGTGCGTCCGGCCCTGGCCGGGGAGACGCGGATCAAATTCAAAGAGGAATTGCTGCCCCGTCCGGATCGCCTCGGGGAGCTTCGTTCGATTTTCTCGCACAACTCGGTGCTGGCGCTGCCGCGCGAGGCGATGAATTTCGCGTTGAAGAACATCACGCACGCTTTTCCGGCGTTCCGAGAGATCGAGGAGAAAGGCGAAGCACCGATCGAACTGGTCAACGACATGGCGGTCGAGGAAGTGCAGGTCAATGTCGGCACCGCGCATTTCGGTCACCACTATAAGGGCAAGACGACGATCGCGGTGTGGCGGAGCCGCAAGCTCGAGCAGCCGGTCTGCGGGGAGTTCGCCTTCCAGTGCAAATTCAACAGGTCGGACGATATCCACGCCGGCACATTGGAGAACGCCGAGGCTTTCCACAAAGAGTTGCAGAAGACCGCGGAGGACTGGGTCATGCTGGGAACGACCAAGACCGCTTTGGTTTACGGTCTGGGCAACAAGCCGGTGGTGAATCATGAGTGATGCGGTGTCCCGTGTTCCGCTGGCCAAGATCTTTGCGGTCTTCGCGCTGATCGGGGTGACCAGTTTCGGCGGCGGCATCGTGGCCTACCTGCGCCGCGCCCTGGTGGAGAAGGAGAAGTGGCTCGACGACGAGTCGTTCATGGCGGCGCTGGAAATTTCGCAGACGCTGCCCGGTCTGAATTCGACCAACATGAGTGTGATTGTCGGACGGAA
Organism: Chthoniobacterales bacterium; assembly: GCA_044355525.1. GTDB lineage: Bacteria > Verrucomicrobiota > Verrucomicrobiia > Chthoniobacterales > JACTMZ01 > JACTMZ01. The sequence continues at coordinate 3,137 of JBIKXZ010000022.1, forward strand.
GTTGCGTGGCGCGCTCGGTGCGCTGGTTGCCGTGCTGGGCATGGTCCTACCCGGTGCGGTCATCGTCACTGCCCTGGGCTTCGCCTATGTGGCGCTGCGGCATGATCCGAAGATTGCTGTGGTCCTGACCGGCGTGGCCGCGGCCGCGGTGGGGCTGCTTTTGCAGGTCACCCTGAAGATTGGCTGGAAGCAGCTGATCCGTCCGCAAGATCTGGTCTTCGTCATCGCCGTGTTCGTGGCGGTGGGGCTTTTGCATATCTCCATGGTTGTCACTTTGGTCACGTTGGCACCGATCGCCATTTGGATGTATCGGCCGCGCGCGGAGAAAGAAGCGGCATGAACAAAATCGTCGAACTGATCAACACGTTCGCCCTGCTTTCCTTGCTGGCGGTGGGTGGCGGCACGGCGGTGCTTCCCGAAATGAAGCACGATGCGGTGCAGGTGCATCACTGGGTGACCGACACGCAGTTTGCCCAGATCTACAGCCTCGGCCAGCTCGCGCCGGGTCCGAACATGACCTGCGTCATTCTCATTGGCTACGAGGTGGCGGGTGTGGCTGGGTTGGTCGCGGTTCTGGTCGCCTTTTTCTTTCCCGCGTGTCTTCTTTGTTACTTTGTCAGCCAGATGTGGGATGCGGCCGCCGGATCACCCTGGCGGAATGCCGTGCAGCGCGGCATGGCTCCGATCGTCATCGGCCTCATGCTCGCCGGCTGTTACGCGCTGGGCAAAACGGCAACCCTCAATCCGGCCAAAGGATGGGACTTCAATCTGATCACCCTAGGCATCGGCGCCGCCGTCGCGGTGATCCTCAGCACGACGCGCATCAATCCCGCGCTGACCATTCTCGCCGGAGGCGTGGCGGGTTTTTTTCTGCTCGGGTAAGAGGCGGGGGAGATAGGCGTGAAGCTTGAGTGATGGTGTGGCGGCGGACTTTGTCCACCGGTTGTTTTCTCCTCTGCGTTCTCTGCGGTTTCTTTGTTGAGCAGAGGACGATCACTCGTAGCGCAGGGCCTTGACCGGATCCATCCGCGCGGCGAACCACGCGGGGATGATGGCGGCAACGGTGCAGATGAGGAAGGCGCTGGCGCAGATGATGGCGATGTCGGAGGGGACGATTTCGGCGGGGATTTCGGAGAATTGGTAGATGGACGCCGGGAAGATTTCGATGCCCATGACTCCGGACAGCCATTGGCTGACCTGATTGCGGTATTGCACGAGCCAGATGCCGGTGGCGAGGCCGATGAGCGTGCCGAAGACGCCGACGACGATGCCTTGTCCGACGAAAACGCCGATGATTTGTCCGGTGCGCGCGCCGAGGGCTTTGAGAATGCCGATTTCGCGCGTCTTTTGCACCGTGACGGTGATGAGGGTGTTCATGATGCCGAAGGCGGCGACGATGACGATGAAGAGAAGGATGAAGAACATGACATTGCGCTCCATGTGGATGGCCTCGAAGAGTTCGCGGTTCATGTCCATCCAGGTCGACATGGGCGGGGCGGACTCGAGGGATTGCTGGATGCGTTCGCGCACGGCTGCCGCTTGGTAGGGGTGCACGGTTTTGATGGTCAGGCCGTGGACGCCGTCGCCGAGTCCGTAAAGTTCCTGTCCGATGTGCAAAGGCACGAGCAGGAATTCGGAATCGTAGAGGTAGCGTCCGGAGGAAAAGATGCCGGTCACGGTGAGTTCGAGCGGCAGGATCATCTCGCGCAATTCGCCGGCGCTCTTGGTTTTTGCCTCGCCCTGCTCGAGTTCGTTGATGCTATCGACGATTTCCTCGAGATTGCCCGGGGAGTAGACGGTGATGGTGTCGCCCACGCCGACGCCGAGGATGCCGGCCAAAGCGGAGCCGAGGATGACCTCGTTGCCGTCGAGTTTCAGCTCCCCGGCGACCATGAAATCCCGGAGGGTGGTGACCGTGGCTTCGGCTTCGGGGTCGATGGCGCGGATTTTCGGTGCGAGGCGGCGTCCCATGAATTCGGCCAGCACGGGGCCTTGGACAAACGGGGCCACGCCGGTCACGCCTTCAACACCGCGAATCTTTTCCGATTCCGCGCCCCAGTCGTAGAGGATGGTTTCCCCGCCGGCCACGAGGTGCGCGTCGAAGCCGAGAACCTTGCGGCGCAGTTCCTGTTCGAAGCCGGTCATGACGGAGATGACAAGGATCAGCACCATGATGCCGAGGGTGACGCCGAGAATGGAGATCACCGTGATCAGGCTCAAAAACGTGCGCTTCGGTTTGAGGTAGCGCAGGGCGAGAAAGAGGCTGAACGGCTTGGTCATCGGTGGTGCAAGGTGCGCCGGTTGCGTGCGGCGGGCAAGGATAAGCCGCCGGTCAGGGCGCCGGTTCCCGGGGGGCAAGCCGGTCGGCAGGCGGGATGTCGAGTTTGGCTTCCAATTCGTTGATCAGCGTGATGACCCGGGGCAGGCGTTCGTCCTCGCCGAGGAGATAGATGGCGCGGAGTTTCTCGTAAGCCTCGCGTTCGCGTCCGGGGCAGGCGGCGAGTTCGTAAGCCGCGAGGCGTTTGACATAAGGCGGGGCCCCGGGTTTGTCCGCAGCCCGGGCAAAAGAGTCCGCTGCGCCGCAATGATCCTTGAATTTGTCACGCAGCATGATGCCGAGGCGTTCGTGCAGCAAGTAACCGTCGGGATTGTTGGCGATCCCGCGCTGGAGGAAATCGCGCCCGAGTTCGTGGTATTCCCGCTCGGCGCGGCGCCGGAGGAATTCGCTCGGTTCCTTCGGGTTTTCCCGCGCGGCGATCGAGGCGTTCCACGCCATGTGCCAGCTGGCCAGGTCCCAGTAGATGAGGGAACGCGGTTGCAGCGAGGTGACGCTTTGGAAAAGTCCGGCCATGCGCCCCCAGGCCGTTTGCTCCCATGCGGTGTGCGCTTCGATCCAGAGGAAGGCGGCGACGAGCGAGCGGAAGCCGCTCAAGGCCGCGGCGTAGGCGAGTTGTCCGATTTGTTCGCGCAGACCGACATCCAGCGACGCCGTGCGGAGGTTGGCGGCACGGTGGGCTTCGTCGAGAGAACGCTCGAGCGGCAGGCGGGCCAAACCGAAGAGCAGGAGAGCGGCAATGACCGCGGCCCAGAGCGCGAAGCGCGGCATGATCAAAGCTCCTTGTTGTGAAAAACAGCCGCGGCCAGCGCGGTGTAGACCGCGATATAGCCGGCGCCGAGGGCCAGCGTCTTCCAGAAGATCGGGGCGGGGATCGCGGCGCCGGTGACGATGTCATCGACCAGATTGAAGGCCTGCAGATCGGGAAAGATGAGCGAGACGAGGGCGAGGAGGCCTTTGGTGAAGAACCCCGACTCGGTGGCAGCCAGCCAATAGTCGCGGGCGGTGGCCTGAAGATGACCGATGAAGTAGGCGGCGAAAGCCGTGATCGTGGTGAAGATGGTCGAGGTGGCGAACGTGGAAATGAACATGGTCAGCGCGGCGAGCAGCCATGCCTTGACCAGAATGATGATTCCGCCGGTGAAGAGGTTCGGGTCGTGTCCGGCGGCGCGGATTTTATCGAGGGCGGCTTGCAGTTCCGCCGGAGGCAGTGCGGCCATTTCCGCCGAGGCGGTGTGCAACAAGGTTTGCGTGCGCAGCAGAAGAACGACAGCGAAGACGGCGCCCATGAGCAGGACGGAAAGGGCGAGGAGAAGAAACACCCCGGACAGCTTGCCGAGGAGGTATTCGGTGCGGGAAACCGGCTTGGCCAGGATGGTGTAAATGGTCCGATCTTCGCGATCTTTGGGTAGCAGCGTCGCCGTGGCGAGAATGGCGAGCAGCGAGCTGAAAATGCTCATGGCCCCCAGGGCGATGTCCTTCAGCATTTGGAATTCCTCCTCGAAGCTGAAGCGGGCGAGGAAGAACGAGTTGCCGATGACGAGGAGCGCGAAAATGATGAGGAAGTAGAAAACCTTGAGACGGACCAGTTCCGTCCAGGTCACGGCGGCGATGGCGGCGGTGCGGCGGATCATTTCGCGGCGGGAAAGCGCGTGCCGACATCTTCTCCGGCGAGGGCGGCGGCGAGTTGACCGGGGCGGCGCCCGTCGAGGATCCACGTCTCGATTCCGGCCGCGGTGGCGAAGGCCACGGCGTCGAGTTTGCTGCCCATGCCGCCGGTGCTGTGCGCGCCTTTGTCGGCCGTGACGTGCCGGCGGGCTTCGTCGAGGTCGGTCACGACCGGTATGCGCCGTCCGTCGCCCTGCAAGCCGTCGCTGCCGGTGAGGATGAGGAAGCGGTCCGCGCCGCAGAGTCCGGCTACTTCGGCGCCAAGGCGGTCATTGTCACCGAAGCGGAGTTCCTCCACGGCGACCGAATCGTTTTCGTTGATGACGGGAACGACATTGTGGAAGGCGAGCAGTTCGCGCAGCGTGTTCTCCGCATTGCGGCGGCGTTGGCGGCCGTCGATGTCGCCATGGGTGAGGAGCAGTTGGGCGGCGGCCAAGCCGTGCGCGGCGAAGGCCTCCTGCCATGCGCGCATGAGTTGCGATTGGCCGACCGCGGCGCAGGCCTGTTTGGCGGGCAGGGAGGTGGGGCGCTCGCCGAGTCCGAGCGCGGCCACGCCGGCGGCCACGGCGGCGCTGGAGATGACGACGACCGGATGTCCGGCGCGCGTCAAGGTGGCGATCTCCGCGGCGAGCCGGGTGAATTGCGCGCGGTCCAGTTGCAGACCATTGGCATCGGTGGTGAGGACACCGGTGCCGAGTTTGATGACGAGACGATGTTTCATGCGCGGATCAGGGAGAGGCAGCCGGCCTCGAGGGCGACATCCTCCTTTACATTGCGCTCGAGAAAAAGCCGCAGTCGCGCCGCGCCGTCAAGGACGCGCAGCAATTCCGCGTCTTCGAATTGTCCGGCCAAGCGGCGGGATTCGTCGGCCAGGGCCGGAAATTGCAGGGCCGCGACCCCGTGCCGCGCGCGCAGGACATCGGCGGTGCGCTCGGCCACGATACCGACCAGATGCTGGCGGATCCCCAGCACACGCGCCTCGACCAGCGCCTTGAGCCGCGCTTCCTCGTCCTTGAGCCATTCTTCCTCGGCGGTATCCCCGAGGCGTTTTTTCTCGGCTTTGAAGGCGGACGAGAGTTCTTCCTCGACGCTTTCGCGGGCCTCGCGGAGAAGGCTTTGCAGGCGGCGGGCCAGGCGCAGGGCGGCTCCGGTGCGCCGGCCCACGGCAGCGGAGAGCACTTCTCCCGTGGCCGCGGCGACTTCGGCCGCAGGGCCGTCCAGAGCGGGCAGTGAAGCGGACCGCACGGGAAAATGCGCGCAGCGCGATACGATGGTGACGGGGAGAAGTCCGGGGTTCGAGGTGACGAGAATGAACAGCGTGTTGGCCGGGGGTTCCTCGAGGGTTTTGAGAAAGGCGTTGGCTGCGTTGGTGTGCAAGCGGTCGGCGTCGAGAATGATGCCGGTCTTGGTCGCGCCGGGGCGGAAGCTGGTCGAAAAGAAGGGCTCGCAGAATTGCTGGAAGGGCTCCACGAGGATGCGGCGCGACTTGGAGCCGGGTTCGAGCTTGTGGATGTCGGGATGGCGCCCGGCCTGCTCGCATGTGATGTCATTGGCCAAGGCGGCGATTTCCAAAGCCAGCCGTGAGCGTCCGCTGCCCGGCGCACCCGTGACGAGCATGGCATGCGGAAGACGTCCGTGGTGGCGGGCCCGTTGCAGCCGTTCGAGAATTTCAGCGGGCGAAAAAGCCATGGAAGCGGTCGGTGAGGATTTGCCGGATTTCACCGGCCAGTTCGTTTTCCGTGCGGGTGGCGTCGAGGACGGCGAAGCGTTGTGGTTCGGCCTGTGCGGCCCGACGGTAGCCTTCGCGCACGGCCTCGTAAAAAGCCAGCGGTTCGCTTTCCATCCGGTCGCGTGCGCGGTTGCGTTTGTGCAGGCGCTGGAAAGCCTCGCGGGCATCCATGTCGAGCAGGAACGTGACATCCGGCAGCGTCTCGCCGATGGCAAATCCGTTGACCGTGCGCGTCATGGCCGGATCGAGTTGCCGCGCCACGCCCTGGTAAACGGCGGTGGAGTCGTGGAAGCGGTCGCTGATGACCACGCGTCCGTCCCCGAGGGCGGGGCGGATCACTTCGCGCACGAGTTGCGCGCGGCTGGCGGCGAAGAGGAAAAGCTCGGCCTCCGGGACCAGCCCGTATCCCTCGGGCGCGTGCTGCAACAAATGCCGGATGGCATCGCCCGCGGGCGTTCCGCCCGGTTCGCGCGTCAACACGGCATCGTGCCCGCGCTCGCGCAGCCACGCGGCGAGCAGTTGGATCTGGGTCGATTTTCCGCAGCCCTCGGAACCCTCGAATGTGACAAATAGGCCTCGTCTCATGAAACCGGCGGATTAGACTCCGACCAAGCCGCGGGGGCAAAAGCATTTCGCGGTGGCAGCCGAGATGAAAATTGTTTTTGTCGAGACGGAGGACGACGAGCAGGCGTTTTTCGCGGACAGCCTCCGGGAGCACGAGGTCGAATTCGTGGACACCATCGAGGAGGTGCCGCGCGATGCGGACATCATCTCGGTTTTCGTCAATTCGCGGGTCGGCGCCGCTTTTCTGCGCCGTCATCCCAAATTGCGGCTGGTTGCCTCCCGCGCCTCCGCCATCGACCATCTCGACATCAAGGCCGCGGCCAAGGCCGGGGTGGTGCTGGCCCATGTGCCCGATTACGGCGCCGCGACCGTGGCCGAGCACACCTTCGCTCTCATCCTCGGGGTCACGCGGCGTTTGCGGCATTGCCTCGAAGCGAAAAACCGCGGCCGCGGCTCGACCGAGCGCCTGCGCGGACGCGAATTGCGCGGCAAGACCCTCGGGGTGGTCGGCACTGGCCGGGTGGGGCGTCTGGTCATCCATATTGCCCGGGCCTTCGGCATGAATTGTCTCGCCTTCGACCGGAATCGCGATGCGTCGCTGGAGTCGGAACTGGGGTTCCGCTACGTCCCGCTCGACCGCCTGCTCCGCGAGTCCGACATCATCACCCTGCACATCCCGCTGACTCCGCGCACGCGCCACGTTCTCGACGAGCGGCGCCTCGGACGGTGCAAGCCCGGCATGATCCTCATCAACACGGCCCGCGGGGCGCTGGTCGACATCGACGCCCTGCTGCGCGGGCTCAACAGCGGCCGGATCGGCGGGGTGGGGCTCGATGTGCTCGAGGACGAGGCGGCCTTCAAAGCCGATCCTTCGCGCATCATCGGCGCGCAGATCGTGCAGAAGATCCATGCCATTTCCACTCCCGGGGGCGACACCGAGCGCCGCGAGGAACGCCTGCGCGAACTGCAGGGCATCATGCGCAACCGGCAATTGCTCGCCCATGAGAATGTTTTTTTCACCCCGCACGTCGGCTTCAACAGCGTCGAAGCGATCGAGCGGATCAACCTGGGCACGGTGCAGAACATCCGCGATTTCATCGACGGCCGGCTGCGCCCGGAAGCGGTGGTCGGATCATGAAACACTGGATGGTCAAACAAGAGCCGGATTCCTATCCGTGGGAGCAATTCGTGCGCGACAAAGGCACGGCGTGGACGGGAGTGAGGAATTTCCAGGCGAGGAACAATCTGCGCGCCATGAAGAAAGGGGATGAGGTCTTTTATTACCACAGCGTGCAGGGCAAATGCGTGGTGGGGCTGGCCAAGGTGGCGCGCGAAGCTTACGCGGACAAGACGGCGCAGGACGGAGACTGGTCGTGCGTTGATTTGGCGCCGGTGCGCGCGTGCCGCACTCCGGTGACCCTCGATCAGATCAAGGCCGAGCCCGGTCTGAGCGGAGTCGCGTTGCTGCGGCAGTCGCGTTTGAGCGTCATGCCCCTGACCGCAGCCGAGGCGAAAATCCTGCGCAAGCTGGGAGGACTCCCATGATCCGCGCATTGCTTGTCTTTCTCCTGATCACCGCGCCCGCGGGACCGGCCTCGGCCTTCGAAGCCAAACCCGACCCCAAGGCCTGGCAGGCCTCCGCGATCTGGTATCAGATTTTTCCCGAGCGTTTCCGCAACGGCGATCCGTCCAATGATCCGGTGCGCGACAGTCTCGGCGCCAAGCAATGGACGCCGGAATCGTGGCGACCGCGGGCGTGGACGTCCGATTGGTATGCGCGTGACGCTTGGGAGCAGGCCAAGAGCGAGGATTTTTATTGGACCGTGGCCGAACGGCGCTACGGCGGGGACATCCAGGGCATCATCGACAAGCTCGATTACCTGCGCGACCTCGGCGTCAACGCGATTTATCTCAATCCCGTCTTCTGGTCCGGTTCGCATCACAAATATGACACTTTCAGTTTCCATCATGTCGATCCGTGGTTCGGTCCGGATCCGGAAGGCGACCTGAAAATCATCGCGTCCGAGACGGAAGATCCGGCGACCTGGCAGTGGACGGCGGCCGACAAACTATTCCTCGAGATGGTCAAGCAGGCGCGCGAGCGCGGGATGCGCGTCATTCTCGACGGCGTCTTCAACCACGCGGGCCTCGGCTTTTTCGCTTTCGAGGACCTGCGGAAAAACCAGCAGGCCTCGCGTTTCAAGGATTGGTTCGTCGTCGAGTCGTGGAACAACCCCGATACGCCGGAGGACGAGTTCCGCTGGCAGGGGTGGCACGGGATCAAGGAATTGCCGGAATTTGCCGAGGTGGAAACGGCGGAGGGCGGCGACTTGGTGCCCGGTGTGAAAGACTATTTGCTGGCCGTGACCCGCCGATGGATGCAGCCCGATGGCGATGTCTCGCGCGGGGTGGACGGCTGGCGGCTCGATGTGGCGTGGATGGTGCCCAACGCATTCTGGCGGGAATGGAACGCGCTCGTTCATGGCATCAATCCCGCGGCCTACACGGTGACGGAAATCTGGAAGGATGCCCACGAGGTCACGCTCGGCGGGAACTTCGACGCGACGATGAACTACGAGGGTTTTGCCATGCCGGTAAAAGGGTGGCTGTTCGATACGGCGCTCAAGCCGTCGGAATTCACCGCGTGGCTGGACCGCACGCGGGCGACCTGGCCGGAGGTGAGAGCCTTGCGGCTGCAAAATCTGCTCGATTCGCATGACACCCCGCGCGCGGGCTCGGCGGCGTTCGACGGACGGCCGGGCACAAGATACAAAAAGCCGCATGAGTTCGATCTTGCGGTCGGCGGCAGCGTGTCGCCTAAAAACAATCCCGAATACCGCTGGCAGAAGCCGGACCAGCGTGCGTGGAAGCTGGTGCGCATGGCGGTCGTCTTGCAGATGACGTATGTGGGGACGCCCTTCATTTACTACGGCGGCGAGGCGGGTATGTGGGGGGCCAATGATCCCGACTGCCGCAAGCCGATGATTTGGGAGGACCTGAATTACGATGCGGAATTCATGGGGCCGAACGGTCAACGCGTCGGGCCGCACGAGGTGACGTTCGACCGCGATCTGCACTCGTTTTTCACCGCGGCCGTCGCACTGCGCCGCAGCACGCCGGTGCTCAACACGGGTGCGTTCCGCTGGCTGGCCACGGATGATGCGGCCAACACGCTGGTGTTCGAGCGCACTGAAGGACGGGCCCGCGCCCTGGTGGCTTTCAACCGCAGCGAATCGCCGCAAACGGTCCGGCTCGCCGTGCCCGACGGATGGCCGGAAGACACGGTGCGTGCCGTGTTTGTTTCCGACGGCGGATCGGCGGTCATGCGCCGCATCGGCAACGAGTTGCTGGCCGACCTCCCGCCGCTCACCGCCGCGGTCTTTTTACCGTGAGTTTGCCGCGCTGCCGGACACAATGCTCGCGATGAAGAGCCGTGCCGCTTTGCTTTGGACGTGTTTTTTCGCCGCGAGCGCGCTGGGCCTGATGGTCGCGGGTTTCGCCGTGTGGGACCAGCCGGTGCTCGAAGCGGTGCGCGGCGGCGCGGGGCGGTCATGGAAAGATACGGCTCGCGCGCTGTCTTTTTACGGGGACTTTCCTTGGCTCTTCGGTGGCGGGATCATCGCGCTGTGGCTTTCGCTGCGCCTCCGCAGGCGTGAGTGGGCGCGTGTGGTCACGGCCATGCTTCTGGCCGGAGTCCTCGCCGGCATGGTGTCCAATGTGACCAAGCTCGGCACCGGCCGGGTCCGGCCCCGCGTGGAGAATGTGCAGCACGGATGGTATGGCCCGCGGCACGAGGGGCGCTGGGTGACTTTGCAGCACGATTTCCAGGGATTCCCTTCTTCACACGCGGCGTGCGCGTTCGGGTTTTTCTACCCGCTGTTTCTATCCCGTCGCGGATGGGGAACGGTCGGTCTGCTCGCTGCGCTAGCCATTGCTTGGTCACGCGTGCAGTTGAATGCGCACTATATTTCCGATGTGGCCGCGGGCGCGTTCCTCGGCTTTGTCGCCGGATGGATCGTGTGGCGATGGATTGTCGAACGCGGTGGGTTGGCGCGGTGGCTTGGGGATTTGAGGAGATAGTGCTGATCCAGTGGATTCGTCCCCGGCGACGAACCGAACCCTAACCCGGGGGCCAGTCCAGCGGGCGTCCGCCGAGGAGATGGATGTGCAGATGCGGAACGCTTTCGCCGGCGTGGGGGCCGTGGTTGATGACCAAGCGGTAGCCGGTTTCGTCGAGGCCTTCCTGTTTGGCGATATCGCGAGCGGCGAGGAGTAGCTGGCCGAGCAGCGCGCCGTCCGCGTCGCGGGCTTGGCCGATGCGCGGGATGACGCGTTGCGGGATGATCAGGATGTGGACGGGGGCTTGCGGGTTGATGTCGCGGATGGCGAGGATTTCGTCGTCGTTGCGGACGATATCCGCGGGGATTTCGCCGGCGGCGATGCGCTCGAAAAGGGTCATGTCAGCTCGAGTTCGAGTCCGCGTTTGCGACGCAGGCGCACGGCTTGTCCGCGCACATGCGCGACAATTTCGTTGCGCAGGGCGGCGCAGTCCTTGCGCCAGGTGCTGGCGCGGCGGAGGCGTTTGACGCAAGCGGCGAGGTCGCAGAGTTCGATACGCGAGCTGCGGGAGGAGAGGACGCGGCGCAGGGTGCGGTCCAATTCGTGGAAGAAAGCGAGTTCGTAGCCGGTGCCGGCGGATTCGGCCAGGGCGGCGAGGGAAATACGCACGGGCGGTTCGGGGAGTTTGAATCCGCGGGCGACTTCGGGGTAGCCGATGACCTGCAGCACGCTGGAGACGAGGGTGCGCAGGCATTGGCTGGCGATGATGTTTTCCTCGAATTCCCGTTCGAGGTAACTGGTCACGCTCTCGGCAACGTGCGGGGCGAGCCACCATCGGTCGTAACCGGCCTCCTCGGCGGCCTCGGCCACGGCGCGTTCCAGCCAGGCGCGCTCGTATTTGATGGCGCGCTTGTCCGGGAGGCGGACCAGCGGGAGATTGTCGGCGAAAGCAATCATGCGGGGACGGCGGGTTCCTTCGGTGCTTTGGCCGGCACGTTGAAAAGCTCGGGTTGGTCGGCGCGGCGCGGGGTGCGCTTGCGCATTTGCTCGACCTCGTCGACGAATTCGCCGGCTTCCTGGAATTGGCGGTAGATCGAGGCGTAGCGGACGTAGGCCACGGGATCGACGGCTTGGAGTTTTTCCATGGCGCGCAGTCCGATCAGGCGGCTGGGGACTTCGCGTCCGGTTTCGGCGCCGAGTTCGGTGACGATTTCATCGACGAGGCGCTCGAGGGTTTCGAGTTTGATCGGACGCTTCTCGCAGGCTTTGGAAAGACTGCTCAGCAATTTGTAGCGGTGGAAGGGTTCGGTGCGTCCGCCGCGTTTGAGCACGCGGAGTTCGATCTGCTCGATGGCTTCGTAAGTGGTGTAGCGTGTGCCGCAGGCGACACATTGCCGGCGGCGGCGAATTCGCTCGCCTTCCTGGATGGTGCGCGAGTCGATCACGCGGTCGCGCATGTCTCCGCAACGGGGGCAACGCATGGTGGTTTTGGCTAACTTAGACAAGAAAACACCACAACAGGTTGTGGTGTCAATAGCCTTGGTATGATTTTTGTGTGCGCTTAGAGTGCGGCCATGGACAGGCCGAAATTCTCCGTCGGACGAATCACGCTGAGTGACCGCGCGGCCTCGGGCGTTTACGAGGATGCGAGCGGTCCCGAGATCGAACGGGTGTTGCGCGGCTTTTTCGACGAGGAGATGGAATTCCATGCGCGGGTCTTGCCGGACGACCGGACGGCGATCGAGGAAACGCTGCGGGCCATGGTGGACGACGGGCTGCCTTTGATCGTGACGACGGGCGGCACGGGTCCGTCGGCGCGCGATGTCACGCCCGAGGCAACGCGGGCAGTGCTGGAGAAGGAGTTGCCCGGCTTCGGGGAGATCATGCGGATGGAGTCGTTCGGGAAAGTTCCCACGGCGATTTTGACGCGGGCGGTGGCGGGGATTGCCGCGCGTTCGTTGATCGTCAATTTGCCGGGGCGTCCATCGGCGATCGCGGAGTGTTTGCAGTTGATCGCTCCGGCCATCGCGGAATGCCTCGATCATGTCGCGGACTGGCGTCCGCGGCTGGTCGCGGGTAGACAAGCGTCATGAAGACGCGCGTGTTTCTCGTCCGCCACGGGGCAACCGTCTTATCGGCAGAGGATCGTTTTGCCGGGGCGACCAATGTGGAGTTGAGCGACGAAGGTCGGCGTCAGGTGGAAGCTCTCTCGCGGCGCTTGGCCGGTCAGCCGATCGCGGCATTCTTTGCTTCGCCGCTGGATCGGACGATGGAAACCGCGCGGATCTTGGCGGCGCCGCACGGCCAAGCGGTGGAACCGGAGGCCGGCTTCCTCGAGATCAACCACGGCGTGTGGGAAGGATTGACGCGGCAGGAGGCGGAGACGCGCTTCGGCGACATGTATGTGAAATGGGAGGAGGATCCTTACAACTTCGCGCCGGAGGGCGGCGAGACTGGTCTGGCTGTGGCGGCGCGGGCCATGCCGGCGCTTTTGCGCGCGGTGGCGGCGCACGAAGGGGAGATGATTTGCGTGGTCTCGCACAAAGCGACGATCCGGTTGTTGCTCGGGGCAATTCTCGGGTTCGATCCGCGGCGGTATCGTGACCATTTGGATTTGAATCCGGCGTCGCTGACAATTTTGGATTTTCGCAATTCGATGAATGGAAGACTGACCTTGTTCAACGATGTGGCGCATTATGCGCCGGATGGGTTGGCCATTCCGCCGGTGCCGGGCGGGCGGTTGTCGAAGGTTTGGGGGGACGGGAAAAAGTAAAAGCGGCATCTTGCCGCTTTTCTGATGACGTTAAGCGGCGGGGACGCCGCTTCTACTCTACTGCAACTTCGCGGACTTGGCCGGTGACTGGGTCGCGCTGGAGATGGCGGAGGCCGCTTTGTCCGGCGACGATGACATCGTCGGCCATGCCGAGGAACAGTCCGTGTTCGACGATGCCGCTGCGGGCGTGGAGTTCGGCGCCGAGTTCCTCGGGATCGGCGATGGGACCGAAGGTGCAGTCATAAATGAAATTGCCCTCGTCGGTGATGTAGGGTGTGCCGTCCTCCTTGGTGCGCAATTCGGGGTGGCCGCCGAGTTCGTGGAGGAAGTGCCATTGTCCGGCGCGGCCGAAGGGAATCACCTCGACGGGCAGGCGGTAAAGCGTGCCGAGTTGCGGGGACATTTTGGCTTCGTCGACCACGATGATTTCGCGCTTGCTGGCCTGCGCGACGATTTTTTCGTGGAGCAGGGCGCCGCCGCCGCCCTTGATGAGATTGAGTTGCGGATCGACCTCGTCGGCGCCGTCGATGGTCAGATCGATGATGGCCGGGCCTTCGGCGTCGATGAGCGGGAGTCCGGCGGTCTCGGCGGCGCGGGCCACTTCCGACGAGGTGGCGAAACAGCGGAGTCCGGGGAGTTCGCCCGCGGCATGGCGGCGAGCGATCTCGCGGACGGCGTGGATGGCGGTCGAGCCGGTGCCGAGGCCGATGATAGTGCCGGGTTCCACGAAACGGACGGCGTAAACGGCGGCGGCGTGTTTGAGGGAATCCCGGTCCAGCGAGCGCATCGGGGCATTGTGCCATTTCCGGAGGCGGACGGGAGAAATTTCGGCGGTGGGCACCGAGTCTTGACCCGTGGGGAGGGGGCGCGGAGTATCCGCTGTGGCGCAAGGGCGCCGAACCCACCCATGGAAGAGGTCGTGCGCAACCAGATCCGCGAGTTCCTTGCCGGCAAGGGCCTGCGCAAGACCACGCAACGCGATGCCATCATCGAGGCGGCGTTCAGCACGGACCGGCATTACACGGCCGACGAGCTGCTCGACATGGCCCGCGGCATCGAGCGGACGGTCAGTCGGGCGACGGTTTACCGCACGCTACCGATTCTGGTGGAAAGCGGGCTTTTGCGCGAACTCGACCTCGGGCAGGGACGAAAGGTCTACGATCCGAACTTCGTCGATCATCCGCACCACAACCATCTCATCTGCCTCGATTGCCAGACCATCCTCGAGTTCGAGGATCTCAACATGGAGTTACTCGAGAATTGCATGGCCAAGCGGATGGGTTTCACGCCGGCCAACAAACAGGTGCGCATCGAGGCGCGGTGCGACGAATTGAAATTGAAGGGCGTCTGCCGCAAGAGCGGACGCGAGGTGCTCGCCGTGGTCTGATATGTGGCACGGAAGATTCACGCAGGATCCGTCGGCGCGGCTGCGCGCCTATGGCGAGTCGGTCTCCTTCGACCGGCGCCTCGCCTTGCATGACATCGCCGGATCCAAAGCTCACGCCGCCGCCCTGCGCAGGGCGGGGCTTTTGACGGCACGGGAACTGGCGGCGATCAAGCGCGGACTGGACGCCATTGCCAAAGAGATACGCGCCGGCAAATTCACGTGGCGCGAGGAACTCGAGGACGTGCACATGAATATCGAGGCGGCGCTGACCAAAAAAATCGGCGCAGCGGGGGCCAAGCTGCACACGGCGCGCTCGCGCAATGACCAGGTGGCGACTGACCTTCGTTTGTGGATGCGGGACGAGGTTGCCGCATTGGTTCTTTCGGTGCGGCGGCTGCAAAAGTCGCTCGTGGGCCTGGCCACGCGGGCCGGGGAAGCGATCATGCCCGGCTACACGCATTTGCAGCGCGCCCAGCCCGTGTTGGCGGCGCATCATCTGCTGGCTTACGTCGAAATGCTCGAACGCGATGCGGGCCGTCTGACCGATGCGGCAAAGCGCGCCAATATCCTGCCGCTTGGCTCGGGCGCGCTGGCCGGCTCGACCATTGCGCTCGATCGGGCCTTCATCGCGCGACAGCTCGGATTCGACGGAGTCTCGCAGAACAGCATGGATGCGGTGTCGGACCGTGATTTCGCCTGCGAATTTCTGTCCGCCTGTGCCATCACGGGCATGCATCTGTCGCGGCTTTGCGAGGACACCATCCTTTGGGCCTCGAGCGAGTTCGGCTTCCTGCGCCTGAGCGACGCGCACACCACGGGTTCGAGTTTGATGCCGCAGAAGAAAAATCCGGACATCGCCGAGTTGGCCCGCGGCAAAACCGGGCGGCTCTACGGCAATTTGGTTTCGCTGCTGACCACGCTGAAAGGTCTGCCCCTTTCGTATAATCGCGACCTGCAGGAAGACAAAGAGCCGGTCTTCGACTCCGCGGATACGCTCGGCAGCTCGCTCGAGATTCTCGCCGAAATGTTCGGTGCCGCGCAGTGGGACAAGAAACGGATGGCCGCCGCAGCGGATGACGCGCTGCTCGTGGCCACCGACTGGGCCGACTATTTGGTGCGCCGGGGTTTGCCTTTCCGCGAGGCGCACAAAGTCGTGGGGCAATTGGTGGGATTGAGCATCAAGCGCGGCGTCACGCTGCGCGAACTGACGCTCAAGGATCTGCAGTCCGCCAGCAGGCTGTTCCGGGCCGACGCTTTGCGAGTGCTGGACGCCAAGCGCTCCCTGCAGTCACGCACCGCCGAGGGCGCACCCTCGCCGCGCCGGATAGCCGCACGCTTGGCGTGGTGGCGCAAGCGACTGGCCTCGGCCAAACCATGAGTGGCGGTTGGGAGTTGTTGCGGGAAGATGTCCTCCTCGACTCCCTGCACGTGCGCGTGACTCGCGAAACAATCCGCACGCCCTCGCGGCCGGAGGGACGGGAGTGGACCAAGGTGACGCGCAAGGTCGGGGTGACAGTCGCTCCGCGTTTGCCCAACGGCTCGTTTGTTCTCATCCGCGAGGAGCGTGTGCCGGCGCGGCGCGACTTCTGGCAATTCCCCGCCGGGCAGATCGACGAGGAAGTTACCGACCACGCCATTGCCGAGGCGGCGCGTCGGGAATTGTCCGAAGAAGCCGGCTGCGAGGTGACCGGCACGCTTGAATACTTGGGCAAATTTTTCACTTCACCCGGATTTACCGACGAACACACCCATCAGTTTCTCGCCACCGAGGTCCGTTGGGACCGCGCCGCCGCGGTGCATGACGGCGAGGAGCAGATCCTCGAGATGAAGTCCTTCGGCCCGGAGGAATTGCACGAGATGGTGACCCACGGGGTCATCGAGGATGCCAACACGCTCGGGCTTTATGCGCGGCTGGCGGCGGGGAGGTGGCTATGAGCGTGGAAAAATTCATCAAATTCCGCGACGAACGGGATACGCCGAAGCCGTTTCTCGACCATGTCGAGGATCTGCGCCGTATGGTGGTGCGCATGGCCATCGCGCTCGGCGTTTGCATGGTGGTGGCGTTCGTCTTCCGCGGCCAACTCGCATCCTTCGTGCAGGCGCCGCTTCTGGCGGTGGATCCCACGCGGATCGACAACCTGCAGTCCCTCGGCGTGGCCGACTCGATGACCATCTCGTTCAAGTTGGCCTTTTACGCGGGCTTGGTCATTTCCTTCCCGGTTCTGCTTTATTTTCTCGCGGAGTTCATCCTACCGGCGCTGACGGCGCGCGAGCGCCGGGTCGTCTTGCTCGCCTCGATCGTCGGGTTCGGTCTCTTCCTCGCCGGGGCGTCATTCGCTTTTTACGCTGTCTTGCCGGCCGCGCTGGAATTCTTCTTCCAGGATGCGCAGATGATGCAATGGCGTCCGACCTGGACCGTCGGCGAGTATTACAGCTTCACCACGCAATTCGTCTTGGCCTTCGGTCTGGCCTTCGAGCTGCCGGTGGTGGTGCTGGCCCTGGTCAAGGTCGGTCTGCTCGAGCACGCGCAGATGAAATCCACGCGTCCCTACGCCATTGTGGTGATCTTCCTGCTGGCTGCGGTCATCACACCGACGCCGGATATTTTCACGCTCATCCTCATGGGCGCCCCCATGGTCCTGCTCTACGAGGCCTGTATCTGGATCGCGCGATGGATGGAAAAACGCGAGGTGCTCACCACACGCGACGCAGACCGTAACGATCAAAGACCGGATCGCGACTGATAATGTCGAGCCCGCGGTGGCGGGCTTGGACGACTTGGATGCGATCGAAGGGATCGCCGTGGATGGGTTCCAGGTTTTGCACCGCGGTCACGGCACGCCAATCGGGCACCATAACTTCGAAG
>JBIKXZ010000131.1:0-6629 GCA_044355525.1 Chthoniobacterales bacterium
GTACAAACTCTCCCTGCGGGTGGTAGACAAAAAGGAGTTTCAGATGCCCGCTGCTTGCATGGCGGAGAAAGGCTTCACGGGCGTAACCGCTGTAAAGAAAGAGGCCAGATCGCAACCTGTCGGCCGCGTCTCCCGCACTCTCGCTGAGAGACCGGTCGATAGCATTGAAAATGCGGTTGCGTTCGGAATCAGTGCGCGCAAACCGCAGCGCAGCCAGTTGTAGCCAAACGGCACGCCAACACCAGGAAGTCTTCTCCGCACCAAGTCCTGCACAGAACCGGTGACCGAGCCCAGCGGAGCGAAACAGGGCGCGCCCTGTACGCGAGCGGGGTTGGTAAAGATCCGTGACCAATATCGCGAGCTTGCCATCTTCCTGCAAGGCAAGAGGAAGCTGGTATGAATCGCGGTCACGGTTGAAAGCAACAACGTAACGCTTGTCATGGCGGTCCACGGAATCTTGAGCCATCAGTTCTCCCCGTGCTGCGAATCAACGACCGCTCGTCAGTAAAATCAGTTTATTCATCAATGATTGGAGGACATTTTTACAGCAAGCTACGCGTTTCTTGGACCTCCGGTCCGAGACAGCGCTGCCGCCTCCTTGATGATACCCACATTGCGATCCCATGAAGCATACGCTTTGTAGCCCTCCCAGTCCGCTTCAGGGGTCGGCACTTCGCCCTTGGCCTGGCGGCAAAGCCGATCCATTCCGGCCGTGACCGCATCGGCGTTGTCCGGCTCGACGAACTCGCCGAGCTGGAAACGGAGCACAGATGTCTTGAGGGGACTTTCCCCCGCCGAGGCAAGCACTCGTCTGCCTGCTCGCGCCGCCACGTTCAGCACTCCGCTCTGCGAATGGAAAGAGCCGCTGTAAGTGACGGCAATGAAGTCGGCGGCAGCGAAGTATCCGGCCAGGGCTTCGTCAGGCACGAATTCCTCGCGAAAAACGACTCTTCCACTTACGCCGAGATCGGCCGCCAGATTCCTGTAGAACGAAAGCGGCTTGTTCGTCGAGGACTGTGCACTGCCCATCACCACGAGCATGGCTCCGGGATTGGCGGTCAACGCCCGAATCAAGAGATCGACGTTTTTACTATCGCGAATGAAACCGAAAGACAGAAAGACCACCGTCTGTTTGTCCGCACCCCACGTTTTCCGCACCTCCTCGCTTTCGACTACTGTCTGCTGCAGGTCGTAGACGCCCACGGGTGCCTCCACAACGCTGACGTGCGCGGGGATGATGCTGCGATCGCCCAAATGCTGATGCACCACGCCTACTCTGATCGGTGCGTAGGCGAGTTGCACGGACCAGTCGTGCCACCACTTCGGGCCAACGACGAAATCGCGGACTGGATCATGGATGTTTGCCACATAAACGACGCCTCGCAGCCTCGCCAGTGCCAGATGGGGCCACACCCAGAGAGGCGAGAGATATTCCGCATAGCTATCGAGCAGGACCCAGTCCGGCTTCCTGCGCCAGATTTCCAGGGCCAAGCGCCACTGAATCGCCAGATAAATGGCCGTCTTCTTGCCTAAACTTACGGCCCGACGCCAGAGTCCTCGGGGCTTCGCTCGTCCCTGCAAAGGCCGATAGATCCTGGAGACGGGATAGTCCAGAGACCGGCCTTGCAGGAAATCCGTGGAGCACAAGACAGTCGCTTCGACGCCGTTTCTCAGGAACGCGCGCGCTTGGTAGTGCACGTGTTCCGCCAGCCCGCCGCTGCTGAAGGGGCAATGAATAAGGATCCGCATGGAAATGGCAGAGTTCCTGCCGTCTCACGAAAGGTATGGCTCAGGAAATGCCGACCGCCTTGAAAACCGCCGCAGCGGCAACCTCGGGGCTGATCTCTTTGATGCAATCCCGGCCGGTGCGGCACTTTGCATCGTAGAAGCAATCGCAGGCGTTCGGAGGCCCGAGAACTTCTCCACGACCATACAACTCGAACTCGTGCGCGTTGAAGATGTTGTTGAACAACACCAGCGGCGTCTTCGCGGCAATGGCGAGATGAAGCGCCTGGGTCACGCTCGTGACAAGGCACTCGCAACGCGCGACCATGGCATAGAAAACATCCAACGGCTTCACTCCGGGCCAGAGGCAACCGGTGGCGGCCGCAAGGCGCTCGTTGAGTTGCACTTCCTCCGGACCTCCGAGAATAACGGGCTTCAGACCCTTTGCTTTGAGCAACTCGATGAGCTTGGCCCAATGCTCTTGGGGCCAGATTCTCGTCGGCCAGCGGGCGCCTGCACCGGTGTTCAAGCCAACCCATTTGTCGCCGGGCAGAATCTCCTCCGCGATCTTCCTGGATTCCGATTTCGGCTCCCGCAGCCAGTATTCCTCGCCGTTGTAAGGCAAACCGACCGTGTCGAAGATCTCCTGCACATAATTCAGCGTGTTTGCCCGGCTGTAAGGATTGTCGAGGCCGCTGATGAACTTGTGCACCGCCCGGTCATCGATCGGCGCGGGCACGCCGTTTTTTAGATGATATCCGGCGTAGGATTTCGCTTTGGTCCATGAAGCCAAGGCACAGGCATTGATGTCCTTGTCGAGGCTCCAGCAAAAATCCCATTCCTCTGCCGCCAGGCGCGCGAGCACCGGTGCGGTGGGCTTGACCGCCTCGCAAGCCTCGGGCGGGAGAAGGTCGGGATTGTCGGTGATCCACAGGATTTTCGTTCCCGTGCCGATTGGATCGACGGCGCGCAGCAGAGGCGTCGTACGAAGCACGTCGCCCGCGGCGCCCAGTTTGATGATCACGCCGCGGCGCTTCACTTGGACAAACTCGTCGCACGTGCACGAGACCCCGCGGAGCGTATGTGGCCGGCAGGGCAAATCGCCGCGAAAAAAAAGACAATCCGAGCGCAGTTCGCCCAAGAGGCGGCTGGCTGCGGACACAATGGATGAATTTTCAGTCATAACTTAATCTCCTTGCCGAGCCTATCGATCGAACCAAGCCAGCCCTCTTTCGGGGTCAATGATGATCTTGACGTTTCGAAACCCCATAGCTCGAAACGCATCGAGTAAGTCTTGGAGTGAATGCTCTTTGTCGAAAAGGTGGTATTCCATCCGGACAGACCGGACACCGTCGAAACAGCCAGGATCTTTCAAAATATCCCATTCAGCTCCCTCGCAATCAATTTTGAGCAAGTCACAAGTGCCGCCTATTCGTGAAATGGCGGTCCGCAGCGAAGTAAGAGGTGTATCCCCGGCATGGCCGATGGCGCAGCGCCCGGCGACAGACTCACCTTGGTGGGCCCGAAGCGATACACTTCCGTCTGTACGACCAACAGCTTCCGCAAAAACCATTGCTTCCACCTGCCGCGCGTTTTCAGCCAGAGCATGTTGGATTGTCGGGTTGGGTTCGTAGCTGTGGATCAAAGCGCGGGGATAATTCGCCCCCGCCCATAAACTGAAGATTCCGATGTTAGCCCCAACATCAATAATGGTCTCGGGAGCGCTGTGGAGAGACCGGATGCCATACTCGTCGTCCAACATTACGTCCCGAAACACCCCTTTGATGGCGTCTTCGG
This sequence comes from Chthoniobacterales bacterium, assembly GCA_044355525.1. GTDB lineage: Bacteria > Verrucomicrobiota > Verrucomicrobiia > Chthoniobacterales > JACTMZ01 > JACTMZ01. Next base: position 3,523 of record JBIKXZ010000131.1, read on the forward strand.
GCGGCATAGAGAGCACCCACTGTTTCCTGTTCCAGCGAAAACTGCGCGGAGGATCAAAGCGCGAAGTTCCCTGCCAAAAAAAACCCATCCGGGCGGCAGTCCAGGTTCTGCGGAGATGCGTTGATATCGTCGATTCCATGGCAAGTGATGCGCAAAGGCCTATTTAGATCAGTAAAGGCCTGTAGTCGCACACAAAAACAAGATCGCGACACCTTTCTCCGACCCGACGCGCAGGCGAACCGGCGACAATCGAGTATGGCTCGACATCGCGGGATACGACGGCGCCCGCTCCGACCACGGCACCCTCTCCAACAGTGACCCCGGGCAAGATAATGGCGCGGTAGCAAATCCATGCACGGTCGCCGATGACCACATCGCCGCCCTTGTCCGCAAAGTCCGGCGACTGCGGGTCGTGGCCCAAGGTCAGGATCGAGGCCTCGGGGCCGATGGAAACATCATTTCCCACGCGGATGGCATACCGGCGCCCGTCGAGAAGGCAGTCGAAGTTGATCACATTCCGATCGCCCAAAAAGACCTTCCGCCCGTTGAGAAAACGGCACCCCATCTGCACCCCGGTGTCGCGACCAAAACGCGCCAAGTAGAGCTTGAGGTAAGCGGAACGCAGGCAACGCGAGGGAAGACGGCCGATCAGGCCGTTGTAGAGAAAAGCTAGCAGACTGCCGGCCAGAACCTTGGAATTCATGAGCTACTCACTCTTCGATAGCAGCCGGTTGCGGAATTCCGCGACCGAAAAGTGCCTCAGCGCCTCGGCTCGGCAGTCTTTGGCCCGACGGGACGCTTCTTCGTATTCGTCGAACAGCGCCAAGATTGCGCTGGCCAAACTCTCGGCCGATTCCTCTTCGCATGCCGTGGCGCAGCCGTATCGCGACGCTTGGTCCCAGAGCGTCGTTCCGCGCGTGACGACAAGCGGTATGCCAAGAATCATTCCCTCGATAACCACCCGCGAAACACGCAAGCGATAGGGATTCCGGTAGGGCAAGAGCATCACGTCGGTGGCGGCCAATTGTCTCTCGTAGCCGCCTTCGCTAAAGTGCTCCCGGATCACCTGCACCTTGGGATGGGCGGCGACTTCCGGATCCAGACGGACCACCTGGCCCTCCTCATCCGCAAAATCCTCTATCCATTGGAAAACAAAGCTTGCCCGCATATCGGGGCGATTCTCCAGCACCAAGGCGATGGCGCGCTGCAGGATGTCACTTCCCTTTTCGTGGCGGGCCGCGCCGTAGCAACCGAAGACGATAGGATCAGCAGAAGTAGCGGGAACCGGAGGCGAAGCCGTAGATAGGTCGCCTTGGCGATCAACTGATACCGGAGTCTGCGGAGATGGGTCGCCCAGGCGACCAACCGAGTCGCGGGTGGCTGGTGAAGACTTAGGAGAGAGTTCCACCGGATGTGGAAGATAGGTGAATCGAACGCCAGTCGCTTGGGTCAAGGCCCTGGTCATCGGCTCCGTCTCGGCTCCGAGCACGACCTTTCCGGCCGCCACCTCATTACGCAGCGCCCTGATACAGAACAGGAAAAGTTTCGCCGTGGGATCCGAAGGGATCCGGGCATTGCCATCGTTGTCCAGGTAAACGGGAGCATTGGGGAAAAAGAGAAGGATCCGTCCGCAAAAGTCGCGGAGCTTCCATTTGATCAGAGGCACCCACCCTGCTAGGTGGTGCACCAGCACGGTGGGAACGAAGATTAGGTCGGGCAGGGCCCGACCAGCAGGGAGCGCGGAGCTTCGCCTCTGGCTCGGAGAGCCCACGGGTCGGAGAGGAGCATGGAGAGCAGAGCAGCCAGAGAGCAGCTTGGAAACAGTGCGGTAGGTCGCGAAGCCGTGGGAAGGGATGCGCAGCAGGCGACGCCACTTCGGCGCGCCGTCGCTCATCCGCGCCCAGATCGACTTGGGCAGAACCGGTTTTGCACCGAGAGTCTCGGCCAGCGCGGGCTCGCATTGTTGGTCGGCGAAGATGCGGACTTCATCACCTTCGGCTTCAAGCCCCCGTCGAAAGGTCTGCAAATACTCCGACCAGTGACCCCTACGATCCCGCAGGGCGTCTTCAAATATCCACCACTTCAGTGAACTGGCTTTGTTGGTGATCACGAGGCGGGAAAAAGCTTCAAGTAGTCGTAGGTTATCGGACCACACTGAAAGGACACGTTTTGCCTGTCGCCCTTCAGTCTCATTTTGAGACCGCCGCACCAGCGATCCACCGCAGACATAATCGGATAAAGCAGCCGACACGCAGGACCGTATTCCGTGAGACTGTCGGCCGACAATAACCTGCGGGCCACCCACAGTCGCCGGTCAAAACCGAGCCACTGTCCCGGCTCGATATCTTTTGTCCGACACTCCGCTACTGCTCTCTCCAGAAACCACAACCAATCCGTAACACGCCTCGAACTTGCAGCGGCAGACTCGGTAAGTTTTCCCGCGTCTCCCAGTCTGTAGAAGGCGATTGTCCCGGGAGTGTGCACCACTTTGGCACCGCCAAGCAGACAGCGCAGGAACATCAGTTGATCCTCGGCGATGAACATATCATCGGGAAATCCGCCGGCCTTTTGCACGATCGATCGACGGAAGAGGCACGCCTGCGGCACAATCGACCAGCGCGTAAGAAGCTCTTTGATCAGATTGCCCTTAGGCAATCCCTTCTGCTGCAAAACATGCCCCTCGGGCACAAAGTGCCAAGTGACGGGTGACGGGTGACTGGTGGCGGGTTTCAGCGTGTCAGCTTTTTCGCTTTGCAGCTTTTCTACGACCGCTATCCGCCCCTTCACCCACGGCCCGTAGGCAATGTCCGCGCCGCTTTCTTGGAGAGCCCGCACCTGCACCTCGTGCTTGTTCGGCGCAGCAATGTCATCGCTGTCGAAGAAATGAATAAACTCCCCCTTACTCTCCGCTAATCCCCGATTCCTCGCCGCTCCCGGCCCGGCGTTCGCCTGCCGGATCACCTTAAACTCCGGAATTCTTGCATTTCCTGCCAACTGACGACTGAAAACTGCAAACTCCGACTCTGCCGCCTCAGCGGTGGAGTCGGTGGATCCATCATCCACCACGATGATCTCCGTCGCCGGCAAGGTCTGATTGAACAGACTCC
>JBIKXZ010000133.1:0-6607 GCA_044355525.1 Chthoniobacterales bacterium
CCCGGGTCGATGGTGAAGTCATTGCTTCCAAGCAGCGTGAGGGTCTGGGCAAATGAGGGAGTGGCAAAACTGCTCAAGGTCAGAGCGAGGGAGGCGAGGAGTATAGCTTTCATGGAGCGTGAGCGTTGGGGGATTGGTTACTGGAGATTGTAGGGTGCGGACTGCTGATAGGTGCCAAAAGTTGTCGCACCACTCTTTCTGTTAATCAGGAGCGCAGTTCCGACCGGCACCACATTGGAGTTGGACACGGGGCTACCCAAGCCCGTTCGTCGCCAGTTGGTGCCATCATGGAAAAAGGTGTTAACCGATCCTCCGGAGGACAAGACGAGAGTATCCGCGGTGGCGGGTGAGGCGCCTGAAGCCCAGCCGGGCGTGTTTTGCAATCCCAACCCGGCCAGCGTCTGACTGACCGGCCAAAAAGGCGCCAGCAAGGTCGTGCCGGAGGCCCTGATCGGAACTTTTCTTTGGCCGGTGGGAACCTTGCCCGTCACGATGAATTCGAGCGGGGTGTTGGCGATGCGCGCGTATTGCACGCCGGCGTGTGGCAGCAGTGGCACATTGGAGGAGTCTGGACTGCCCAGAGCAACACGAGCCCAGCGGCGCGGCGTGACGGCGGTGTTGTAGAAGTAAGTTGTCGCACTGCCGTTCATCACGATCGTCACGGTGTCTGCCGTGTTGGCACTACTGCCTCCTTGAATGAGCGTGGTTTCCGGCGTCCCGAAGAACGAGCTGAGGGTATCGACTGGCCGAATGCGATAGTTGCTACCGTCCCCCGCCAACAATTCCAAACTAGTAAGGTTTCCCACCCGCGTGATTTCGTCCGCGTCGATCGTCACGGTGTCCGATGTGTTCGCCGCCGTCGTCGAGACGAGGAGCATGCGGCCTTGGGCATTCCCGCTGGTGATCTCGAGGAGGTAGGGCGTGGCCGCGGCGGAAAGTTGACCGGCAGCCCAACCCGCGCCGGAAGCCGTGATGGTGTTGGAAGTGACACCCGTGATCCGTCCGGCTGCCTTTCCGGTGACACTCGCTTCGTCGAGCAGAGGAAGGGAAAGAAGCGTCGTCCGCTTCGAGGTCCCGGTGCCGGCTGCGATGTTGAGTTTGACATAACCGAAGGCTTCGCCTTGGACCACGGTTTGGGCGAAGGACTGCGTTGTCAGCGCAGCGGCCAAGAGAAGAACCGGGAGAGCTCTGGGGTGTAGCATGGGGTAATTCAACATCTTGTGGTAACAACTGTCAAGTGGTTTGCCGCCACCCCACCAGGCCCCTTTAACAGAGCAAGTTGCCCCAACCCCAATGTGAGAACCGCAACCGGAGGCCGATCCGGCATGAACCCAAGGGCAGCACCCCCCCCAAAAAAAAAGCAGGTCTTACTCGCTGATAATAAGGCGGAGGAACTCTTGCGATGGCCCCGCGGAAATCGGCATAGAAACGGAACGCCAGCCGGACCATTCGCCGGTGAGCTCGGTCGCCGATAGACCGTTGGTCGTCCATGAACCGGCGAGCAAGTCCGCCGTCCGCTCCACTCGGCTTTGCACGCCGGCAGCGCCGGGGTTGACGCGGTAACGCACCGCCACGGCGGCAACATCTCCTGTGTGGATCACCGCGGCCGAAGCCGCCTCCGCCACGCGCGGGTTGAGACCGTGGAAATACTCCGCGAGGTTGACCATGCCGTCGGCATCGGGATCCGCCGTCGAAGCCCCCTCGCCCGTGCTGTTCCATGGCAGGTTGTTCGTCACGTTCCAGACCTGACGCGCGCCGGGCGCAGCGGAGCTATTGGTGAAACTACCCGCGCGGTTGTTGGCGACCACTTGGTAACTCGCGCCGCTCGAGGCAGTCCAAGCATTGTCGGTGAAATTCGCCGATGTCGTCGTGCCGATCTGCGTGCCATTGCGCAGGATGACGTAATTCGTCGCGTTGGCCACGGGCGTCCAGGCAAAGGATGCAGAGTTTGTGGCCAAACTCGTCAGCATGGGAGCAATCGGAGCGGACGGAATACCGTCGATCGTCTGGACAATTTGCCCGCCGAAGAAGGCACCGTTCGTGTCCACCGCTTCCACCGTCCGGTTGGACGCGGTGATGGTGACGAGATGCACGTGGTGTTTCTCGTTGGCTACATCGAGATAGGAGCGCGAGGTGTCTGGCGGGCGACTGTCGATGCCCCACAGGCCGTCTCCTACGTAGCGGATGCCATTGGCATTCTCGACCCCGCCGAGCAGCGGCTTGGTGCGTTTGAAGGTATGGTCGTGGTGCTCGAAGACGAGTTGCACACCGCGGCTCTCATAGAGCGGCACCCAATGCTGACGGAGCCGCTGGCTGATGGCTTCGTTGAAAGATCGGTAGCTCGTGTAAGCGGGCACGTGGTGCACCGGGAGGAGGTGCGGCACGGTTCGCCGCGCATCAAGCACACCGGTCAGCCACTGCGTCTGCGCGTCTGTTCCTGTGATGACCGGACTGGAGTGCTCGGTATCGGTGATGATCAGGCTGAGGTAGTTCCCGAAATCGAGCACGCCGTAAGGCTGCGCCGCCCCGGGGAAGGCAAACGTGCGGTAGTAGTAGCTGGCGTAGCGGTCGCGCCACGCGGCGGTGTTGTCGAAGTCCGGATGGTTCGCCCCATAACCGTAACGGACCTCGTGGTTGCCGATACCCACGACCAGCGGGATCATCCGTCCGCCCGGGGCCCGCGCGTGGCGGAACCACGACTCCATGTAGCGCTCCCACATCCAAAAGTTCTCTGCCTTGGCGTCGTCGTAGGCATGGTCTCCGCCAATAACGAGAAAGTCGGGGTCTTTGGCCGAGATGGCGGCGGTCATGGCATCGGCCACCGCACCGATCGACACGTCGCCGCCCACCCCAAATTCTATCGGACGCGAGAGCGTGGCCGGCATGGTGCGGAATCTGAAAGTCTCGTCATAGCCATCGACTTGGAACTCGTAATTCGTGCCTGGAGACAAGCCGGTGATTTCCGCGGTGTGAATGTAGCGCTCGGTATGCGGGAAGGGCTGAGTCGTGGCGGCCAAAGTGCTCCATGCCCCGGCACCCAGCAGGCGGTAACGCAACTGGTTCTGCCCCGTCTCGTAGTTATACCAGTTCACCGTCATGGTCGTTGTCGGGTCCTTCTGCCAGAGGAGATAAACCGCCGGCGGCATGGCGATGCGCCCCTGACCGTCGAGGTAAAGCCAGCGGTTGTCGCCTGGTTCCCAGTCACTGTTCGGCCGGAACTTGAATTCATGCCAGCCAGGCTGCAGCGGCACACCGCCCGGCGTGACGAGCACGTTGCGAATATCAATCGACCACACCCCGTCCCCGCCCTTGGTCAGACTGTAGCTATTGACGAAATTATCGCCGCCATGACGCATTGTGACGCTGGTGATGTTCGTATTCGGATCACTGAAACGCAGCAGATACGACGGGTTCCTTCCCGGAATCCTCCGCTCCCCGATGGTCAGCGGCGCATCCCCACGCGACTCGGTCGTTAAGGAGAATTGATTGAAATAAAGGTTGCTCGCATCGCCCGTGCTGGCTCCGGAGATGTAAAAGCGCACATGTTCAATCGTGCCGGAGTCGGCATTGAAAGATCCCGAGGTGCTGGCCGTGATCCCGCCCGTGCGCTGGATGGTGTAGTCCACCCGCCGCTCGCGTTGGGTGAAGGTAAAGGTGAAGACCGTATTGGCATTGTGGCTCGCATTGAGCGAGGCCCCGTTATCGCCATTGACATAATAACCTCCGCTGCGGACGTCGAAATTGAAGACGCCAGTGCCGGCAGCGTTGCGCAGATCGAAGCCGCGGTTGCCCGGACTGCGATTGTTCACCGTCAGCTTGAAGCTGAAGACATCGCCGGTTGTCAGGGACGGCTTGGCGAATTTCCGGACCGCTGCCGCATAAGGAGTGGGACTGATATTGGGATTGGCAAAAAGCCCGAAGGATTGCCCGCCCGTGTTGATGTCCCCTGCCCCTGCGGTCGAACTGCCAATGAACCTTCCGGCGCTACCGCCATGCGCCACCGCTTCAAAGGACCAAACCCCGAACTCGATATCCCCGCGGTGCCCGTTGCTCATCCAGCGGGTCACCCCCGAACTGCCCGGAGTGTAACGCGAGGCGTCGTCAATCCCGGCCATACCCCGCGGAATACCGGCGGCCAGCAGGCCGAGGCTCACATACAAAATATTGATCCGGAGGGATTTCACGATCACTCAACTCGACTCTCAAGTCGCAGAGCTGTGACAAATTTGGCACAATTCAGCCAGGCTTCAAGGCGCGTTACGGCAGGGAGCCGGCAATTCGCGGCGCCCCTGACCTTGCGTCAGGGGACCGCAACAGGCCAGAGATCGCCGGGGCGATCATTGTTTGGTGCGAGCGTCCTCGCACCAAAGGCCGCGTTGCGGTCAGCGGACGCAGCCGAGCCGCATGCGGCAACAACCTGAAGCGACGCCGTCGCTGAAGAAAGGTAGGGACGCGCGAGCCGCGCGTCCCTACCCTCGGAAGCTCAGGCCCGCTTCCAGTGCCGCCGGCGCAAAACGAGCGCCGCGGCAACCAACAACACCGCCGCGGCCCATGTTCCCGGCTCGGGGACCGCGGTGAAGGTGAGTTGCAGGTCATTCCCACTGACGCGCACGCCGAAGGCACCGCCGAGCAGGGCGTTGGAGAATCCCCCGGCACCGTTGGTGGGAGCAACGTTGATGTTAAACTCACCCGGATCGAAACCCACGATGCCGAGATCGGTCGCAACGATGGTCCATGTGTAGTTTTGCCCGGCATCGAACTTGAACGCGTCACCATTCACATCGGGGCCGACGCCCGAGAGCGACCAGAGGTTGATGTTGAACTTGCTCCCGAGCGTGAGGGCGGTCAGATCAAGAAAACCGGTTACATCGTAAAGATCCCAGCCGAGCGGCGCGCCCGCCGTGGCAATCGCGTCGTGGATCTGCCAATTGTAATTGCCGGCGCCGTTCCAGATGAGATTTCCGTCCACCGTCATGGTGCCCGGAGAATTCCCCGGACTGCCCGTGCCACCCGCCAGAATGATCGTGTCTCCAACCCTGCCGGCTCCGGAGAGAATGCCACCCGCCTGCACTGTGGTGGCTGCGCTCGACGAAATATCGCCGTCCACCACCAACTCCCCTTCCGCCACGGTGGTGTGGCCGGTGTAAGTGTTCGTGCCGGCCAAAATCAACCTGCTCGTCGCACTATCTTGCGCAACCCCGGTGACATTGGTGCCGATAACACCCGAAATCGTGGTCGTTCCGCTGCCCGTGCCGTTGTTGGTGATGGCCCCCACGCTATTCATCACGCCGGAGATCACGATGGAACCTGCACCCGTGTTGCACAGACTCACGCCACCCTGGCCAATGACGGCACTTCCTACATTCAAAGCAAAAGATGACGCATTGCTCCATGCTTGATCTCCAGACAGCAGCAGGGAAACCGAAGAGGCCAGCGTCGCGTTGCCGCCAGCGCCGGCGCCAAGGGCCAGACCGCCGTTTTGCAGGTTAACCGCTGCACCGTTGGTTCCGGTGAAAGTCACTGCCCCGCTCTGCACATCGATACGGCGGGCCATCTGCGTACCATCGACTGCGATGGTCAGCGAGTTGCTCGCACCGGGTGCGATGACGAGCTGGTCGAGCGCGGTGGTGATGGCGTCGGTCGGCGCGTTGGTGCCCGGAGGACTCGCGTTCCAACTGCTGCTGAGGCCGCTCCACGTGCCATTGGTCGCACCGCCGTTCCAATAAAGTGTCTCGTAGGGCTTGGCCAACCACGCCAGACCGTAGGACTCGGACGTCACCCGGGCCGTTTGATCGAAGACCATGTCCTCGAAATTCACGCGCAGACCGAAGGTTTTGTCGCCCGTCAGATCGAGGCGCAGGTATTCCGAGTTGTTGAAGATGCTGGACGACGACGCCACGAGCGAACTGAAAGCGCCGTCCGAGACTTCCCAGACTTCCAAGTTCAGGTCCGCGAAGCTCAGGTTACTGCCGAGATTGGTCTCCATGTCGAAGGAGCGCCCGGCGAACCAGTTGAGCGACACGGTCAGCTCGACGGCCTGCCCGAACGCACCGCCGAACAAGTAATCATTGCTTCCCCCGAGCGTCACCGCTCCGAAATCCCAGCCCTGACTGGAAACCACGCCCCCGCCCGTTCCATCCACATCACGGGTGCCGAAAAAATACGCGTCGCCCGCGCGCAGCATATCCATGGCACCGGCCCCGGTCGCCGCGTCGAGCGCGCGCGTCGTGACCACCGCGCCATTGGTAGCCACCGTTTGACCATTGTCCCAACCGAAGGTCTCCAAAGCCCCCGCCATGAGGACTGATTTGGTGACCCGCGTGTCCTCGGCATTGGTCAGCCCGTTGAGATTCCAGAACGCGTCGCGGTTGGCCACGTCTTTCAGCACGGCCAAGCCCCCGGCCACGATGGGTGCCGAGAAACTCGTGCCCGGCACATCGATGAAATAAAGATCGGTGGGGGGAGGCTCCTGCACCAACCCCGGCAGCGCAGCAGGAATCCCTCCTTGGTTGCCGAGGTAAGCGGCCAGGTAGAAATGCTCGCCAGGCGCCGCGATATTCACCGCCACCCGCGCGTTACTCGTCACGATGCCCGTCACGGGATTGTA
>JBIKXZ010000132.1:0-6607 GCA_044355525.1 Chthoniobacterales bacterium
GCCGGCGATGATGATGGCGCTGAGGATGAGAACAGAGAGGGCGGGGAGTGATTTCTTCAATGGGTCCCCGACTTTCACGTGCATGGCGACGGCGCCGGCCATGAGAAGGGCGATGACAATCGCAGCGGGCAAGACGAGGACGGGATAAAGCAAACCCGCGAGTAGGGCGAAGGCTGAGGCAACTTTAAAGAAGCCGACCAGGTAGCACGACCATGCGGGCAGGCCGTAGGCGGCGAATTCTTCGAGCATGTTCGCTGCGGTGCCGCCGCGGTAGGTGGTGGATTTGTTGAAGCGCAGCAGCCACACGTTGAGCAGGCCGCAGCCGACGATGATTTGACAGATTTGGACGAGGGTTTCCATGAGGAGTGGGAAGATTTGACCACGGATGACAGGGATTGCACGGATGGGCAAGACAGGATCGTTCCGGAAAGTGGAAGCGGCGTCCCCGCCGCTTCTACTTTGAAACTGGTCAGCGCGGGCGGGAACGGGGAGATTGAGGTTGTGCCCGCGCTGGTTGATATCCTTGCTGCTGTTTCGGCAGCAGCGTTTTTGTTCTACGGGCTGGCGTGTTTGTTTTCGCCAAAGCTCGTCGCGGAGTTCGAGCGCTATGGCTTGGCGGGTTTCCGCGCCTTGGTTGGGTCGCTCGAGGTGGTCGGGGCGCTCGGGCTCATCGCAGGGTGGTGGTTCCCGCCGCTGCAAACCGCCGCGGCTGCCGGACTTGCCGCGCTCATGCTCTGCGGCCTCTGGGCCCGCTGGCGCATTCGCGACCCGTGGTATGCCATGCTACCTGCGCTGGTGCTGGGGGTGGTAAATCTCCTCATCGCCCTGCGCACCGCGGAGATGTGGATGAGAAGTTGACGTTGCCCGAAGCGAGGTCTCCGCTAGCGGGCCCTGCGGCGTTGCAGGAGATCGGCTGCGTTCGCTTTTTCGTCTTCGTCCTCGATGGGTTGGAGGAGTTCGAAGTCGACCACCGCGTAAAGGGTGCGTCCGTGGCGGGAGGCAAGGGCGCCATCCGAGTGGGGGCGGACGATGACGTGGCGGGGTTTGTTGTCGAGGACGCGGTAGCCGAGGCGGGCCATGGCGAGGTTCGATGTGTGCGTGAGGTAGCGCAGGGCTTCGTCGTCGAGATGACCCCGTTTGCTCGCTTCCTCGGCGTCGATGCCGTCGATCCATTCAAAGAGGAGCACGTAGTCGCGACCAAGGTCGAGGGTGACGGGGGTGAGTCCGTTCTCGAACTGGTCGGCGGCCATGGCGCGCTGGTGGGCGCGGAAGATGTCGGCGTGGCGTCCGGTCTGCCAGAGCGGGTATTTTTCCGGCGGCGAATAAATGGCCAAGGGGACTTTGGTGCGGAGGCGGTGCGGGCCGTGGTTCATCACGCTCTCGCGCATCTCGGTGAGGAGCCCGAACTCGGCGAAGGGTCCGAGGAAGCGCGCGGTGGCCACGGCTTCCTTGGGGAGGGACTCGAGGAAATCGTCGGGGATGAAAAGCGGGACGTCCTGCGCGATGCGGGAAAATTTGACCACGAGGTCGCGGGGCACTCGGTCGGGCGGTTCACTGCGGGCGCGGTAGACGGTGCCGGTGCTGCCGGGAAGGCGCTCGCCGCGCACGGCGAGGTTGTCGCGGTCCCACCAGCGCTCCGGCGTGAGGTAATCGAGCCAATGCCACGCGGTGCGGCTGACCCAGAGTTCCCCGCCGTCGGGCTGGGGCACGATGGCGTAGTCCACGCCAAAGACGCGCGCCCGGCGCTCCGGCGGCAGGGTCTGGAAAGGCGGGAGTTGGCGGACCGGCGCGGTGGCCGGGGGCGGCATTTCCTTACCGGCCACCACCGAGCATGCCGGGAGGCGCGGGCACGTAGCCGTAGGGACCCGGGGGCATGTTGACGTAGTAGATACGGTTGCTGGCCACGCGGCCGGTGGCGGTGTCGAAGATCATGACCGGACGTCCGCCCGAGGGTTTCTCCGCGATGGTGTCGACGAGGATGTAGCGGGGGATGTCGTTCACGCCGCGTTGCTGCGCGCGCATGACGAGGTCTTGTCCGCGCATTTCGGCGAAGGTGCGCTGGTCCTTGTTGACTTGCATTTTGGAAATGCCGTAGCCCAAAGCGCCCGCGCCGGCAGCGGCGCCGAGAGCGACGGGCAGCGTGGTGCCGACCGGGACGCCGGTGGTGCCGAGCGCGATGCCGGTGGCGGCACCGGCGAGGCCGGCCGCGATGGCGGCGTTTTCGCCGGCGGTCATGTTTTCGCAACCCGCGGTGGCGAGCGATCCCAGCACGGCGGCAGTGGCGGCAAAGCGGAGAGGTTTTTGCATAGTTCCTAATTAGGCAAAGACGGTGCCTTGGCAAGTCCGCAAGCGCTGATTTTTGCGGCGGCTTTCCAGGCGGCGGATGGTCGGGTAAGATGATGGCATGCAATTAACGGACGAACAAAAAACCGCCGTGGCCCGGTGGATCGGCGAGGGCGCGTCGCTGGCTGACGTGCAGCGGCGTTTGAAAGACGATTGCGGGGTCGGTTTGACCTACATGGACGTGCGATTTCTCGTCGACGACTTGCAACTGCAGCTAAAGGAGCAACCCAAGCCGAGCGAGGCGGTGGACCGCTTGGCTGCGGCCAAGCAGGAGGGCGAGAGCGAGCGGCAAGGCGTGCCGTCCGGCGGCGTGCGGGTCACGATGGATGCGGTGACACGGGCCTCGGCGTTGGCCAGCGGGAAGGTGACCTTTTCGGATGGCGAAACGGCCGATTGGATGCTCGATCAGACGGGGCGGCTCGGACTGAATCCAACGAAGCCGGGGTATCGTCCGAGCGAGGCGGACATCATGGCGTTCCAGCAGGAGTTGCAACGGGTGGCGCAAGGGTTTGCGTGAAATGCAGAAGCGGCATTTGCCTAAGGGCCATCTACGGCTGCGCCTCCGGTTTGCCGCTTGTCGATTGAGGTTAAGCGGCGGGGATCCGCACGCGGCGGACAGGCGGCCGCTTCTACTTTGTCATAAGGCAGCGGTCCGGGTCTCCGCGGCGATCGGGTACTACCGTAAAAGACAAATACTCAGAGTTGCTCTGGATTGTTGAGCAACTCGGCGATGCGCGTGAGCAAACGCCCGGCGGCGCCGCCGTCGAGGACGCGGTGGTCGAAGCTGAGGGTGAAGCGGGCCACGGTCACGGGGAGAAATTGTTGTTTTTCTTTGTCCCACTTGGGCTCGATGCGGCCGGCGCCCAGTCCGAGCAATACGGTTTGTTCGGGGAGGGGGATCGGGGTGGCCAGCGTGAGGCCGAAGGTCCCGTAATTGGTCACCGTGGAAATGCACTGGCCCATGTCTTTCGGGGTGAGGCGGCGCTGGCGCGCGAGTTCGACGAGGCGGGCGTAGATGGGGACGAGTTCCTTGAGAGTATGTTTGTCGGCGCTGCGGATGACGGGAACGAGCACGCCGTCCTCGGCTTCGACGGCGAAGCCGATGTCGATCGAGCCCGGATGGATAACTTGGCTGCCGATGAGGCGGCCGGCGGGGGCGCTGTTTTCGGAGAGGGCCATGGCCAGCGCGCGCAATGCATAGAGGGAGACGCCGGCTTTTTCGGCGGAGGCTTTGCGGTGGGCGAGCATCTTGTCGAGTTCGACCGGCAGGACGACGGTGGCTAGTGGACGGGTCCAGCTGCGGCGCATGGCATCGGCCACGGCGACGCGCATGGAAGAGGCTTCGGTGACTTTTTGCTGGTCGAGGTTCTCCATGAACCGCTCGAAGTCCTCGATGGTGACGCGTCCGCCCGCGCCACTGCCGGCCACGCCGGCGAGGTCGGCGGCGCTGAGTCCGAGTTCGGTCATGCGCGCTTTCATGCGCGGCGAAAGATAAGCGGCACCGCCGGCGTGGGCGGGAACGGGGAGGCCTTTGATCGTTGGCTCGGGTTTGTCGGACTGCTTGATCTCGGGTTTGGCTTTGCGCTGCTTTTTCGGTTTTTCGGGCGCGCCGGCGGGCATGGAACCGGTGGGTTGTCCGTTGGATCCGTTTTCTTCCGGCTCGAGATAGCCCATGCGTTCGGCGTCGGCGTCGGCGACCTCCAAATATCCGAGCGTGGCGCCGACGGCATAGCTTTCGCCTTCGGCCGCGCGGAGTTCGATGAGTTTGCCGTTGCAAGGAGCGACGACCCCCATGACCGCTTTGTTCGTCTCGACTTCCATCACATCGCTGTCGCCGAGCACGTCTTCACCGGGTTTGGCGATGAGGCGGACGATGGTGGCTTCGGCGATGGATTCGCCGAGTTGCGGCATGAGGAGCGGGATGCGGGCCATAAAATTATTGGGTGAGCAGTTGGCGGAGGCGGGCGGCAACGGTGGTGGCGGTTGGACGATGCGCGGCCCAAAGGTCGGGGTGATAAGGCACCGGCGTGTCCTTGGCGTTGAGCCGCATGGGCGCGGCGTCGAGGAGCCCGAATCCTTCGGTGGCCACGCGGGAAATGACTTCGGCGGTCACACCGCCCCACGGCCACGCTTCGCCCACGACAAGGAGGCGTCCGGTGCGGGCCACGGAGGCGAGGACGGTGTCGGTGTCGAGTGGTTTGACCGTGCGCAGGTCGATCACTTCGATCTGCCAACCTTCCTCGACGAGATCCTCGGCGGCTTGCAGGGATTCGTGGAGCATCGCGCTGTAAGTCACGACGGTGGCGTCGCGTCCGGCACGGGCGATGCGCGCTTTGCCCGCGGGTTGCGCGACGTCAGGGAGTTTGTCGGCCTTGAGGTGGTAGTAGAGAAGTTTGTGCTCGCAGAAAATGACCGGGTCGTCGATGGACACGGCCTCGAGCATCATGCTGTAGGCGTCCTCGACGGTGGCTGGTGTCATAACAACGAGGCCGGGATAGTGCGAATAGATTGCCTCCATGCTCTGGCTGTGGAATGGTCCGGCGCCGAGCGTGCCGCCGCTGGGCAGGCGCACGACGATCGGGCAGGGGACGTCGGTGCGGTAGTAGAGCGTGGCGGCTTGGTTGACGATCTGGTTGAAGCCGACGGTGGAAAAATCGGCGAATTGCATTTCGACGATGGGGCGAGCGCCTTCGATGGCCGCGCCGATGGCCAGACCGACGATGGCATCCTCGCTCAGCGGCGCGTCCATGACGCGTCCGGGAAATTCGGCGGCGAGATTTTTTGTGGCCTTGAATGCGCCGCCGAAGACGCCGACGTCCTGTCCGTAAATGAAGACGCGCGGGTCGTCGGCCAGCGCTTTTTCCTGCGCGGCGCGGATGGCCTCAAGGTAGGTGACGCTCATTCTTCCTCCGCGTCGTGATGTCCGTCGGCGAGATGTTCCGTCGAGATGGCCTGCCAGTCCTCGCCGGTCGGATCGGGGCCTTTTTCGCGCTGTGCTTTGTTGAGGGCCGCTTCGACTTCGGCTTGCGCTTCTTTGGTCCACTTGGCGATTTCGTCCGTAGTGGCGAGGTCTGTATCGATCAGCTGTTTGGCGCCGACTTCGAGGCAGTCGCGTCCGACATTGGCCTTGCGCAAACTCGGGTCGACGTAACCGGCATCGTCGTGCTCGCCGTGTCCGACGAGACGCAGGAGGGTGGCCACGACGAGTTGGGGGCCGTTGCCTTCGCGCGCGGCCTGCACGGCGAGGCGCAGAGTTTCCAGACAGGCCATGGGGTCGGTGCCGTCGCATTTGAATCCGGCGATGCCGTAGCCGGCGGCTTTGTCGAGGAGGTCGGCGCAGGCGAACTGGCGGTTGTTCGGCGTGGAGTAAGCGTATTGGTTGTTGGCCACGACGACGACGAGGGGGAGGTGTTCGACGGCGGCCATGTTGATGCCTTCGTGGAAGGCGCCGGTGGAAGTGCCGCCGTCGCCGATCGAAGTGACGCCGACCACGCCGGTCTCGCCGCGCAGGCGGCGGGCGTAGAGTCCGCCGGCCACCACCGGGACGAGCGCGCCGAGGTGGCTGATCATGGCGTAATAGCCTTCGCGGGGGCGTCCGCGGTGGATGTTGCCGTCGCGTCCGCGCATGGGGCCCTGGGCCGAACCGAGATACGTGCGCAGCGTGTCGAGCACGGTGTCGCCGAAGGCGAGGCGTCCGGCCTGATCGCGGATGAGCGGACCGTAGATGTCGCCTTTTTTCAGGAAGATGGACGAGGCGGTGCTGAGAGCTTCCTGGCCTTTGCCGAGGAAGACGCCGCCTTTGATCATGCCGGCGCGGTAGAGGCTCGCGAGTTTGTCCTCCGTCGCGCGCGCGAGAAGCATGACGCGGTAAGCGCGCACGATGAGCGCGGGATCGAGGTCATTTTGCGCCACCGTCTTTTCCTTGACTGCCGTGACCATCAGAAGGGTGAGAGTAATGCGGCCGGGGGGCGCCCTGCAAAGTTAAAACAGGCTGTTGCGAACGTCCTTTTGGCTCGCGGAGAGGTTCTTAACGGGGAAAATGCGCCGGATGCCCCGGGTGCGAACTTTGATTGTCGGAATTCCGCTGCTGCTGGCCGCGGTGACGGCTGTCGCGCTCTGGACGGTGGCGCGCGTCTCCGTCGACAAGAAAAACGAGATGTATATCGGCAGCATCGGGGAGCCGACCACGCTCAACCCGATCCAGGCAGCCGATTCGGCTTCCAGCTCGGTGACGGGCGTGGTCTTCAACGGACTGCTCAAATAC
>JBIKXZ010000134.1:0-6605 GCA_044355525.1 Chthoniobacterales bacterium
TACTCCCAACACCACCGGACAGCCGAGGTCGGCGAAGGTGCCCAGTGAAGCGATGAGCTCCAAGTTGTGCTCCACCGTTTTGCCGAAGCCGATGCCGGGATCGACGGCCAACCGGTCCGGGGCGATGCCGACGGCATGCGCCGCGGCGAGTCTCTCCCGAAAGAAGTCCGCCACCTCCCGCGCCACATCGTTATAGTGCGGATCCTTCTGCATGGTGCGCGGGGTGCCGCGCATGTGCATGAGCACCACGCCCGCATTTGTTTGCGCCACGACTTCCGTCATCGCCTCGTCGCCCCGCAGGGCGGTGACGTCATTGATGATTTCCGCGCCCGCTGCCATCGCCGCGCGGGCGACGTCCGCTTTCGAGGTATCGATGCTCAGCGCTGCCGAGGTCCGTCCGGCCAGACCCTCGATGACCGGCAGCACGCGCCGTAATTCCTCGCCCACCGGCACGGCCTCCGAGCCCGGCCGTGTCGACTCGCCACCTAGGTCGAGGATTTCCGCGCCTTCCTCGGCCAAACGGAGGCCGTGATCGATCGCAGCTTGTGCGGTGCGGAACGCCCCGCCGTCGGAAAACGAATCCGGGGTGACATTGATCACCCCCATGATCACGCCGCGATGTGTCAGATCGAACGTGCGCCGGTTGGTTTGCCAGATCATGCGAGGCGGATGCGGGCCGAACGTCCGTGCGCATCGAGTCCTTCGATGCGGGCGAATGCTTCCACCGCGGCAACCGACTTGGCCAGCGAGCGCCGGTCGAGTTCGACCAGACTGGTGCGCCGCTGGAATTGGTCGGCGGTCAACCCGGCGAACGACTTGCCCGCGCCCCCGGTGGGCAGTTCGTGACTCGGACCGGCGAGAAAATCCCCGACCGCGACCGGCGACCATCCGCCGAGGAAAATCGCCCCCGAGGTGAGGAGTTCCGGCGCCAGCGCGCGCGGGTTTTTGACCTGCAAAGAAACATGCTCCGAGGCAAAGGCATTGGCCAGGCGCACGGCCTCGGCCATGTTGCGGACCAAGACGAGCGATGATCCACGCAGGGAATTTTTCAGGATCGCCCCACGCGGCAAGGTGGACGCCTGTTTCTCAATCTCTCGCGCCACGGCTTTGAGCACGGATTCCGAGTCGGTCAGCAACAACGCCACGCTGTCCCGCCCGTGTTCGGCTTGGGCCAGCAAATCGGCCGCGACCCACGACGGGTTCGCGGTGCGGTCGGCGATGACGAGAATTTCGCTCGGCCCCGGCAAGAGATCCACTGCCACGCGTCCGAAAAGTTGGCGTTTGGCTTCGACGACGTAGCTGTTGCCCGGACCGAAAACTTTCGCCACTGGTCGGATGGTCTTGGTTCCGCAGGCCAGCGCGGCCATGGCCTGCGCTCCGCCGACGCGGTAAACTTCCGTCGCGCCGGCCAGATACAGCGCGGCCAGCAACTCTTGGCTGATCCTGCCATCCGGACCCGCGGGCGTGACCGCCACGATTCCCGGAACACCCGCCGCCGCGGCGAATGTGCACGTCATGAGTGCCGTCGAAACCAGCGGTGCCGTTCCGCCCGGCACGTAGATACCGACGCGTTGGAAAGGATCGAAGCGCTCGCCCACCTTGGCGCCCTGTGCATTGCGCGCCGACCAGTTTTTCCGCAGGCTTTTTCGCGCGAACGCCGTGATGTTGCGGTGCGCCGCCTGCAAGGCGCGCCGCGTCGGCCCGTCGAGCGACTTCCACGCGGTGGACAATTCAAGGCCCGGAACACGCAGTTGCCCCGGGGTCAAAGCGGGTCCGCTGAATTTCTTGGTGAACCGGATCAGTGCCGCATCGCCGTTTTTCTCGATGCCAGCGATGATATCCCGCACGGTCTTCTCCGTCGCCGGCGTCGCCGCTGCACGACGGTCGAGCGACTTGAGGAAGCGGGCGTAATTTTTGTCACGCGGACGAACAATGCGCATGGCGCGAGCATGCCCGAGCCGCGACCCAAGCTCAATAAAAGTAGAAGCGGCGTCCCCGCCGCTTAACTCCGGACGACAAGCGGCGGGGACGCCGCTTCTACTTCATAAAAGCGCACTCCCTTACCCAACCCACCGGAAATCCACCGGCTTTTCGATCTCGGGATGCAGGCTCTTGTGCACCGGACAGGTCAGCGCCGCGTTTTCCAGCAGGACCCGCTGCGGATGATCCGGCGGCAAGGGCACATTGATCGTCGTCTCCAATTTGGCGATGCGTCGCGGGGCATCCGCCGACATGACCTTCGTCACCCCGATCTCCATGCCGCGCAAATCGAGCTGATGCCGTTCGGCGACGATGCCCATGATCGTGGCCATGCAACTTCCCAGTGCCGTCGCCACGAGGTCCGTGGGCGAAAACGATTCGCCCCGGCCGTGGTTGTCAACCGGAGCGTCGGTGTGAAGCGTTTGTCCGGACGGCCCGTGCCTCGCCGCACTGCGCAGCCCGCCCTCGTAACTAATGGAAATTCTTACCACGTATCCACCTCAGCTTTTGCGAGCCAGCAGCGCGAGGAAAAACAGACATCCGAACGCCCCTGTAATCACGCCCACGGGCAACTCGGTCCCGGCCAGCACAGTGCGCGCGGCGAGGTCGGCGCCGACGGTCAACATGGCGCCGAGCAGCGCCGTGGCCGGGATGGAAACACCATGCGGTGCACCGGCCAGCCTTCGCGCCATGTGCGGCGCCATCAACCCGACGAAGCCGATTGTTCCGCACGCCGCGACGGTGAGCGCCGCCAAAACGGCCGCAAGGGCGATGCCTCCCGTTTGCAGCAAGCGCACGCGAACGCCGAGGTGGTGCGCGCTTTCGCCGCCCAGCGCGATGAGGTCGAGCGGACGGTGAAGAAGGTAAACCAGGACAAGTCCGAGCAAAGCCGCAGGGACCAACATCCAGACCTCCGCCCACCCGCGGCCCGCGAAACTGCCCATCAGCCAGAATAGAACGCTGCGCAAGGCACCCGGATCGAAACGCAGGATGATCGCCGTGGTGAAAGCCTGCGCCAGCGCACCGAGGGCCACGCCGACGAGCAACAATGACGGCAGATCGGCCGCGATCCTTTTGCGGCAAAGTAGAAGAACGATCGCGGCAACCAGCAGACTTCCGGCCAGAGCCGGCCACGTCACCACCGTGGCGCCCGCCGCCAACGCGAGGACCGCACCCAGTGCTCCACCGGAGGAAAGCCCGAGGAGATACGGCTCGGCCAACGGATTGCGGAAGATGGCCTGCAGGAGTAGTCCGCCGAGCGCGAGATTGATGCCCGCGGCGGCCGCGAGGAGCACGCGCGGGAGGCGCAACTCCCATAGCACAAGGTGGGCGCGCTCCAGTTCCGGAGAAGCCGGACCAGACCGTATCAGTTCGATCAAACGCGGCAGATCGAGCAATTGCGTCGGACCGATGCAGACCGCCGCGACGCAAAGCGCTGCGACCGCCGCACCGAGCAGGGAGAGTCGGAATGCCGAGTTCATGGGGCAAACACCGTTCCCGGGCGCCCGGTGAACGGATTGACGGTCACGCGCAGCGCTTCGCAATGAAAGACCGCCTGCAAATTATCCATCGTCAGCACTTCCTCCGGCGCACCGGAGGCGTGCACGCGTCCGTCCGACAACATCATCAGCCGGTCGCAGAATTCGGCGGCCAGGTTGAGATCGTGCGAAACACAAAGGACGGCACGTTGCCACTCGCGCGCCAGACGCCGCAGCAAAACGTGCATGGCGAACCTGTGACCCGGATCGAGATGGGCCGCGGGTTCGTCGAGCAAGAGAATCGGAGCTTCCTGCGCCAAGGCGCGGGCCAGCAAGGCGCGCTGCCATTCGCCGGTGCTCAAGGCGCGAATGCTTCGCTCGCCGAATTTCGTCAGATCGGTATCGTCCAAGGCTCGTTTCGCTGCGGCCCGGTCTTCGTTGGTTGCCGGGGCGAGGGCGCCGCGGTGCGGATGACGCCCGAGCAGCACGAATTGCCCGACGGTGTAATCGAAAAGCGGTGCCTCGATCTGCGGCTGCACCGCGCAACGCCGGGCGCGTTCCATCGCCGGAAGATTCTCCAATCGTTCCCCGCCAATGGTGACCTCGCCGCCGCGCAACGGAAGCAGTCCGGTCACTGCCCGCAGCAGTGTGCTTTTGCCGCATCCGTTCGGACCGACCACGCCGAGCACTTCGCCCGCGTGCAGCTCGAAGTCGATACCATGCAAAACATCGTCCTCCTTGTATCCGGCACGGATACCGCGCCCTTGAAGCGAAGGTCGTTTGTCCGTTTCGGTTCCGGGGATCCGCGCACGGGCGGACCGACTGGCGCCGCTGCAGTTCGCCGTCACAGCTTGTCCACCTCCGCCCGCAAAGTCGCACCCGCCTGCAACGCCGCCGGCCCGGGTATGCTGAAGGCTGCCGCTGGAAAGACCAACACGCGGCCCCCGCGCACCGCCGCCAAATGTTTCCGCACCGGATGTGCTCGCATGGTCTGCAAAACACTTTCGCGATCCGCCTGACCGTAATCCGCCACGACGATCACCTCCGGATCGGCCGCTAGGAGAAATTCCTCGCCGAGTTGCGGCCACGGACCGCCCGCTTCCGCCGCGATGTTGCGCAATCCCGCTGCTTCGAGGATTTCATGCGCATGCGTGCCGCAGCCCGCGCTGTAGCCGGTGTCCGCGCCGAACAAGAGCGCGACGGATCTCCCCGGCGCGGGCTTGGGCGCCTCCGGCATTGTCGGCGCTGCCACTTCCAGCAAACTCGCCAACTTTTGTTGAGTCGTCCGGATCTCTTCCAGCGAATCGGCATCGATCACCTCGACCCGCAAACCGAGATCGTGGAGTTGGCGCCGGGTCGCAGCCGGCGTCATCGAGGTGGCCAGCACCAGATCCGGATCAAGTCCAAGCACTGCCTCCGCTTCCGGTTGGATCCCGCCGGGCAGGCGCGCGACATCCCCGGACACCTCGCAAAACGGCGTGACCGCCGCCAACCACCCTCCGCCGCCGAGCGCCACGACCATTTGGGTCAGGTTCGGAGCCAGACTGACAATCCGCTCCGGCGGGGCGGCGTGGCATGCCGCGGCACAGAGGGCGAGGAACAGACTGGCACGGAGCATGGGGTGGAGTCCTTATTAAGAATTATTCTTGAAACAATTTGCTTTTGGACCGATGTTACTTGGCCTGATGGCCACCAAGACTGCCAGTTCCAAGACCCAGCTCAAGCGCTACGAGGAATCGATCGCGCAGGACGGGTTGCGTCTGACCCGTCAGCGCAAGCATGTCTACGAAGTTCTCCTCGGACGCCAGGACCATCCGACCGCCATGGAAGTCTTCCTCCGCGCCAAGCCCGAGATGGAGTCGCTCTCGCTTGCTACGGTCTACAATGTCCTCGAGACGCTGGCCGAGCGCGGCATGGTGCGCAAAGTGCACCTCGACAGCGGTTCGACGCGTTATTGCGCGAACCATTCCAAGCACGGCCACTTCACCTGCACCGGTTGCGGCGCGGTCATGGATGTCCCGCTGCTCCCCGGCGCGGAACTGGAAAAACTCCACCAACTGCCCCGCGGTTACACCGTGACCCAGCAGGAGGTCTCGCTCCACGGCCTGTGCGCCGCGTGCCGCAAAAACGCGAACTGAATTTATGAAACACCTCAAAATCGAAAACCTTCACGTCAGCATCGGCGACCGCGAAATCCTCCGCGGCCTGAGCCTCGACCTGCCGACCGGGCAAGTGCACGCCATCATGGGTCCGAACGGCTCGGGCAAAAGCACGCTGGCCAAAGTCATCGCCGGCCATCCCGACTACACCGTGACCTCGGGCGACATCCTCTTCGACGGCGAGAGCATCCTCGAGATGGAGCCCGACGAGCGCGCGCGCAAGGGCATCTTCCTCGCCTTCCAATACCCGAGTGAAATCCCCGGCGTGACCATCGCCAACTTCCTCCGCGCCGCCCTGCAGGCCCGCCTGCCCGAGGGCGAGGAACTCGAGGCCACCGAGTATTACGCCAAACTTTACGAAAAGATGGACCTCCTCGAGATGCCGCGCAATTTCACCTCGCGCGCGGTCAACGAAGGCTTCTCCGGCGGCGAGAAAAAGCGCTGCGAGATCCTGCAGATGGCCATGCTCCAGCCGACCTTCGCCCTGCTCGACGAAACCGACTCCGGCCTCGACATCGATGCGCTCAAGATCGTGTCGCATGGGGTCAATTCGCTGCGCGGCCCGTCCACCGGCATGCTGGTCATCACCCACTACCAGCGCCTGCTCAACTACATCGTGCCGGACTTTGTCCACGTCATGGTCAACGGCCGCATCGTCGAAAGCGGCACCAAAGAACTTGCCCTCAAACTCGAAGCCGAAGGCTACGACTGGGCCACCGAACCGGAAGCCGAGCCCGTCGGCGCCTGACACAGGAGTACACACCATGAGCGACGCACAAACCCAACTGGAGATCGACCGCGAGAAGGGGAACTTCCGCTATGACGTTGATTACGAATTCGACGCCGGCACGGGGCTGACCGAGAAGACGATCGATTACATCTGCGACGTCAAAGGTGAGCCGGACTGGATCCGCGAGTTCCGCAAGGACGCGCTGAAGAAATTCCTCGAGAAGCCCATGCCGACCCACTGGGCCTCGCACGATCTCGA
>JBIKXZ010000135.1:0-6588 GCA_044355525.1 Chthoniobacterales bacterium
CGCGATCATGAGCACGCCGACGAGGACGTGGAGTCCGTGGAAACCGGTGAGGACGAAGAACGACGCCCCGTAAGCACCGCCTTTGTTGAACCACAGGCCTTCGTGGTGCAGGTGATACCATTCATAAGCTTGGACGCCGAGGAAGACGGTTCCGAGCAACACGGTGACGAAGAGCCAAAAGATGCCGGTCTTTCCTTTTTTCACCGCCACCTCGGCCGCGTGGTAAGTGAAGCTGCTCGCGATGAGGAAAACCGTGTTGATTCCGGTAAGTAAAACCGGAAGCGCCGGAAGATCCGGCGAGGGTGGCCACGCAGGCGAACTCAGGCGCAGGACGATGTAACCGGCGATAAGGCCGGCAAAGAGCATGGCCTCGGAAGCGAGGAAGATGGTCATGCCGAAGACCGCCGTGCGCTGCGAGGCGTGGTGGTCGGACGGACTGTCGTGGGCGGTCAGGGCGGCGGTGCTCATGGGATTATTTCAGGTGAAAAACATTTTCCAAACAATGACCAGCGCGCAAAAAAACACGGCAAAGACCGCGATTCCGGCGAGCAGGCGGCGGTTGGCTTGGCGGGTTTTGGCATCGGGAGGATTCATTCATCGGGCCAGGACCATCAGTCCGAGCAGAAGCGGCAAATAAGCGATGGATCCGAGGAAAAGCCAGCGGGCCGCGGGAATCGAGCCGCCGCTCACCGCGAAATTGGCGGCCATGGAAGCGAAGCCTGCACCGAGGAGCAGCGCTCCGTAGAAATAAATCGCCGAGTAATCGAAGAAGACGGACGGCAGCAAACTCACCGCGAGGAGTGCGAGCGCGTAGATGAACGCCTGACGCCCGGTCACCGCACCAGTTTCGTCGTTCTCCGAAAGCATTTTGAATCCGGCTTGCGTGTAGTCCGCGCGGTAGAGCCACGCAATGGCGAGGAAGTGCGGCATTTGCCAGAGGAAGAGGATGGCGAAAAGCGTCAGTCCTTCGGCATTGATTGATCCGCGGGCCGCGGTCCAGCCGATGAGCGGCGGCAACGCGCCGGGCACCGCACCGACGATGGTGTTGAGTTCGGTCACGCGTTTCAGCGGCGTGTAAATGAGGATGTAGAAAATGATCGTGGCCGCGGCGAGAAACGCAGCGAGAAGGTTGGCGAACAGCGCGAGAATAAGAACACCGCTGACGGACAGCACGGCACCGGTGATCAATGCATCGGAGGCCGCCATACGTCCGGCGGGCAGCGGACGGTCCTGCGTGCGTTTCATGCGCGCGTCGAGGTCACGTTCCCACCATTGGTTGAGCGCGGCGGCGCCGGCGGCACTCAGGGCCGTGCCGGCCAGAGTGGAGGCGAGGAGCAGCCAGGTCCAGGTGTCCTTCACCCCGAGCGCGAAGCCGGCCATGGCCGTGGCTACGGTCAGGAGGCTCAGGCGGGCCTTGACCAATTCCATCAGATCAGCCGCAGCGGTAGCCGCGCGGGGACGGGTCTGGACGGCGGATTTCATCAGGCAGGGACGAGGTTTGCTTTTTCGCGTTTGAGCTCGGCGGCCCGGGGCGAAAAGGCTCCGAGGAGGAAACACTGGGCCACGCCCAAAAACAAGATCAGGGCGCCCACCGCCACGTGGGCCGTGGTGACGTCGGCGGCTTTGTTCGACCAGACGGTCCAGGCGCCGAGGGCGATCTGGACGAGGACCAGCGCCACCCACCAGCGCGAAGCAATCCGCACACCCATCGCGGCGCGGCGGGCTTTCCACGCATAGACGATGAAAAGTCCGGCCAGAACGAAGGCCATCAGACGATGCAGCATTTGCAGATGGATCTGGCCGATCGTGGTCGGCACTTCGCCCGAGGCGATGCGTTGCGCGTTGATCGCGGCCAGTTGCTCGCCGTTGACCATGGGCCAGATCTGCCCGTAGGCCAGCGGGAATTCGTGGATGGAAAGTCCTGCGTGCTCGTGACGCATGGTCGCGCCGAGGGCGAGTTGCAAGTAAACGAGCGCGGTCAGAACGACCGCCCAGCGCATGAGTCCGGGTGCGTGCCAGCGCCAGCGCGCGCCGCCGGTGGCGAAGGCCTTGCTCGTCGCGATGCAAATGACGACGAGGAGCGAAATGTAAGCTTGCGCCAGCATGCCGTGGAAAATCCCGAGTTCGTCCAGAATCATGGTGACCCGCAATCCGCCGAGCACGCCCTGCACGATGACGGTGACCACCGCGATATAACCGAGCACTCGCACCCATTTGCGCGGCTCGGCCATCCAGAGCGAGATGGCGAGGATGATGGTCATGAGTCCGACACCGGAGGCGATGAGGCGGTGGACGTGTTCGTAAAAGATGCCGCCGACCCAGCGCGAGAGCGGGAAAAGGAACATGTTGTAACCGTAGCTGTTCGGCCAATCGGGAACGGTCATACCCACGCCCTTGGAGGTAACCAATCCGCCGCTTAGCAACAGAATGAAACCGGCAACCGCCGTGGCCACGGCATAGGCAAAGACGAGCGTCCGTGCCGTGCCGTAAGGTGCCGCCGTGCCGTGCATACGATCGCGCCTATTGCGCGGCCTCAGTGCACCTCCAACCGCGCGCCTTCGGGGGCTTTTTCGTTCTGCGGCAGGTAGTCTTTTTGCATGCCCGGCACGCTGTATTCGTAGGGGCCGTTGTAGACGGTCGGGGTCACGTCGAAGTTGCCGTGGCCGGGAGGCGACGGGACGGTCCATTCGAGCGTCGTGGCGTTCCACGGATTCTTCCCGGCCGGTTTGCCGTGGCGCAGGCTCCAGATGAAGTTCCAGATGAAGATGAACGTGGCCAAGCCCATGCCGAAGGCCGCCCAAGTGACGAAAATATTGATCGGCTGGAGAGCGCGAAGGTGCTCGTAGACCGTGGGATCGGCAATGCGGCGCATCATCCCGCCCAACCCGAGGTTGTGCATGGGGAAGAAGGTCAGATTGAAAAAGACAAAAGTGGCGAAGAAGTGAATCTTGCCCCACGTCTCGTTCATCATCCGTCCGAACATTTTCGGATACCAAAAATAGATCGCGGCAAAGGCGCCGAAGAGGCTGCCGCCGAAGAGCACGTAGTGGATGTGCGCGACGATGAAATACGAATTATGGACGAAGAGGTCGACCGGGGTGGACGCCATGAAAATGCCGCTCAGTCCGCCGATGACGAACATCGAAACGAAGGCCAGAGCGAAGAGCATCGGGGTGGTGAATTCGATCGAACCGCGCCACACCGTTCCCATCCAGTTGAATGTTTTGATCGCCGAAGGCACGGCGATGATCATGGTCGAGACGGAGAAAGCCGCGCCGAGCGTGAGATTCATGCCGCTGACGAACATGTGGTGGCCCCAGACGATGAAGCCGAGGAATCCGATGGCCACCATGGCCCAGACCATCGCCTTGTAGCCGAAGATGGGTTTGCGGGCGAAGACGGGGAGGATTTCCGAGACCAAGCCCATAGCCGGCAGGATCATGATGTAGACCTCGGGGTGCCCGAAGAACCAGAAGAGGTGCTGCCAGAGGAGAGGTTGTCCGCCCTGCGCGGCGAAGAAGGTCGTGCCGAAATTCAGGTCGGCAAAAAGCATGGAGGCCGCAGCGGAAAGCACCGGCACGGCGAGGATAAGCAGCCAAGCGGTGATGAAGAGCGCCCAGACCGAGAGCGGCAGACGGAACATGGTCATGCCCGGCGCCCGCATATTGGTGATCGTCGTGATGTAGTTGGTCGCGCCGGCGATGGACGACAGGCCGTTGATGAACAGTCCCACGCACCACAAGCTTTGGCCCATCTGCGTGTTGTTCATGTAGGCCGGGGTCGAACTCAGCGGCGCGTAGGCCGTCCAACCCGACTGCGCCGCGCCGCCGTCAACGAAGAAACTGGCGACGAGGATGATGCCCGAGACGACGTAGAGCCAATAGCTCATCGCGTTGAGCGTGGGGAAGGCCATGTCCCCCGCCCCGATTTTCAGCGGAATCAGATAGTTGCCGAAGCCTCCGATGAGCAGCGGCATGACGACCAGGAACACCATGACCGTGGCGTGCATGGTGAAGAACATGTTGTAACCGCCCGGCAGGATGACGCCGTCGATGGCGATGGTGGACGGTAGGAGCGATCCGATGAGCGGCACGGGCACGCCGGGATAAGCCAATTGGTAGCGGATACCCATGGCGAGCAGACCGCCGATGAAGAGGAAGAAGAAACTGGTCCACAGATACTGCAGACCGATCATCTTGTGGTCCAAAGACCAGATGTATTTGAAAAAGAAACTCTGCTCGTGGCCGTGGTGATGATCGTGGTCGGCGGACGGCTGGCCGGACTCGGGGACGAAGGTCGTGGCGCTCGTGCTCATAGTTTGGTCTCCTCGTTACGCGGGGTGATGCCCGCCGGATCATTCGAAGCGGTTGTTGTGCGCAGGGCGCGCGCGTCCGCGGCGGCTTTGGCCTCCTCGGCCTTGGCCTGGATTTTGCCGGCCTGCCATTTGTCGAATTCCTCCTGCGAGACCACGCGGATCGGGGCTTTCATGTTGTAGTGGCCCGACCCGCAGATCTGGCTGCAGGCCAACTCGTAATTGCCGGTTTTGGTCGGTTCAAACCAGACCCACGCAATGGTGCGTCCGGGCACCGCCGCTTGGTAAAGGCGAAACGCGGGGACGTAGAACGAATGGATCACGTCGCGCGAATGCAGGTAAATGTGCACGGGTTTGTTGACCGGAATGACCAGCTCCGTGCTGGAAAAATCGTCGTCGCCCGCGGCGTCATCCGGCACGAGACCGAATTTGTTGTCCACCGAATAGCTGTGCACATCGACCTTGCCGAGTTGTCCATCCGCCCCGGCGTAACGCATGTCCCAGCCGAATTGGTAGCTGACCACGTCCACTTTGACCGAATCCTCCGGCGGCGGACTGTGCAACTCGGCCCAGAGGCGGTTGCTGTAGATGACGAGGCCGAGGAAGATCGCCGTGGGAATCGCCGTCCAGATGATCTCGAGCTTGTTGTTGCCGTGGCTGTAGTAGGCCTTCGATCCGGGGCGCTTGCGGTATTTGACGAGGTAGTAAATATAGACGGTCTGGGTGAGGACGAAGACCGCGGCGGTGAGGTAGAAAATGAAGTTGAGCAGCGTGTCGACTTTCTTCGCGCCGACCGTCGCCGCTTCGGGCGCCCAGTAAAGATTGCTTTCGCGCGCTTGGGCCAAGGCTTCAGGCGCCAAAGCGGTCAGGGCGAGCAGAAAGATGGGAAGAAAGCGCAACATGGTCAGGCGGCGGCTGGAGTGGCGGCAGGTTGGGCCTCGGTCGGTGCGGGCGGCGCGGCCTCACCTTCGGCAGGCGCTGCGGCCGGGGCTGCTTCGAATTCGATGGCCGGAATCGCTTGCAGTGCTTTCTGCGTGTAAGGCTCGGTCTGCGCCGCAGTTTCCTCACGAATCTTGGCCACTTGTTCCGCGGTGATGGGCGGCGCGGAATTGCCCCATTCGTTGCGGATGTAGGTGAGGATGGAAGCGATCTGGTCGTCTTTGAGTTGTTTCCAGGGCGGCATGGCACCGTTGTAGGTGTCACCTTTCACTTGGATCGGCCCCTGCAATCCGTGCAGCAAAATTTTCACAAGGTGATTATCGCCGTGCCACCCTTCGGTCAGCACCCATTCGCTGCCGACCAGCGTGGGAAACTGTCCGGCCACGCCTTGCCCCGTGGCTTGATGGCAGGCCACGCAATTCGCGGTGAAGAGACGTTTGCCCACGACCATCGGATCGGGCGGACCTTTGGCCGCGCCGCCACCGCCGGTCCAAGAAACCTGCGCGGGATTGAAAACATCAGCTTGGAATCCGCCGCTGTTGAAGGCGAGATACGCGCCGCCCCAGAAGACGAGAGCCATGAAAAGCGAAACCATCCACAGCGGGATCGGTTCGTAGCCGTCGCGCGGATCGTCCTTCTCGCGCAGGATCGCGCCGTGCACATCGCGCACGTTGAGCCCCTCACCCTCGAGGTGGGACTGCAATTCGTCGGAGCCGGGTTTGTTCGGGTCGATCATTGCGGCGGTTCCGGAGCCTCCGGCAGCGGGTAGTTGCGGTTGAGCGAAAGAAGATAAGCGACCAATGCCTCGGCTTCCGCCGTGGGCACAACCTCATAGCCATCCGGCGGCGTGTCGGGCGGGAGCAAATCGATGGCTTCGGCCGAGCGCTCCCCGTCGATCTTGCGCATGATATAGAGATATTTGTAGCTCGGCATGATCGAGCCCGGGCTGACCGTGCCCGGCTGGTAAAGATGCTGGTGGTGCCACATGGCGCTCGGCTGGCGGGCGCCGATGTTGGTCAGGTCGGGACCGGTGCGCATGGTGCCGAGGAAGACGGGATTTTCCCGCATGTAGTCGCGGGCCACGGTCGGACGCGCTCCCCACCCGCGTTCGAGGTCGCTGCCGTAGCCGACTTGGCGGACTTGCTGGCTATGACAATAAATACAGCCCGCCGAGGCGTAGACCTGCTGGCCTTTGACCGCCAAGCCGGAGAGCGGCGGCGGATTGATGTCACCCGTCGCCTCGTCGGTCACCGGCGTGTAGCGGGCCAGAGCGAAATAGGGATAGGCAACCAGACCGAGCCACGAACTGAGGAAGGTCAGGAAAATCCCGATGATGA
>JBIKXZ010000136.1:0-6552 GCA_044355525.1 Chthoniobacterales bacterium
ATCTGGATCGCCGACTTTATCTTCACCCGCTGCAAGGGTCCTTGTCCGCTCATGACCGCACGCATGCTCGAAATGCAAAAGGCCTTGGTCAAAACCCCCGAGGTGAAACTCGTCTCGGTCACGGTCGATCCGGAATCTGACACACCGGAAGTGCTCAAGGCTTACGCCGAAGCCAACTTTGCCGATCCAAACCGCTGGAAATTTCTCACCGGGGACAAAACCGTCATCGAAAAACTGGTCACCGAAGGCTTCATGCAGCACCTCGCGGAAGAAAACGGTGAACCGGTCCACGGGACCATGTTCCTCATCGTCGACGGCAACGGCATGGTCCGCAGCGCCCGCATGCTCGAGGATCCGGAGCTGATGCCGAAGGTTCTCATGGACACCGGGAATTTGCTGCGGGAGCAGGAGCAGGCCTCTGTAAAGTAGAAGCGGCGTACGCGCCGCTTAACCCGATCGACAAGCGGCGCGTACGCCGGTTCTACTTTATCGACCAACGACTTGCCCTGCATCTCGGCAGAGGCTACTTTTCCCGCGTGAAATTTCTCGCCACCCTTATCCTCACCCTCCTGCTCAACGCCCCCGCTTGGGCCTGTGCCGGCTGTCGCGTGGTGAGCGAGGATCTTGAAGCCACGACGGTCATGGCCGGGTTCGCCTTCTCGTGGGGCGTGGTTGCCATGCTGGCCTTCCTCTTCGCCCTGTGTAGCGGGCTGGGCTGGTTTGTTATGAAGACGATCAAGGCGGTCGACGCGCGCCACGGATCCGCCGGATGAGCGTCACCGATCTTCCGGCGGTCAACGCCACGCTCAACACCATCTGCACTCTTTTCCTCCTCGCGGGGTGGTGGTTCATCAAGCACGAGCGCAAAAAGCAGCACATCATTTGCATGGTCTCGGCGCTGGTCGTCTCGGCCATTTTTCTCATCAGCTATCTCATTTATCACTACCACGTCGGATCGGTGAAATTCACCTACGAGCACCCGGTGATCCGTCCGCTCTATTTTTTCATCCTCATCACCCACATCATCCTCGCGGCCGCCATCGTGCCTCTCGTTCTGATGACCGTGATCCCCGCGCTCCGCGCCTGTTTCGACCGTCACCGCAAATGGGCCCGCGTCACTCTCCCGCTCTGGCTCTACGTCTCGGTCACCGGCGTGATCGTCTACCTGATGCTCTACATCTGGTTCCCCTCGGCCCAGTTGGCCGGTTAAGGAATTCTTAAACAGAAGGAAACGAAGGCAACAAAGCCTGGGCCCCTTTCTTCGTCAGCTTCTGTCCAAATCCGTTTACGGCAGATCCGCGTCGAAGTGTGCGAGGTCTTGGAACTCGGCGAAGCGCTCGAGGATGTCCTTCTGCTCGACCGAGCGCATGCGTTCGAGGCTGAAGGCTTCGACGTTGTAGCTGGCGAGGACGCTGCCGACGACGACAGCCGTCTTGAGGGTTTTGAAGCTGACCTGGTGGTTTCCGCGGCTGGCGAGGTAACCGGTCAGTCCGCCGGCGAAGGTGTCGCCCGCGCCGGTGGGGTCGTGGATGTCCTCGAGCGGGTAGGCGGGGCAGCTGAAAAAGTCGTCGTTCTCTCCGAAAAGGAGACAGCCGTGCTCGCCTTTCTTCACGGCGACGATGCGCGGGCCGAGGGATTGGATCTTTTTGCCGGCCTTGATCAGGCTGGTTTCCTTGGTCAGTTCGCGCGCCTCGCTGTCATTAAGGATGAGCATGTCGACGCGCTTGAGCAGATCGAGCAGGGCGGGTTGGGCGATGTTGATCCAGAGGTCCATCGTGTCGGCGATGACGAACTTCGGTTTTTCCATCTGGTCAAGAACCTGCAATTGCAAATCCGGCGCGATGTTGGCCAAGAGGACATAGTCGCTCGATTTGAAGTGGTCAGGGAGCTTCGGCGAGAAAGTTTCGAAAACATTGAGCGCGACCGAGCGGGTTTCGCGCGTGTTCATGTCCCACATGTATTCGCCGGACCAGCGGAAGGTTTTGCCCGGGGCGCGCTGCACGCCCTCGAGATTGATCCCGCGGCCTTGCAGGAAGTTCCAGTGGTCGGACGGGAAATCCTCGCCGACGATGGCGACCAGATTGACCGGCGAGAAATACCCGGCGGCGACCGAGGCGTAGGAGGCCGAGCCTCCGAGCAGATCGAAACGTTCCTCGACGGGTGTTTTGACGTCGTCGAGCGCGATGGAACCGACAATGAGAACGGACATGGGACGGCCAAACTAGGAGACGCGCCGCGCCGCCTCAAGGTCAAATCAGGGCTCCGGCGTCAGCTCGAGCACGCGGTGCAACATGTCGTTCTCCCACCGGGCCTCGTAGTGGAAACGGCACGGCGTCCGGAGCAACCGGGCCGCCGCGCGCAGCGTGGCCGGCTCCGACGGCAGCAGCTCCCCGGTCAACGCGGACAAGCTCTCATCCTTTTCCAGAGCATCGGCCCATGACTCGGCAAAAGCCGCAATCGGGGCGGTGGACAAATGGACGGCTTGCACCGAGGAATTGCCGCGCGGCGTGCCGGGCAGGGCGGCAACCGCGGCGGTGAAGGACGGTGACGTGCCCAGAATCCAACGGCTGGCGTCCACCGTGACGGCCGGAGCCAGATCGGGTCCGGCCAAGGGCACGGGGTAAGCATAGGTGGTCGTCCCGCCACCCGGGGTCGTTTCCACCGGGGTCATCAAGGGGAGCGCGCTGCTGGCCGCGATCTTGGCGCGCAATTCGCCCAGTGCCTGACGGTCGCGCAGGCCTGCGGCCACGGCCACGCGGGGCAGGATGGCTTGCGCGGCGGCCGGTGGTGCGAAGGGTGGACCGGGCATGACGCCTTCGAGATCGACGGCCAGTGCAACGTGGTGATCGAAGGCCTTCTCCAGCAAATTCACGGTATCGCCGCCGAGCGGCCGCCAGGCCGCGGCGAGCATTCCGAGCAGCCATCCCATCCGGTCGCGTGCGCCGGTCTCCAAAAAAACGGGTCCGAGGGTTTCGAGCCACTCTTCGGCGAAGGCGCTGGCCCCGGCGGCAAAGCGGGCCACTCGCGCGGCGAGTCTGCCTCCCAGTGCTCGGTCCAGATCACGGCCATCCGGGGATCCGCCGCGAGCAGGGGACGTGCATTCCCGAGGGCGAGCCGCGGCGCGAGCGAGCCGCCGAAAAGTTCCGCACTCCATCGACCTTCCGTTTCGCGGACCACGCCACCGAGGGCGGCGACCCGCGGATGAAAAAGTTCCTCCGCCTGACCGCGCAGCGGGGCCGCGGCCGTGCGCAGGGAGCGGATGGCGTCGCCCGGCGCGAACTCCAACGCTGATTCCATGGCCGCATCCAGGTATTCGCCGACCGGGGGCGGGGCCGCGGCGAGACTGACGATCAAGGGGTCGGCATAGAGCAGCGCTGCTTGGCCGGGTCCGAGCCGCGGTGCCACGCGGTCGAGCAAACCTTTGGCCGGCAGGGAATCCGCGAAATCCGGGGCCAGAGCCTCGCGCGGATCATCGAGGCCGACGGTGAGGAGGAAATAGCCACGGGCGCGTCCGAAGCACAGCGTGGTGCTTTTCGCCATCAGGTCGCGGATAAGGTAGGTCGCGGCATACGGATCGCCGATGTTGGCGGCGAGTATGTCACGCGCCCGCACGGCGGCTTCGCGCGGCACGATGGACAGCACGGGCAAACGCACGCGCGTGAATTCGCCGTGCTCGCCAGCGGAGAATTTGTCGCGCGGGATTTTTTCGGGAAGCCGTTCGACCCACGCTTCGAGCAAGGCCGGCAGGCGGTTGTCGTCCGGTGCGAGTTTCAGTCCGGCGACAACCGGGGGAATGGCCGCATGGCGGACAAAATTTTCCAAGGCCTCCTGCATGGCGGGGGGCAGGGGCAACATCACTTCGGTGAAGGCGGCATCGGCCAGATCCTCGGGCAACTCTTCCGATGGATCGTTTTCCTCCGGGGGAACCAAACCCGCATCCGGAACCGGGGTAAACAGATTACGCACGCGGGCGGCTTCGAAGAGGCGTTTGACCTGCTGCAGGGCGGCGAGCTGTGAGGCTGTGCCCGGTCCGAAGGCGACGAAAGCTTCTTCCGGCGGCGAGGACGACAATGCCTGTAGCAAAGTCGTCAGGCTGTCCTCGGCCCGGAATGGTTCGGTGATGCGTCCGGCCGGCGTGCGCGACCACACCTCGCGAACTCCGGGGTCGGCCAGCAGCGGGACCCACGCGGACAACACCGCTTTCCAGCGTTCGGCCCCGTGCAAGGAGAGGTAGGCTTCGGTTGCGGTCGGGACGTGGCGGATGAAGCCCGCGTCCCGCCAGATTTCCTCGGAACGCGGCTCGCGCTGGCAACCGGCGGCCGCCGCGAGCAGGAAGAGCAGGGCCAAGAGCCGCGGCCGGAGGACAGACATCGGCATTTTATGGCCTGTGGCGCGGCGGACGGTCGATGGAAATCGCGGCTATTTGCTTCTTGCCGCGGGGGCGGCGGGCGCTTATTCGGCAGGGCTCTCTTTTATGTCCGCTCTTCTGCCGCATGGATACGACGACACGCATGTCGCCGCATGGAACCGCGATCTGCAATCGCGGACGGCCACCGAGCGCGTGCGCTGGGCCTTGGAGGAATTCCGCGGCCATGCCGTGTTGAGCACGAGCTTCGGGGTGCAGGCGGCGGTCATGCTGCATCTGGTCACGCGGCTCGATCCGCAGATCCCGGTGGTCTTCATCGACACCGGGTATCTTTTTCCCGAGACCTACCGGTTCGCCGACGAGTTGACGGAAAAGTTGGGGCTGAATCTCAAAGTCTTCGCTCCGGCCATGACCGCCGCGCGGCAGGAAGCGGTCTACGGCAAGTTGTGGGAGCAGGGCGTCGAGGGATTGGAGAAATATGGTCGGCTCAACAAAGTCGAACCGATGAATCGCGCGCTGGCCGAGTTGGGTGCGAAGGTATGGATCACCGGTCTCCGCCGCGAGCATGCGTCGACGCGTGAGGACCTGCCGGTGCTCAAGCGCCAGAACCGCGTGCTCAAATTGCATCCCATTGTCGATTGGTCCGACCGTCAGATCGGTGAATACCTGCACGGGCACGGACTGCCCTACCATCCGCTCTGGGAGCGGGGTTATGTCAGCATCGGTGACACGCACAGCACCACGCGCTACGCCGACGGCATGAAGCCGGAAGACACGCGCTTCAGCGGGCTGAAGCGCGAGTGCGGACTGCACGAACAGTCCGGCGATCCGGAATACATGATCTGAGCCGGAACATTTCCGAGTCGTTGCGGCTGCGGCTCGCAGGGACGCTCGCCCTCCAAAGGTGGCGGAGATGCCGACCAATCAACCGACCGGCGGCGGTCAATTCCGCCAGTCGAGCGCGCCCTTTTTGATGGCGTAGACGTAGCCGATGGTCAGGACAGTGACAAAACCGGCCATGCTCCAGAAAATGACCGGTCCTTGCTGCGCCAAAAAGTCGCGGTAAACAACCGCCCACGGATACATGAAGACAATCTCGATATCGAAAAGGATAAAGAGCATGGCCACCAGATAGAACTTCACGCTGAAGCGCGGGGCGGCGGCTTCGCGCACGGGCATGCCGCACTCGTAGGCCATGTCCTTGGCCGCGGTGCGTTTGCCGACTCGTCCGAGAAGAAGACTGGCGACGAAAATGGAGACCGCCAACCCGACGGCCACGACGACGTGCAAGGCCAGCGGGAGGTATTGGTCGAAGAGCATGCGGAACCGTCAGCGCACCGGCGCGTCGGCCGGTTCGAGGGCGTTGGCCAGGGAGGCGAGGCCGCGGTATTTCTTGCCGGTCTTCTTGACCATGCCGCGCGAGACAAGGTTCTGCAGCTTTTCGTAGGCACGCAGGCGGAGCATTTCCTCGCCGCCGCTGGCCGCATTGCGCTTGCGCAACTTCTCGTGGACGAGGTCGAAGAGTTGCTTGAATTCGAAGGAGCTCTTCTTGGAAAGGACGCTGACCAGTTCCTCGGTGACCAAATCCGGCAATCGGCGTGAAAAAGCACTTTTTCTCTGTATCGGCATAATCGATCACGATACCACAGGTCAGCGTCCTGACCAGTAAAAAGTGCCCACGGTAATGGTTCCGCGGTCTTGGATTCCGCTAGGAAGCGGCGCCCAGCTCTTTGATTAAACCCCTGATCGCCAAGGCAATATGCTCCGTCCCGCTCTCGGCCGGCTGGCTCGGTCCGCGGTGTCCGCCCCCAAGCAGCCGCACGATGGCGCGGGGGCGCCCCGGAATGTCGTAAATGTTCCAGTAACGGATGCGTCCGGCCTTGTGCAGGGCCTTGGCCAGGGCCAGGAATTTCTGTTCCACCATGGACCGGTGTTCCTCCTGACACATTCCGATGACCAGATCGGAGTCGGTGAGGTCCTCGACGTCGGCGACCAGTGGATTGCGCGGTTCGGCGGCCAAGCGCTGCAGTTTCTGGCTTTTCAGGTAAGCGATGCTGTGTTCGGACATGCCCTTGAGTTCGCCGGTGGAGAGCAGGCCACGCGATTGGGCGTCCCACGCCAATCCCGCTTCGGAAGCGAGGTGGTTGAAGAGAATCTCGGCCAGCCTGCTTCGGTAGTAATTGCCG
>JBIKXZ010000023.1:0-20118 GCA_044355525.1 Chthoniobacterales bacterium
ATCGCCGTCATCGCCGACACCCACAACCGCCTGCCATCCTCCATGCGGGCCGAGTTGACCACAGCCGACGAAATCTGGCACCTCGGCGACATTTGCTCCAAAGACATCCTCAAGGAACTGCGCGGACTCGGCCCACCCGTCCATGCCATTGGCGGCAACTGCGACCCGCGCGGACTCGCCCCCGAAACCCTCACCCTCACACGCTCCGGCCACACCTTTTTCCTCGTCCATGAGCCCCCGCAATCCGTCCCGCCCGGCGCCGAATTCGCCCTGCACGGACACACCCACGTCCCGCGCGACGAAACCGTCCGCGGTGTCCGCTACCTCAACCCCGGTTCCGTCGGCAAACCCAACCACGGCGCCCCCACCTCCTTCGCCTGGCTCGAAATCGAACCCGACTCCGCCCCCCGGTGGACCGTTGTCCGGGTCGGCTGACACCAAGGGTTGAGCGCTCTGCCATTTGGCACCATAATTCCTGACTGATGAAATTGATCCACGGAGCCGCCGCCCTGGCCCTCACTCTCGCGTCCACCGGAGCCCAAGAACCCGATCCGTCCCCCACCGGCGAAGCCGCACCCCCTATAGCGTCGCCGCTTGCCACGCCGCCAGGAGGGTCCCCGGCGACGGCTGTTTCCGACCCCGCCGAGCCTATCGCTTCACCCGAACCTCCCCCCGCCGACAGCGCGAAAATGAAAGAGGAGGTCAACCTCGCCGAAACCCCGGGCGCCGAAGATTTCGCCATCACCCCACCGGCCGACGAACCCGATGCCGACACCGCCGCCGAAGTCACCGGCAAATTGGAAGGCGACGAAGAAACCACACCGCGCCCCGCCGTCACCGGCACCGTTGAAGTCACGGCCAAAGACCAAAACCAAATCGTCCGCGCCGCTGTCGGCAACCTCGTCCGCATCACCCTCGAATCCAACCCCAGCACCGGATACAATTGGGAACTCCGCGACTTCGATTACGGCGTGGCCGAATTCTCCAGCAGCGATCTCGTCGCGCGGCAAACGGACGGCAATATCCTCTTCGGGGCACCCGGCGATACCGTCATAACGATCCAAGCAGTCAAGCCCGGCACGCAGGACATCACTCTCGTCTACCGTCGCCAATGGGAACCGCCGGACCAGATTGCGGAGACTTTCGCCTTCAAACTCGAAGTCGCCGGCGATCCCGCTGCGCCGACCTCACCCGCCCCGTGAGCCAGCCTCTGGTCATCGCCGGGCGCACCTTCACCTCGCGCCTCCTCCTCGGCACCGGCAAGTTCGCCTCGAACGAACTCATGCGCGATGCCCTCGAGGCCAGCGGCACGCAAATCGTCACCGTCGCCCTCCGCCGCGCCGACCTCTCCGGCACCAACGACCCCTTCGCCAACATCCTCGATTTCATCGACCCGGAAAAATACCTCCTCCTCCCCAACACCAGCGGCGCGATGAACGCCGACGAAGCCGTCCGCCTCGCCCGCCTCGCCGCCACCGCCGACCTCCCCAAATGGGTCAAACTCGAGATCCACCCGGATCCGCAATACCTCCTGCCCGACCCGATCGAAACATTGCGCGCCACCGAAATCCTCGCGTCCGAAGGCTTCACCGTCCTCCCTTACATCAACGCCGACCCCGTCTTGGCCAAACGCCTCGAAGACGCCGGCGCCGCCACCGTCATGCCGCTCGGCTCGCCCATCGGGAGCAATCGCGGACTCGAAACCCGCGCGCAAATTTCCATCATCATCGAACAAGCGCGCGTCCCTGTCATCGTCGATGCCGGACTCGGCGCCCCCAGCCACGCCGCCGAAGCCCTCGAGCTCGGTGCCGACGCCGTCCTCATCAACACCGCCATCGCCGTCGCCGAAAACCCCGTCGCCATGGCCCGCGCCTTCAAAATGGCCGTCGAATCCGGCCGCCTCGCCCGCGAATCCGGCCTCCCCGCCCAGGAAGAAACCGCCATCCCCACCAGCCCCCTCACCGCCTTCCTCCAAAATGCCTGACTCCCCTCTAGCGTCGCCGCTTGCCACGCCGCTAGGAGGGTCCCCGGCGACGGCCGTTCTCCATCTTCCCGCGGCGCCACGGGCCTTGCGCCCGTGGACCGCCACGGCTCTGCTCCTCCTCTCTCTCCTCACTCTCCCTTTCACTTCCCCCTCCTTCGCCCAGCTCCACCAGGGCCAAAAACTCGTCGCAGCCTCCCTCGTCGCCGACACCACCGCCATCGTCCCCGGACAACCCTTCCGCCTCGGCCTCCTTCTCCGCATGGCCCCCGGATGGCACACCTATTGGGAAAACCCCGGCGACTCCGGCCTCGCCACCACCTTTGACCCGCAACTCGCCGAAGGCTTCACCACCGGCCCTGTTGTCTGGCCGCTTCCCAAACGCCTCGTCGAACCCGGCGACATCCAAGTCTACGCCTACAAAAACGAAGTCCTCGTCGTTCGCACCATCACGCCGCCCGCCGCGATCAACGCGCCCGAAATCACCATTCCAGCCAAATCCTCCTGGCTCGTCTGCGAAGCCATCTGCATCCCCGGCAAAGCCGACGTGCAACTCACCCTCCCCGTCGCCACTTCCGCCGAACCCGCCAACGCCGATCTCTTCGCCAAATTCGCCGCGCTCGTTCCATCGTCCGAGCCGCCACCGTTCGACATCTCATGGACGCCCACCCCCACCGGATGGAACCTCGGACTCCGCAACGTTATAGGCGCCAAGCGCGCCGATTTTTATCCCTTCGCCGATAACCAACATCCCGTCGCTCATACCGCAGCCCGCGACCTCGTCGATGGTGCCGCCGACCTCGCCATACCCGTAGCGGGCTCCGCGCCTGTGCGCGGCATCGTCGCCCTTGAAAATGGCAATCGCCGCGGATGGATCATCGAAAGCAAAACCGGAACCACCACCCCCGCTACGCCGGCCAAGACAGCCGCCACCAAAAAAAGCGGACTCTGGACCTACCTCCTCTTCGGTTTCATCGGCGGCTTCATCCTCAATCTCATGCCCTGCGTGCTGCCGGTCATCTCGCTGAAAATCTTCGGCTTCATGCGCCAAGCCGGTGACTCGCGGGCGCAAATCCTCAAGCACGGCCTCGCCTTCACCGCCGGCATCTTCCTCTGGTTCCTCGGACTCGCCGCCGTCATCATCGCCCTCAAATCTGCCGGCAGCGAAGTCACCTGGGCCTTCCAGTTCCAGAATCCGTGGTTCAACTTTGTCATAGGCGCCGTCGTCTTCGTCTTCGCCCTCAATCTTTTCGGCGTCTTCGAAATCGTCCTGCCCGGACGCGCCGCGCAGGGCATCGCCGAGGCCGGCAGCCACGGCGGACTCGCCGGATCCTTCGCCCAAGGCATCCTTGCCACCCTGCTGGCCACCCCGTGCACCGCCCCCTTCCTCGGCACCGCGCTCGGCTTCGCCTTCAGCCAGAGCTCCGCCGTCATCTCCGCCATGTTCGCCTCCATTGCCGCCGGCATGGCTTTTCCCTACCTCCTACTCTCCGCGCAACCCGGATGGATGAAATTCCTCCCCAAGCCCGGCGCGTGGATGGAACGCCTCAAGCAATTCATGGGCTTTCCGCTCCTCGCCACGCTGCTCTGGTTGCTCTATGTCATCGGACAGCAACGCGGCACCGAAGCCGTCATCTGGGCCTGCGCCGCCTACCTCTGCCTCGCCCTCGCCGTCTGGCTCTACGGCGCGTTCCTCGGCCCTCTCTCCTCCCCCCGCGCCAAAACCTTCGCCACCCTTGGCATCGCCCTCTCCTTGCTCCTCGGCCTCGGCTACTTCACCGGCAACCTCTTCGCCCGTGCCGCCGCCACCGCTCCGGAAAAATCCACCGCCGTTCCCGCCGACGGCATGCCGTGGGTCCCTTATTCCGAAGCCGAATTGCAACGCCTCCTCGCCGAAGGCAGACCCGTCTTCGTCGACTTCACCGCCGACTGGTGCATCACCTGCAAGTTCAACATGCGCACCGCGATCGACACCAAAGCGGTCCGCGCCGCTTTCGAAAATTCGGGCATTGTCCCCATGCTCGCCGATTGGACCAACAGCAATCCCGAGATCACCAAAAAGCTGGCCCAATTTGACAGGGTCGGCGTCCCGTTCTACCTCTTCTATCCGGCCGGACGTCCCGATGATCCGGTCATTCTTCCTGAACTGCTCACCGAGCAAATTCTTCTCCGCGCCGTCGGCGCACAACCCTGAAAAACACAACAATGAAACACATCCTCAAATCCATCCTCGCCCTCCTCGTTGCGGCCGGCACCGCCGTCGCCGCCCCGCAAGTCGGACAACCCGCGCCCGAATTCACCCTCACCGACTCCAACGGCAAGTCGCACAACCTCTCCGACTTCAAAGGCAAATTCGTCGTCCTCGAATGGCTCAACCACGGCTGCCCATTCGTCAAGAAGCACTATGACGGCGGAAACATGCAGGGCCTGCAGAAAGAATTCACCGGCAAGGACGTCGTCTGGCTCTCCATCATCTCCTCCGCTCCCGGCAAACAAGGCCACATGAGCCCCGAAGAAACCAACAAAACCAAGGAAGAAAAAGGTTCCGCCGCCACCGCCATCCTCAACGACGAAGACGGCACCGTGGGCAAACTCTATGACGCCAAAGTCACGCCCGAACTCTACGTCATCAACCCCGAAGGCACCCTCATTTACATGGGCGCCATCGACGACAAAAAATCCGTCGAACCCGCCGACGTCGCCGGTGCAAAGAACTACGTCAAGCAAGCCCTCGACGAAGCCGTGGCCGGCAAGCCCGTGAGCGAACCCACCACCACCGCCTACGGCTGCGGGATCAAATACAACTGATCATCCTCAAGGCGCCGCGGACCTTGTGTCCGCGGACCGCACAGGCAAAAACAAAAGCGGCGGTCATCGACCGCCGCTTTTGTTTTCCCCGCTCCGCTGACCCCGCCTCGTCACGCCGTAGACGCATCGGGCGGATCCCTCTCACTTTCACTCTGCACCTCGCCTCAGGTCTCAAGTTTCAGACCTCATCCCTCTTTCTTATTCCGGTATCACCAAAACCATCCCGATCTTCAGCTTCGTCGGATCCTCCAAAGTCCCCTTGTTTGCCTCGAGAATCTTCGGCCACTGACCAGAGTTCCCGTAATAAGTCCGCGCCATCTTTGCGAGAGTGTCACCGCTCACCACCGTGTGCGAACGCGGACCCGGCGGCGGCGCAGCCGGCAGAGGTGCCGCGGCCGGTTGCGCCGTTGCGGCCGCCGGTGCCACCGGAATCGCCCGGCGCACTTCCGGCTCCGGCGTCTCCTCCGGCGGCAAAGGCGGAGGCGTGGCCGCCACGACCAAGCGCGGCGTCGCCACGGATTGCGGCGTGGGAGCCGGCACCGCTGCGGCACGACCCGCCGGTTGCTTGTCCCGCAACTCCGCCAGCTGCTGACGCAGCTCGAGATTCTCGTTCTTCAAGCGCGAAGCCTCCCGCGCCGGCAACACCGTCCCCTCGGCCAGCGACGAAACAATCACCAAACGCAAGCGATCCACATACCCCTTCACATCTGTGGCGAACTGTCCCTGCGGCGCCAATTCCAAATACCGCTCGAAATGATGCAACGCCCCCGTCTGGTTCTTCAGCTGGTCCTCGTAGACCAGCCCCAGACGGTAATGCGCTTCGGCCGAGAGCATCGTGCCGTCCAGCGCCGACTCATAATGCTGCACCGCCTTCTGGAATTCCCCGCGCAACACCGCCTCGTTCCCCTCGCGGATGTGACGCCCGGTCTGCGACACCGTCAGCAGATCGCACCCCGCCAGCCCGGCCACCAGGACCAGCCCGGCCATCAGCCGACCCCCGCGCATCTTCGCCACATTTTCGAGCATTGCGTCGCATGATATGCTTCCGACCATGAACGGCAAGGCTCCCCTCGCGATCATGCTGCTTGCACTTCTCTCCGCCGGATGCACCACCGTGCGCGAAACACCTGCGCCCACACCCGCGCCCGTCCCCGCCGCTGCACCACCCGCCGCTCCCAAACCCAAACCGACCCCCGCCAAAAAACGCCCCGCTGCTACGACGCGCCCGGTCAAACCCGCGCCCACCACCCCGGTCAAGTCGACCCCGCCGCGCCCCGTCGCGCCC
Organism: Chthoniobacterales bacterium; assembly: GCA_044355525.1. Taxonomy (GTDB): domain Bacteria; phylum Verrucomicrobiota; class Verrucomicrobiia; order Chthoniobacterales; family JACTMZ01; genus JACTMZ01. Next base: position 6,075 of record JBIKXZ010000023.1, read on the forward strand.
ATCAACGCGAGCGTCACCCGCGAAGCCGACAACTCGCTCCTCGTCTCCCGCAACACCGCGACCGAGCCCGTTCCCCTCTTCCGCCAAGCCATCGTCCTGGCCAACGTCCGCGCTGCCGTCGCCGGACTCCCCGCGCAACCCAAAGCCGAGTTCAACCGCGGCCTCCTCACCCTCACCTTCCCGCCCGGTTCACAGGGCGAAGTCACCACCGCCATCAATAAAGCCCTCACCGTCCCCGAAGTCACCCGCCTCCGCGCCAACCTCCCGCAGTAATCCCCAGCGACGCCCCGATCCCCGCCCTCTCAGCCCCGCACCCTCCCCGCGACGCCGCAGACCTTGCGCCAACGACCGCGCCCCGCAGCCCCTCTCCCCGCGACGCCACGGACCTTGCGTCCGCGGATCGCAACAGGCCCGCTTCGATCATGACTCCTGACAAAGAAGCGCGCTCCCCCACTCGTAGTGCCCCGCAAGCCGGATGGATGCGCGCCCCTTCGTTTCCTTGGTTGCCTTCTATTAAACGTCTTTCCGTCGTTAATTTGCCACTTTTTACCAGCCACCTGTTACTGCGCGTTTACGCGCTTACCGGTCTCTGATTTGCTCTCGTCACTTCTCACCCGCTTTGTCACGCCGACCACCGGCGCGGATGGCCGCGCGGGGGAGCTTGCCGGAGGCAGCCCGCAGGGCGACACGAACGGTGCGAGGGAGGCAACTTTACCCGCATTGGGCGAAGGCGGACCACTCGCCACCCGCCCCGCTCACCCGCCAAGCAACCGATCATACTCCGAATGGTGGCCGATCCAAAACCACACCAACCCCTCGCTTCTCTCTTTTGCCAGCACGCGGTAATGCAAACCGACTCGTGCGCTGTAGAAAATACCGACTTTTTTGAGTCTCAGCAACGGGTGCCGCAGGCTTGTTTGAGGAGCTCGAAATTTTCGTCGGCCAGATCCCGTATCTCAGGCGGCAATTGCTGCACTGCCTTCTCCAATTCTACTGTGCTCATAAAACCACCACGTAAGCACTCATGTGCAGCCCGTCAACCCTCCTTGTCACACCAATCGCCCTTGGAGCCTTCCCACATTCGCACGTTGCCCTCGGTTGTTTAGTCGCCGCGGCGCTCATCGCGCGCCTACTCAAAGTGTTTTGGCGAGCAAATCGCCTCGTGTGGGGGTCACCACGCGCGAGGCAATCATAATCCAGTTTGATCCGCTACCTGCGGACCAAACTTATCCGCGCTTATCCGCGTTAATCCGTGGCTAAATCTTCTTCGTCCTTCAGCCGCCGACCGGACTTTTATCCCGATAGCGCGTCACTAATCCAATCAACGGCAACGCACTCCAATACCGCGGAATGAACGTCCTCGGTTCATAAATGCAACGCATCAGCCATCCGAGCCCGCTGCGATCCGCCCACACCGGAATCTTCGCCTGCGTTCCGGCGAGAAAAGCCACCGCGGCCCCCGTGCAAACAATACCCGGACACGGATCCAACCGCTCCCGCAACCACGCCCCCAGCACCTCCTGTTTCCCGCCCGCCAAATTCAAAAACACCACCCGCGGCCTCGCACTCTTCAGCCGACGCAACAACTCCTCATCTTTAATCGGATACCCGCGGTAAAACGGCGCCACATACGTATTCGTCTCATCCACCGGAAAACCCTGCGTCCGCAGCCACTCGGCAATCTTGCGCCCCTCCTCCTCCGTCGGCATCACCCAAAACGCCGCCCCGGGTTCTTTCAGCGCCGGATCCGCCAAGATCGCCTCGAGAAACTTCAAACCCGAATGCCGCGGCACACTCTTGCCCGTCGCCGCGCGATATACCGCCACCATCACGGCGCTGTCCGTCAACGCAACATCGGCGCTCTCCACCGCCCGCCGGTAATCCGGAACATTCCGCAATTCATTGGCCAAGTTCGGACCCGACGGTGCGACCACGAGCCCACCACGCCAAGTCTCCGCCACCGCCTCCTCTACCGAGCCGGTAAAAAACGGAATCCCCAAAATACGTTCGCGCGACATGGATGCTATCTCTTCCTGGGCCGATACTCTTCGCCAGACCAAGGGTCGAACACCATCGCATGCCGGAAGTCTCGATGATTCCGCGAAGCGACCACGAGGTCTCTGCGCACCGCCATGGCATCAATGAGACTGTCCCATAGAGCCTGCGGCTGCCGCTTGACTTCGGCCGAGTGACGCAACCGCGCCCAGAGGAGCGCCGTTTCCGCGTCCCAATCCAAAACAAGCCCGTAGCACTCGCGCAGAAAATCCTCCAACTTCCGCGTGACCTCTGAGCGTCTGGTCAGAGAACTGACCGCCTCCGCACCCTCTTGAATCTCCGCCACGACCACCACAGGCACGAACCACTCTGCCTCGCGCAACCAACTCAACACACGGGCTGCTGGCTCAGGCTTCCACAATTCGGAAACCACATTGCTATCCAGCAAATAGGCCATCAGCGACGCGCAGGCAGTCGCACCGGACCGATGGCCGTCAGCAGTTCGATGGCCCGCGCACGATCAGGACGAACCTTCGGCAAGATCTCCGCCACCTCCTCGCCATGCTCCGTCAGCACGACGCTTTTCGCCGCATGGATCACCGGTCGGATCACCTTGGACGTGTCCCTGCGCAACTCTGTCAGCGTGGCTCTCATTAGTGCTAAAAATACATACTTTTTACAATCACACCAAATGGAAAATCACCCCACTTGTCCAAAAACGAAAAAGCGCGCTCATCGCGCGCCCCTTTGTTTCCTTCGTTACCTTCTGTTAAAAAATCACGCCGATACTTTTGACCAGCCACCCGCGACCGGTTACAGCGGCCAGCGGACACCGCGGCCGCAGGCCGGATTCCCTGCCACGACAGCATTCGCCGGGACATTCCGCGTGATCACAGAACCCGCCGCCGCCACCGCTTCTTCCCCGACCTCCACCCCCGGACCGACAAACACCCCGGCTCCGATCCAAGCGCCACTGCCGATCGTGATCGGCGCATTGCGGTAGCTGAACTGCGGATCCCGGTAGTCATGGTTGCCCGTGCAGAGAAAAGCTCGCTGAGAAATGCACGCCTGCGCGCCGAGCTTCACCGGTTCGAAATTCAGGATGAACACCTCTTCCCCGATCCACGCGTGATCACCAACCTCCAGCTTCCACGGGAAATGCACATTCACCCGCGGCTTGATCACCACGCCCACACCGATCTTCGCCCCAAACGCCCGCAGCAGCCTCGCTTTCAATCCCGACGGCCAGGGCAACGCCGAAAGCAGGAACACGCACTTCAGCAGATACCAAACGGCTTCAAACGCCTTGGACCGCCCACGATCCAAACCCTTTTCCGTATCAAACTGGTCCAAACGCGTCTTCATAATGCAAAGTAGTCAGTTGTCGGGAAACAGTGGTCGGCATGAAGGGAAGGCCCCATCAGGCGCGCAAACTTTCGCAGACCCTACGAAGACGCGGCGCAAATTCCCTCGCTGCTTCCCAAACCACAGAGACATCCACGGCGAAATAGGAGTGCGCCAGAACATCTCTGAACCCAGCGAACTGCCGCCAAGGAATAGCCGGCTCCTGCAGCGTGACGTCCTCTGGAAGATGCTTTACTGCCTCCCCGATGATCTCGAATTGCCGAATCACCGCATCCTGAGTCTTGTAATCGTCCTCGAACTTGGCCAGATCGTATCCGCTGATGTAATCGGCCACGCGGTCGCAGGACTCGATGATATCATCGAGGCGTTGCTCAAAGTCACGAGACATTCACGAGGTCTTTCTGAATGCGCTCGAGGAACGTTTTCTTGGCGGCGCGCAAGGAAAGCACGTCCACCTTCGCCCCGAGAACATCTTCCAAGGCACACTTCAGACCCATAAAAGTGGAAAAGCCGGGCTTCTCGGAAAACTCCACGAGAAAATCCCAGTCGCTGCCCGCACTGTCCGCATTACGGGCACGCGAACCGAAGATCCAAGCGTTCTTCACATGGAACTTCCGCCACAAAGGCCGGATCGCATTGAGTGTATCTGAACTCATGTTTCGCTGAGCCTCAGATAGTGAATACCACCCCACCCGGCAAGCTCCGGCTTCCACTTTTTAGTGCCGCACCTTTTACCAGCCACTTTTAACCAGCCACCGCAACAGCATCGCTGTTGCCACCCACCCAACGAGTGCCCCCGCTATCCCCCAGCAGGTAGCCGTCCAATTGAAATGCCGCGTCAGCACGAAGATCTGCGCGAAGTCCTTGGCGAACGGCGCGAACAGACACAGCGCGAACGACACCGCCTTCCACTCGGGTCGCAGTCCAGCAACTGCACCCGCGCCAAAGACCGAGAGCAAAAAGAAAGCCGGGAAATTGCGAGTGTAGGCATGGAGCTCCAAATGATACTTCAACCAATGCGGCAAGAACGGAATCGTCATCATCCGCCCGTCCTCCCGCAAAGTGATCCACGCATACGCCACCACCAGCACCACCAGCGCCGCTAGTGAGATGCCTCTAATAATGCCAGTTGTCATTTCACGAAGCACCCGTTGCTTCGGCAGGGCGCAGCGCCTGATGCGCTCAGCTCAGGTTAAACCGCAAACTCGTAAGCCAGCACTTACGTCCGGAGATCAGGCTTCAACGCCGGACAAAGAAAGCTGCAAAGCAGCACGGCGCTCATCCGACATGGGCACAGCACCTTGAGCAACCAACCAAGCCTCGAACCCCGCGTCCGTCATGCCCGCGGTCACCGAACGGTTCACCCTCGGCTCGCCCACCCGCGCACTAAAAGCGGAGGCGCTCTCAGCGTCTGATCTGTTGCTGCCAGTCGCGTTCATTTGCGGCTACTGCAAAGAATCGCTCACCGCATCCAGAATCCCCCGTGCATCACACAACGCGCGATCAGCCTCTTCCTGCGGCGGCTCGAATATGTCTCCCGGGTAGCGAAACTCCACGGCAAAAGGCGAAAGAAAATCCGCTGCCGGTATGAGCAAGCTGAATGCTTCGTCTTCCGCCGCACACAGTCTTACGAGATGCACGAGATCATGCGTCTTTGTTACCGCGATACCTCGGCCCGTCAGCCAGCCCTTGAGCGCCTTTTCGGCCGCCTGTTGACAATGATAAACACCCGCATCGAGCAAAGGCTCACGCGGCTCATCGATCATGCGCCTTGCCGCTTCATAGTCGCGCTCGGCCTTGGCCAACCAATCAAGTGCGCTGCGACGCAGTTCATCCATTGCGCTTGGCGAGAAGCCGCCCCTCGTGCGAAGCCACGTAAGGCAAAGTATTCACTACATCGGCCTGACGCCGCCATTCGTTCCTCGTGACCACGGCCACGTCCATCGACTCCGGCACATCGGCCACAAGCAAGCGCGCTCGACGCGAGCGGACATGGCGCGCTTCCCGCGACTCCGGAACTACCACCAGCAGATCCAAGTCGCTCCCAGCCTTGGCATCACCCCGCGCACGGGAGCCAAAGAGCCACACCTCGTCCGCCTGCATTCCCTCAAGCAGCCGCACGGCAACCTCGTTCTCTGCGCGATGATCAATCATTTTCCGAAAGCTGCCACTCGCCCCGCAGCAAAGCAAGCATCCCCGAAAGACTGACAAGCCAATCACCCTCGTCCTTCGATGTCTGGCCGCCGACTGGCTCCTGCTACTTCTTCCGCATTTTCTTTTGCGGACAAGCTGTCTCGAGCCGAGGTCACACGGCTCGAGACTTATCTGGATTATCTGTGTCCATCCGCGCCAATCCGTGGCTAAAGTCTTTCCATCAGCTACTCGCCACCGCGCGCTTCACGCGCTCGCCCTATGCCTGCTGCGCAGCACGCGCAGCAGAGAGCGCCTGCCGCGCGAAATTCTCGCAACTGAACCTCGCCACAATCTCCCGCGATCGCCTCTCCATCTCCAATCTCCGATCTTCCGACTCCGCGACGCGCGCCATCACTTTCCCGCCAGCCGCTGCTTGAGCTTGCGCTTCAATTGCGGCGACATCAAAGACACCGCCTTCAGCCTTAATACATTGAACCACCACGGCCGGCCCTCCCCGAAGAACATGTCCAGCGTGTAGCGATCGGCCTCCGTGTTGACCTCGCGCGGCGAAGGGGCACGCCAGGGCCCCGGCAACGGTTCCGGTGCCATATTCGCCCAGGGATTCGACTTAGCCGTAGTATTGGTCGCCGCGTCGCCAAAGCCGATATTCGTCACCAAGTTGGCATTTGGAATGATCGACATCCCGTCTTGGAGCCACATGGAAATCATCCACTGATAGTCATAAGTATCGATTTTGCCGCTCCTGATGTAGCGGAACATCGTCATCCAATACTTACGCGGCAGCACCCGCGGGATCATCTTGCGCGCCAGTTCCTCGAATCGCTTCACATCGAGCTTCTTCAAATCCACGTCCGCGTGCCGCCAAGCCCGCGCCCACGTCGCCCAGCCCCAGATGTGGTTATAGCGCGAGAAATAATAGTCGCCGTCGCCCCGGCGGTTGCCGTCTTGAAAATTGCTCGCCGATATCTGGAAAACGCGTTCATCGTCCCGGTAGCGCTCGAGCATGGCCGCCGCGAATCCAAAAAAATCTGCGGAGACCACGCAGTCATCCTCCAGAATAATGCCCTCCGGTTCCTCGCGCAGAAACCAACTGATGCTCGATGTGATCGATTCCTTGGCCCGCAAATGCTCGGTGCGGAAAAGCTTCTTCACCTCGCACGGCCAATCCACCTCCTCCGCGATGGCCCGCGCAGCCTGCACGGACACCAACTCCTGCTCATCGTTGCTGGCCGGCGCATTGCCCGCGATATACAGCCTTGCCGGCCTCGCCTCCCGTATCCCCGCGAAGACCCGCCGCGTGGTCTCCGGCCTCTTGTAGAGGATCAGCAGGACCGGTGCGTCCATCTCTGGTCTTTCGATTGGCTGATGTGAGCCGGCAGGATGCGGCTCAAAGCACGTAGTCGGGCCAGTTGGCGTCCTTCTCGGAAACGATTGGCTGATCGGTCGGCCATCGCACGCCGAAAGCCGGATCATTCCAGCGGATGCCGCGCTCTTTGCCCGGCGTATACATGGCGCTCACCATGTAGAAAGCCTCCGTGTTTTCTTCCAGCGTGATGAAGCTGTGCGCGAAACCCTCCGGCACATAGAGCGCCACATAGTTGTCCGCCGTCAGTTCGACCGCCAAATGCTGCCCGTAGCTGGGTGATCCTTTGCGCACATCGATGATCACATCAAGCAGCGCACCCCGGATGCATCTCACCACTTTGGCTTCCTCGGCACCGTCGATCTGGTAGTGGAATCCGCGCAAGGTGAATTTGTCTTTGGACAGCGACATATTGCACTGCGGATAGACCGTGTTCAGCCCGTGGGCGGCAAATTCGTCCCGGCAGAACGTCCGCGCGAAAAACCCGCGCTCATCCCCCCGCTTCTGCAATTCGATGACAAAGGCGTCCTTGAGTGTGGTTTCTTTGAAGATCATGGCGTCAAGAGTTGTAGTCTGTCCTTCAGTGTGCGCATCCGCACGAACTGCGGACCGTCGAAATCCTCCCGGTTGAACCCGTGCTCCTTATACTTCCGGAAGAGTTCCTCCATCCCCGACCGCAGCGTGTATTCCAGCTTGAAGTCCGGCAGCAAGGCCCCGAGCTTGTCGAAATTCACGCGGTAATTCCGCGGATCCTCGCCCACTTCGCCCGTGAAGACGATATTCGCCTCCGGCACCAATTCTTGCACGACGTCCGCCACGTCCTTGACCTGATAGTTCTCGGCGTTGCCGCCGATGTTCACGATCTGGTTGTGGATTGTTTCCCGCGGAGCTTTGGCAAAGGCGACAAAGGCGTGCGCGATGTCCCGGCAATGGATCAACGGGCGCCACGGGCTGCCATCGCTCTTGATCTGGATATTCCCGTTGGCCAGCGCGCAGCCGAGCAGGTTATTGACCACCAGATCGATCCGCAGCATGGGCGAATACCCGTAAGCCGTCGCGTTGCGAAGGAAGGCCGGACTGAAATTGTCGTCCGCCATCTTCATGATCGCGTTCTCCGCGTCGATCTTCGACACAGCGTAGGCCGTGATCGGGTTGGTCGCGTCGGTTTCCTGCAGATCCAGCTTCTCGCCCTTGCCGTAGATCGAGCAGCTGCTCGAGAAGAGGAAACGCGGCACTCCCGCCGCCTTGGCCTTTTCGGCCAGCTCGATCGTGCCCCGCCGGTTCACGTCGTAGGTCAGTCCGGCATCCAGATCGCCCATCGGGTCGTTGGAGATTGCCGCCAGATGCATCACGCAGTCAAAGCCGCGGAGATCGTCCGCAGTGATTGACCGCACGTCCTTGACCCATTCATGGTGCGGTTTTTCGTAGGCCTCCCACGCGCAGCCTTCGAAGAGATTGATGTCCACGCCCGTCGTCTCGAATCCCTCCTTGTTGAGGAGTTCGGTGAGGTGGGGCCCGATGTAGCCGTTATGGCCGGTGACCAGTATTTTCATGATTCTTTTTCCAAAAGTCCGAAGATCTTTTTCGCCTCTTCGACAAAGTGCGGGCGGCATTCATAGGGCACGAGCTTCTTCAACTTCGCGGAACTGACCGAAAAACCGTCCGGGAACGCGCTTTTGTCGTTCTCGTTGGTCACGACCGGCAACCTGGCCCCGTAAACTTCCTCGTAGGCCTGCTGCACAAACTCCGCGATTTCCACCATGCGAAAGCTCAGCTCACCGCTCAGGTTGAAGATGTCCTGCGTCGCCCCCTGTTCGGCCAGTCGCTCCATAACGTCGCAGACATCACCCATCCAGATGAAATCCCGTGGAGCCTGCCCGTTGGAGTTGAGCTGGATCTTCTTGTCCCGCAGCGCCGAGCGCGAGAGGTCGTTGAGCACCAGATACCACTTCGAACTGTCCTGATCCTTCGGGGCGCCGTAGCTGTTGGTCAGCCGGATGATGGTGTAGGGCAGCTTGTGCGTGAATCCGTATTGCTTGACGTAGAACTCGGCGAACAAGTGCGACAGACCGTAGTCATTGCGCGTCTCCAGCGGCGTCTGCTCGGAGATGTCTCCCGCGTATTTCCCGTAGACTTGGAAAGTCGACAGGTAGATGAAATGCCCCGGCGGCCGGTCCTTCATCGCCTCCAGAATGTTGCGTGTTCCCCACGCATTCACTCTCAAAGCCAGCTCGGGGTATCCCGGCACGAACCCGTCATTCACGCTGGCCGCATGGATGACCACATCAAAGCTCCTGCCACCGAGCGCTTCCGCGCAGGCCTTTTCATCGGCGATATCGCAGGCCAGAAACTCGAAATCGAGATCCGGCAGAATGGGCCGGCGCCGACTGGCCAGGACCGTGACTTTATACCCGCGCCCCACGAAATGCTCCGTCAGCCACGATCCGAGATTCCCCAAGCCGCCCGTGATCAGCACCGTGCGGTTCCGCTTGTCTGTTTTATCGGCCATAAATTGTTGGGTTTGTCGCCGTCTCTATCGGCGGAGGCGACGCGCGCTGCGGATACTCACCATGTCTTCCACGGCGCTTGACCGGAAGCCCAGAGCTTCTCCAGTTCCTTCAACTCGCGCAACGTATCCATCGGCTGCCAGAAATCCCGGTGGCGATAGGCGGCCAGTTGGCGATCCTTGGCCAGTTGCTCCATCGGCTCACGTTCCCACACCGTGTTGTCGCCCTTCCTGATGTAATCCACCGCCTTCCTGTCCAACACGAAGAACCCGCCATTGATCCACGCCCCGTCACCCTCGGGCTTCTCGAGGAACTCGTTGATCAGATCTGGGTTGTCATCGTTGAAGTCGAGCGCACCGTAGCGCCCAGGCGGCTGCACCGCCGTTAGCGTGGCCAACCGGCCGTGCTTGCGGTGGAATTCCAACAGCGCCGTGATGTCGACATTCGAAACGCCATCCCCGTAAGTGAAGCAGAACGGCCCATCATCCAGATGTTCCGCGACTCGCGCCAGACGCCCGCCCGTCATCGTCGCATCACCCGTATCCACGACCGTCACCCGCCAAGGCTCGGCCATCTTCTGGTGCACCTCCACCTTGTTGTGCTCCATGTCGAAAGTCACATCGGCCATGTGCAGGAAGTAATTCGAGAAATACTCCTTGATGATGTAGCCCTTGTAGCCCGCACAGATGATAAAATCGTTGATCCCGTGCGAACTGTAGATTTTGAGGATGTGCCAAAGAATCGGCTTTCCACCGATCTCGATCATCGGCTTTGGTTTGAGGTGCGTCTCCTCGGAAATGCGCGTTCCAAGTCCGCCTGCTAGAATGACCGCTTTCATCAAGAATAAAGGGGGGAAAAATACCCGCAATAGGACCCCTGAGGCGAGAAATTTAACGAATCCTCCGGTGACATTTTCGTTGCCAGCTCGGCCCACCCCCTGATCCAGGCTCTTAACTCCAAGCTTCTGCCACTCTTTCCCAGCGGCTTCGCCGCACACCCTGTCACTCAAGTTTGTTCACCACAGTGACCTATCTCCATCCCGCAGCTGCGGGATTACGGTTCAAACTCAGTTTTCATCCCTCAGCGGCCCGCGCCGCTCCCATCGTCCGCCTCTGGTTTCTCGCCAGGGCCGCACTCTGCTTTGTGTTCCTTCCGAACCACCATGCCAACACCAAGCATGGAATCATCGCGTAGAGCATCTGGTAGAAATACTGCCACAGGAAAAAGCGCGTGAGGAACATCGCGTTCACCGTCACGACGCCAATTAGACAATATTGGACGTAGCCGCGCGGCAGCGTAAAGACCCAAGCGTCAAGTGTGGCTATAAGGAAGCCCAGCACCGCCATGCTTCCCAACATCCAAATCAGGCCGCCATCGAGCAGGAAAAAACCGGCGATACCCGGGCAGTAGGGAGCACCACGCATAAAGCGCAGATCCTGGGTCACACCTCGCTCCGGTTTGCCTTGCCAAAGCTTGCGTGGGACGAAATGCAATGGCACGTAAGCCCACGACCACGCGTAGGGGTAGAATGCTGCCTCGGATTTCTTGGCCGCCACGAACGTGTCGAAAATATTCATGTCACCCTTGGCCTCGAAGAAATTCCAGTAAGCTTCTCCGACCGTCTCCTTTCCGAAGACCTCATCGACGAGATTCAGTTCAGCTATTTCCTCGTTCTTTTTGTAGCGATCTTGGCCCAGGTATTGAAAAAACGGCTGCAGCCCCAAGATGGGAATGATCAGCCATGCGTAACCCACACGCCCCTTCAGCCTCTGCAACGCAGCGATGCCCGCGATCATCACCCCTGCGATATAGAACCCCCGGAACATGCTCACATCGCGCATCAGCCAGGTAAAATCGAGGAAAAGAAATCCGGAAAAACAAAGAAGCACCAGACTTTGCGTGCTCTTGGTTCGAAGGTAGCGCTCAAGTAGCACGACCAGAGCAATGATGTGCACCGACTGGAGTGGCACCGGCAAATCATAGGCATAGGCCCCGAAGCCGCTTCCGTAGAGAGCCCGGCCACTCTTCGCCAGCACATACATCACCGGGAGCGTTAGGACTTGGAAAAAAAGCAGTCCATAGCCGACCTTGGGGCTGACGAGCTGGTGCGACACTTGGACACGCGCTTTCGCTCGACGCCGTTGAATCCAATTTCGACCGACCCGTGGAGCTAAAGACGCACCGACGGCAAAGCAAATTAACCCCGCGCTCGCCCACCACATCGAGTCACCCACCTCCGCCAGATCGACACGAATCTTGAACAACCATTGGAACAGCTCATAGTCATTTTCGACGATAATGAAGATCGGCCGGATCCCGAAAAACAGGAACGACATGAAGATGAATCCGCCCACGCCCGACACCTGCCGTTTCCGAATTTCGCGAACGAACAACGCCAACTGACTCCCCGCCAACAGCCACACCGCCATCGCGGAGCCGACTAATGGATAGGCGGCGAAGAGCAAAACGCACGAAATGACAAAGAAGGGCATGGCTTTGGAGCGGTGGAGTCAGGTGCCAGTATTGCAGGTGGGCTGTTTCTCCAAGCGTTGGCTTAACATCCAGTCAGGCAGCGAATCTGGTTTGCCAAAAAACACAAAATTGAATGCCCCCTTACGGGCGGCTTGCCCACAATTGGTCCCCCGGCGAGAAAGGCAAATTGGGCAGTCGCCAGCGCGTGGATCACGGAAAGAAGATGCCGCCACTGGCAAAACCGCCAAAACCAAGAACGGTCGAAAAAGCATCCAAGGCATAACAGCCAGCAAATTCCGCTACCTGGTTTTTCCAGAGTGTATGCCAGCGAATAGCCCCAAGCCGAAGCCAGCAAGGAAGAGCACCGCGGCCACCGATGCGACAATAATTTGCAGCACCCACGCGCGATTGACCACCGATTGGCTTTTTCCAATCGCGTCAGCTGCGTTGTCTTGCAGCAGCGCGAGGCTAAGCTTTTCGTATTCGGCGAAAGCCGGTCGCAAACTCGATTGATACAAATCCTCAGCCCCGCTTTTGTCACCGGCCGACAGCAAGGAAAAGACACGGTCGCGTATCTCAAAATACCTTTGACGGGCGGTGACGAGAGCATCGAGCTTTTGCTTCTCTTCCGGGCTACGAACCAGACGCGCGAATTCATCTAGTCGCAGAGTTGTCTTCTCTGACTGGCTCGTCACACTTGCCATGAGGTTAAGTCGCGCACGCTCATCGGATTCCATTACCGCTTGGAGCGTCTCGTTGAACGCTTGGGACAGTGATTTGTTGGCCAGCGAGATGGCCACCATTTTGGGGACGTAAGCTTGCGCGACTTGATTTGCCTCGCTTTTGGTCAGCGAGACAGTCAGGGAACTGATCGCCCCGATCAAAGCGAGGGAAGCCAGAAGAATGAGCCATCCGCCCCAGTTGAACCTTGTTGTCCTCATGATCTGCCGCAACGAAACATAGCTTAAAACAACGCGAGTTACACACCCATATCACAGAAGATCGTCAACCCGGCAACAAATGCTCCGCCTCGCCCACAAATTCTCGTATGCCTTTACGGAATCTGGTCCATGGGAAGTCCGCTCCATGCTGCCGGATAAGCTCTTTATCGATCCGTCCCCCGTTGACATCTTTGATGGCGTCCGCGAGCACTGCTGCCAATCCGACCACGTCACCCGGCGGAGCCAAGCGAACAGACTCTTTTCCCAGCTGCAAGTCGGGAAGCCCCGTGTTGACCGTTCCCACGGTCAAGCACCCTGCGGCTAGAGCCTCCAAATAAACCAGACCAAAGCCCTCGACCAAGGAAGGGAGCACAAAGATATCCGCATTCGCATACTCGCGCCGGAGATCATCGCGGGACAGGTCGCTTAGCATGCGTGGCGGCACGGGAAGCGTGTTGATCAACCTGGCAATACCGGGATCCAAACGGCTGAGCACGAGCGTCAACTCCGCATCGCGATAAAGCCCCTCGGACCACGCCTTGACGAGATGGTGTAGTCCCTTGCGCTGCACTCCTTGGCCGACGAAAAGAAGCCGCGCCTTGCCGGGAGAGCGCAGTGATTCCCCGCTACGCCCTTCACATGCCGCGCCATCATATCCGTAGGGCACGACGCTAACCAATTTTCCGGAGGTTCCAGCACAGCCGGCAACGGAATCTGCAGTGAACGAGCTTGCACAAACAATGGCATCGGCCAAACCGAGTTCTTCCTGAACGCGCCGGCCCTCGTTGAGGTCAATCTCGACGAGATGAGACCGGTGCGACTCACGGGTCTCGGGGTGCAAGTCGTGATCGCGAATGAGAATTTCGCGTACAAACTCTCCCTGCGGGTGGTAGACAAAAAGGAGTTTCAGATGCCCGCTGCTTGCATGGCGGAGAAAGGCTTCACGGGCGTAACCGCTGTAAAGGAAGAGGCCCGATCGCAACCTGTCGGCCGCGTCTCCCGCACTCTCGCTGAGAGACCGGTCGATAGCATTGAAAATGCGGTTGCGCTCGGAATCAGTTCGCGCAAACCGCAGCGCAGCCAACTGCAGCCAGACGGCACGCCAACACCAGGAAGTCTTCTCCGCACCAAGTCCTGCACAGAACCGGTGACCGAGCCCAGCGGAGCGGAACAGGGCGCGCGCTGTACGCGAGCGGGGTTGGTAAAGATCCGTGACCAATATCGCGAGCTTGCCATCTTCCTGCAAG
>JBIKXZ010000137.1:0-6438 GCA_044355525.1 Chthoniobacterales bacterium
CCGCGGCACTCTGTGCCGCGAACCCGCCGAAATCAACGCGGCACAGAGTGCCGCGGCTACAATGGCTACAATGAGCTTGTTCGGGAATGCACGACCGGGCCGCTGCGCAATTTTGGGGTCTTCATCCCATGGCAAAGACGCAACGAAGCGCGCATCGTTGGCGTCATGCTTTTCCTCCTGCGAAAACTCACCGCCTCCCTTTGGCCGCCGCGTCCGCGCGCCGAACACCGCGTCCTCACCCGCTGGGTCCCCGTGTGAAATCCCATGTCCTCCTCCTTGCGCTCGTCCTCGCTATTCCGCTCTTGCTCGCCATCGCGGAAGAGCACACGCCTGCTGCCGCAATGAAAATATCCACCCACGCCTTCAGCGAACGCCGCCCCATCCCCGAACGCTTCACCGCGGACGGCAAAAATGCCAACCCGCCTCTCGTCATCAGCGGCGTCCCCAAGGAAGCCAAGAGCCTTGTCCTCATCGTCGACGATCCCGACGCCCCGATGGGTGTGTGGACTCACTGGCTCGTTTGGAACATGAACCCCGGAACCACCGTCATCAGCGAAGACTCCGTCCCCCGCGGAGCCGTGATCGGAAGCAACGACGTCGGCACGGCAAAATATGTCGGTCCCGCGCCCCCGCGCGGCACCCACCGCTACTTTTTCCGCCTCTACGCCCTCGACACCAAACTCGACCTCGACGTCGGCACGATGCGCCCCGACCTTGACGCCGCCATGCAAACTCACATCCTCGCCAAATCCGAACTCCTCGGCCGCTACGGCCGGGAGTGAAGAAAAGGCATTTTAGCCACGGATTTAAGAAGATGAACGACAGGATAAGATTTTGCCCGCCTGACAGCGGGCAAAATCAAGCCATCCGGAGATAACCATTTTGCGCCGGGGTCCCCGGCGCAAAATAATCTTCTTCTATCTTCTCCAATCCGTGGCCTGTCTTTTCCCGTGGGCCCAACACCCCATACCGCAACCGCATCGCCCGCACTTCAATGTGCTCATCCCGGAGCGCCGCTCACTACGCGAACGCCAGCCAGGAACCCGCGCGCGGCGGCCACGGTGACTGCCGCGCGCGGACACTGCATCACCGCCAGAGATCAAACATCATGAGCATACTGACCACTTGGAATCCCATCCGCGAGATGGAGACCGCACGCAACCGCATGGACCGCCTCTTCGGACGCTCCCTCGTCCCTTGGCTCGGCGAGGAACCGATCACCACCTCCGAATGGAGCCCGCTGGTCGACGTTTCCGAAACCGACCGCGAATTCACCATCAAGGCCGATCTGCCCGAGGTGAAAAAGGAAGATGTTCACGTCACCGTCGAGGACGGCACCATCCGCATCACCGGCGAACGCAAACTCGAGAAGGAGGAAAAAGGCCGGCGCTACCACCGGATCGAGCGCTCCTACGGCACCTTCGAGCGTTCCTTCGTTCTTCCCGAGGGCGCCAAGACCGACCAGGTCAAAGCCGAATTCAAAGACGGCACCCTGCAGGTCCACCTGCCCAAGGCGCCGGAAATCAAAGCCAAGGCCCTCGAAATCCCCGTCTCCTGAGCGCGGCTCTTGCCAGCGCCATCCAAACCCGGCCGTGCGCGCCCGCTTGACGGCAGCGCGCACGGCCAAACTTTTTCCGGTCATCATGAAATGGTTCTGCGCCGGTCTTGCCCTCTGCCTCGGCGCCCTCCTCGCTGGCCTTGCCTCCATCGTCATAGGCTACCGCCAAGTCATCGATAGCTATATCGAAGACAATAAAGCCACGGAGGGACAGAAGGCCACAGCCGAGCGCAGCGAGACAGGCAGCTCAAAGAGCTGAGCGAAGAGTCCAAATAAAAGAAGATAGAGGAGGATATTTTGCCCCGGGTGACCCCGGCGCAAAAAAGCTCTTTCCCGAGGCATTAACCTCGGCCGGTGTGCCGGGGGAGATTTTATCCTGCCGTTTATCCTCTTTTATCCGTGGCTCGCCTTTTTTCCTTCTCCAAGCTCCCCACTCCCCGCTCCCTGCTGTTAAGGATGCTCGTTGGAGAAAGCCACTTCCTCCCGCACCGTGACATTCGCTTTCACCGCGCGCTCGAGGATCAGGATCATGTAGCGGTGGCGCGACATACCCGACTTCGCCGCCAGCTCATCCAGACGCTTTACTGTCTGCGGTGTTAACTGCACGGCGATCGCGCGCGTCTTTCTCTCCTTGGTCACAGTGAAAAGGTAAAGCTGGCCACAAAAATTCGCAA
Source organism: Chthoniobacterales bacterium (assembly GCA_044355525.1). Classification (GTDB taxonomy): domain Bacteria; phylum Verrucomicrobiota; class Verrucomicrobiia; order Chthoniobacterales; family JACTMZ01; genus JACTMZ01. The sequence continues at coordinate 2,233 of JBIKXZ010000137.1, forward strand.
ACCCGCAAGCCCCAACCCACCCGAATTCGGGCTTTCCAAGCCCCTTGTCTTTATATCAGGTAAATATAAATACATCTCCATGGCGTCGCCCGACTCCCATCCTGAGAAGGAAACCTTCTTCGTCCATGACATTTCGCCCCACCTCGAACGCGAACTGATGCGCCGCGCCCGGGAAAACGACCGCGACGCCTCCGCCGAAGCCTCGGACATCATCGAGAAGCACATCGCAGAAGAGGATGGCGGATTGGCTTAAGCCGAGGCGCGTGTTTGCGCGGACACCATCCGCGCGCGCAGCACCTGCAAACGCTCCTCGATCCAGCGCTCGTCGCCGAAGAGAGGGTCCGCTTCATTGTTTCCGCGGACCGCTTGTTCCGTTGCGTCCGCGCCATGGGTTTGATCGTCGGGGAATTTCATCGCAATGCCATCATGCCGTGGCCGCGTTTAGGCGGCCATGGGGTGAAAACCCGTCTGTCATCATCCGGCCCGCACGCCACATTCCGGTAATGAAGAAACCCAAGCATTGGTCGCAGCCGACCACCCGCACACACGAAACGCGTGAGGACCGCGCCCGCACCTGGTCCGGCAAAACCGCCGACAGCAAAGTCCGCAGCGAACCCCGCCACCTCACCGCGATCGAAGCCGACGCCGAAACCAAACGAACCTACCAAGCCACCGAGGCAAAAGAATTAGCCACGGATCAACGCGGATAAAAGGCAGGATAAAAGTTTGGCCGACAGACATCGGCCAAACTTAATTCTGGCGAGGAAAGCCATTTTGCGCCGGTGTGCCGGCGCAAAATTATCTTCTGCTATCTTCTTCCATCCGTGGCCTGTCTTTTTCTCAGTGGCCTTTCCGCAACTCGTCACTCGTCACAAGCCACTCGTCACAGAGCGCGCTTCCCGCGCTCAAAGCCACCACCAATCCTCCACTGCCCTCTCGTAACCCCGCTTGGCCGATTCCCCCGGACGCCACTCCGCAGAGCGCATGCTTGCATCAATCCGCGGCAGTGTGGCCGTCACCCAGCGCTCCATGACCGGGTCATGTCGCTCGCCTTGCTGTTCAACTTTCCTGTCCCGGGCTTCATCCGTTTTGCGTGTCTTCATAAACCCAACCAACGCGCGCGCCGCCGGGCCCTCCATGGGGACTTCACCCACCAGCGCGCTCCATTTGCCCCTTGTAGGTTGCAGCCACCCGGACGAGCATGCGTTGTTTGAAGAAAAGCCGCACCAAGCAGCCTCTCCCGGGTGCTCCACGACAGGCTTCGGGCGCGGCTTCATCGGCCTTTCCCATTGTCGGCCTCGGCGCTTCGGCCGGAGGTCTCGCTGCCTTCGAGGCCTTCTTCGCCGGCCTGCCCGCCGACCGCGATCCGGGCATGGCGTTCGTCTTCGTCCAGCATCTCGCCCCCGACCACAAAAGCATCCTCGGCGACTTGATCCAGCGCCGCACCAAGATGGCGGTGCATGAAGTGACCGACGGCATGGTGGTGCAACCGAATTGCGCCTACATCATCCCGCCCGGCCATGACATGGCCCTGCTCAACGGCTCGCTGCAACTCCTCAAGCCCTCGCCCGCGCGCGCGCAACGCCTGCCCATCGATTTCTTTTTCCGTTCCCTCGCGCAGGACCAGCGCGAGCGCGCCATCGGCATCATCCTTTCCGGCACCGGCACCGACGGCACGCTCGGCGTGCGCGCCATCAAAGGCGAGAACGGCCTGGTCATCGCGCAAAATCCGGAGTCCGCCGAATTCGACGGCATGCCGCGCAGCGCCATTGCCACGGGGCTGGTCGATTACGTGATGCCTCCGGCGGAAATGCCGGCCAAGCTGATCGCCTACGCCGCGCATCTCGGCGATCGCCCGCACCTCGAAGCCATTCCCGTGACGAAGGCGGAAAGCGAGCTCAAGAAAATCTTCGTTCTCCTCCGCACACAGACCGGCCACGATTTCTCGCTCTACAAACCGAGCACGATCAACCGCCGCATCGAGCGGCGCATGGGGCTCAACCAGATCGACCGCCTTGAATCCTACGTCGCCTACCTCAACAAAACGCCCGACGAAGTCGACGCCCTCTTCCGCGATCTGCTCATCAACGTCACGCGGTTCTTCCGCGATCCGGACGCCTTCGCCGCGCTGGCCAAAGAGGTCATCCCCGACCTCCTCGAACGTCGTCCGCCCGGCGTGCCCTTGCGTCTCTGGGTCGTGGGCTGCTCGACCGGCGAGGAAGCTTATTCCTTGGCCATCCTGCTCGCCGAGCACATCGAGAAACTCAAGCGCAGCACTCCGGTGCAGATTTTCGCCACGGACATCGACAGTCACGCCATCGCCATGGCCCGCGCCGGAGTTTATCCCGCGAGCATCTCGGCCGATGTCTCGCCGGAACGCCTCGCCCGCTTTTTCACCCTCGATACCGACGGCGGCTGCTACCGCATCAACAAGAACATCCGCGACATGCTCGTCTTCTCCGAGCAGGACGTGATCAAAGATCCACCGTTTTCCAAGCTCGACCTCCTCAGCTGCCGCAATCTGCTCATTTACCTCACGCCCGAGCTGCAGAAAAAAGTCGTGCCGCTCTTCCATTACTCGCTCAATCCGGACGGCACCCTTTTCCTCGGCACTTCGGAAAGCGTGGGCGAATCGGGCCAGCTTTTCCGGTCCGTCGATGCCAAAGCGAAAATCTACCGTCGCAAAGAAACCGGTCTGACCGCGCGCGGCACACCCGCTTTTCCTCCCGCCTTGCCCGGCGACTCCGGCCTACCGCGCCTCTCGCACGCACGCCAAACCGCGCCGCTGAAGACTCCCGTGCGCGAAGTGGCCGAGCGAGAACTCCTTGCCCACGCTGCGATGGTCGGCGCGCTGGTCAACGCCCGCGGCGATATTTTCTACCTGCACGGACGAACCGGACTCTATCTCGAGCCGTCGACCGGCGAACCCGGCGTGAGCAATATCCTCAAGATGGCCCGCGAAGGCCTGCGCCCCGCCTTGGCCTCGGCCCTGCGCAAAGCGGCCAAAAGTTCCTCCGCAGTCCACGTCTCGCGCGTGCGCATCGCGGGCGACGGACATTCCCTCGAAGCCGATCTCACCGTGCGCCCGGTCGGCGAGGACAAAGGCGCGGAGCCGTCCCTCTTCATGGTCGTGCTCCAACAAGCGTCGCCGGTCACGGAAAAACCGGCCCGCGGCCGCCGCGGCGCCGAGACCGGCATCGCCGCCCTGCGCAGCGAGCTGCAGGCCAAGGAGGAATATCTGCGTAGCGCCAACGAACAGTTGCAGAGCGCGACCGAGGAGCTCCAGTCATCCAACGAGGAAATGCAGTCGGTCAACGAGGAGCTGCAATCGACCAACGAAGAACTCGAAACATCGAAAGAGGAACTCCAATCGGTCAACGAGGAGCTCAGCACGGTCAACGCCGAACTGCAGAGCAAAGTGCTCGGCCTCTCGCAGGCCAACAACGACATGAACAACCTGCTGGCCGGCACCGGCATCGGCACGGTGTTCGTCGACCACCAGCTGCGCATTATGCGCTTCACCCCCGCGGCCAGCGGCATCATCAACCTCATCCTCAGCGACGTAGGCCGCCCCGTGGCACACCTCGTTTCCAACCTCACCGGCTACGACCGCCTCGTCACCGACACCAAGGAAGTCCTCGACACGCTCGTGCCCAAGGAAATCGAGGTTGGGACCAACGAGGGAAAATTCTACACCATGCGCATCCAGCCCTATCGCACGCTGGAAAACGTGATCGAAGGCGCGGTCATTTCCTTCATCGACATCACCGCCATGGTGCGGACGCGGGAGGAACTGCGCAAAGCCAACGAACTTATGCGCCTCGCCGTCGTCGTCCGCGATGCCCACGATGCGGTCACCGTGCAGGACCTCGAAGGCAACATCCGTGCGTGGAATCCCGCCTCCGCGCGCATGTATGGATGGACCGAAGCCGAGGCCCTGCAAATGAATTTCCGCGACCGCGTGCCCGGCAATCTGCAGGCGAAGGAAATCGAAAAACTTGGTCTCCTCGCCCGTGGCGAAGTCCTGCCCGCTTACCCGTCTTCGCGCCGGACCAAGGACGACCGCGTCGTCGCCGTCGAGGTCACCGCCACCGCCCTCGTCGACGCCGCCGGGAGGGTCTACGCCGTCGCCACCACAGAACACCCGCGGAAGGAGACCGCATGAGCACGCCGCCGGAAGACGAAGCTGCCGCCCTGCGTGGCCGC
>JBIKXZ010000138.1:0-6411 GCA_044355525.1 Chthoniobacterales bacterium
AGGGTGAGCGTCAGGACAATGTCGCCATGAAAGAGTCGGGCCTCCAATCGCGGGGCCAACTGCACGATGAGCGGCTGGTGGATGAGGTAAAAGGAATAGCTGACCAGACCGAGCGGAACGGTCGCACGCTCCGCCAGCGTCAGCGGGTCAGTGCGCCGTGCGTAGACGTCACACCAAAGGGCAAAACCTATGGAGGCCAGCGGGACGGATAGCCAAGCAAGCGGCATGCAAATCTTGACCACGACCGCGGCAAAAATCAGCAGGGCCGCCACCGAAGACTCGTAAGGCCAAAGGGGTTGGCGGGACCATACCCTTTCGGCGCACCAGGCACCCGCACCCCAAGTGAGCCAATAGGAAAAAGGAAGCTGGGAAAGAAGGAGCCCCCCGCTACCCGGCCATCCCTGGGTCCACGCCCGGAGGAAAAGATCGATCGCCAAAACGACACCGAGAAACTTGGTCAGACCCCATCGCCGACAGAAAAAAAGAAAGAAAGGATAGACGAGATACAATTGCCACTCGACCGCAAGGCTCCAGAACGACGGATTGATCCCGAACAGCGTGTCGGCATGCAGGTTGTGGACCATGAAGAGATGACTCCAAAGCTGGAAACCGTCGGGCCATGCCCCGGCCAAGAGCGGAGGGATGCATGCCAAAATGAGAGCGAAGAGGTAAGGCGGGTAAATGCGGAAAAAGCGGCGGATGAAATAAGGCCTCCAGAAACCGGAAGCCGAGGGCGAGGCCTGCCATTTGAGGAACGAAAGATGGATGCAGAATCCCGAGATGACAAAAAACAACATCACTCCCCAACCTCCGTATTGGCCGAGAAAAAACGAACACCAAGCACCGGGGCTGTCCGCTTCACTCGGAATGGTCCACACCCCCTTCGATGCCACGCCCGACAGGCCTCGTTCCGTGAGCACATGATAAATGACGTGGTGCCAAAAAACGGTAAAAATGGCGATGGCCCGCAGAACGTCGAGACGTGGATAACGCATTTGTTCAGGATCTCGCTTCGAGCGGCTTCGCCGGAACACCCGCCCAGCGGGCACCTGCCGGCACATCCTTCGTAACGACCGCACCCGCCCCAACAATGGCGTTGTCGCCGATAATTACACCGGGCAAAACCACAACGTGGGCGCCGAGCCAAACGTTTGACCCGATGATAACATCTGCACCCCGGTAACCCTGCGATGCCAAAGGCACAGACAGTGCATCGGTGCGGTGATTCACCGTGATGACGTAAGAACCTGCTCCAATGAGTGTGTCGCACCCGATCTCGAGGCGATGGCAAGAGCCAAGAAAGCAATAGGGGCCGATGTAGACACGCTCGCCAACTATAATCCGACCTTCGCCGCCACACTCGTCGGCAATCCAAAGCACGATACCACGGTCGAGAGCTGCACCGGGCCGCAGCACAATCCGCTCATTCGGACGCGCACGGCAACGCAGGTCTACCGAAGGATCGACCAAAGCGCCGGATTTGCGCAGTGCGGCGAGCCACCACCACTTGCGCAGGCCGGTAACCGCATCGGGGCGCGGCGAGCATAGGCACGAGAGCGGAGCAAAGGCGTTCCAGTAAGCCCGGAACTTCTCGGAAATGCCGTTCATCGATTAGGGATCAGCAAGCGAATCTTTTCGACCAAACCGCCGTGAATGCGGTCTGGATGGAAGCGGTCTTCGTACATTTTGCGCGAGTTGCCGACCAAGGTGCGCTGGCGCTCCTTATCCGCAGCCAAGGCCTGCAGCGCGAGAAGACATTCCGCTTCCGATGGATGGGCAACAACCTCGGCGGAATCAAACTCCGAGGCCGTGCGCGCCGCGGAGCAATATGACGGACCCCAAACAAGAATCGGCCTTCCGAACGCGAGGTAATCGAGAAATTTGGTTTTGAAACTGGTCCGCTCGACCACGGCGTGATCATCGCCGAACCCCATGGGCAGGAGCAAAATATCCGCGGCGGCGGCTTCACTCCTCAGTTCGTCGAACGGCACGCGCCCACCATAAACTCCCCTCGCCCGCGCCTCGCGTTCGAACTCATCGCTCCAACTGGGCGCACCGCCGTAAATCCTGAACCGGAGATTGCTCGCTTGCTGCCACGCGGCACGGACCAGTCCCTCGAGCATTCGCCCATACCACTCGCCGAGGTTTCCACAGAAAAAAACGGTTGCCGGTCTACTATGATCCAGCGTGAGAGGCGGCATGTCTTCCGCCTTCTCGCCAAGAGGGTAAAGGACATGGCTGTTGGGATGAGCACCCAGTTCCTCGCGCATGCCCTCGGACGTGCACAAGGCCAGATCGGCTTCGCGGTAAAAACGGCGGAACCGCTTTTCCACCGCACTTCTCTGCGCGGGTAGACCCCGGAACCACGGGTAGTCGAACCAGTCGTTGAAGCTCGCAACCAAGGGGACTTGCAAAATCCGCGCAACGCGTTGTGCCGCCAGAGTGGTCCAATCCCAGCTTCCCGCCACGGTGAAAACGCAGTCCGGGGCAAATGACCTTGCCTGCTTTATCACGCGGGGCGGCAGCAGGAGGCCTCCGTGGAGAAGTTCGAGACCGCAAGCCAATCGGTTCAGCCTGCTGTTGCGCAAACGGCGCCACCAGCGCGGCACATCGGACAGAATGCTTCCCGGGCGACTGTAGCCCATCGCGTCGGTAGCGACACGCGTGGTAAAGTCGTCGCGGTCGCAGAAATGACGATAAAACGTCATCGCTCCGCCCCACGTCGGCTGCGGCGGGGTGTAACTCAGAAAAAAGATGCGCGGCTTGGGCACAATTTCCGCTTAGTCAGGCTCCGCGGCGAACAACCTTTCCAGAGCCATCCTTCAGTTCCAACAGATACTCACACTTCTCGATCGTGGAAAGCCGGTGTGCCACCACCACCATGGTTACTCTTCCCTTAAGGTTATTGATGGCTTCGGTGACCTCGGCTTCTGTCTGGCTGTCGAGGGCACTGGTCGCCTCGTCGAGAATGAGCAACTCAGGGCGCGTGTAGAGCGCGCGAGCGAGAGCGATACGCTGACGCTGACCGCCCGAAAGTCGCATCCCCCGCTCACCGACCAGCGTTTCGAAACCTTCGGGAAGCTCGGTCTCGATAAACTCGCGGATTCTAGCTGCTTCCGCTGAGGAAACCACTCGCTCCATGTCGATCTCTGCGTCCGCTACGCCTAGCGCAATGTTTCTCGTAATCGTGTCATCGATAAGAAAAATGTCCTGCGGAACGTAGCCGATGCCCGCCTGCCATGAACGCATCATTCCTTCATCAAGCGGTCTGCCATCGATGGCGATCACGCCATCCGTGGGCCGATGCAAACCCATCAGAAGATCAACAAGGGTGGATTTACCCGATCCGGTCGCTCCCACCACGGCAAGGGAGGAATGTTTAGGAAGGCGGAAGCGCAAGCCGCGAAGAACGGGATCAGAAGCATCCCCGTAGGTAAAAGAGACGTTTTCGAAGGCAATCTCCCGATTCCAGCGCAAGGGTTCCGGCGACGGCTCCCAGACAACACCATCGGCAGCCGGCACCTGGCACATCTCATCGTAAACCTCGTCCACCGCGTGGCGGCAGATCAAGGCCTGCACGATCTGTGTGTAAACCAACTGCACAGCGGGAAGAAGGCGGTAGCCGGCCAAACCCATGACACCGGCCAGCGGCAGGATGGTAGCCAAATCCTTCTCTGCGCCGGCGTGGATAAGAACGGCAACGATCACCGCGCCGAAGGCAATCGGTTCGAGTAGATACTTGGGCGTGTGCACCAACATGGGCGACTTGGCCATGATCGTCGCCATATTTTTGGAATGGTGAGCGAAGCGCTTGAGAAAATGCTTTTCCGCGTGTCTTATCTTGACCGTCTTCATTCCCCCGAGCAACTGATGCGCCTCGCGCATCACGCCGCGATCCGCGATCTTGAACCGTTCGGACAGCGAGCGTCGTTTACTCTGAATCAAACGCAATACCGCTGCGTAGAAAGCCACCAAACTGGCGGCCGCAATCAAAGCAACCCTCCAATCGACCAAAACAATAAGGAGGACAAGACAGACGGCCGTAACCAAACGGGTCATCGCCTCGAGGATCGGCATAAGAACAGCCTCGGTCATGAACCGCACATCGGCCGCAGATTTTTTGAGCAGCTCCCCGCTGTTGCGCTGCAAGAAGTAGGACCACGGTTGGGACGCGATCCTCGAGAGCAACTGCAGGCGCAACCAATGAGCCAAACCGTGCGCGTAACGGGCGCGGACATAGTCGCTAAGCAGGTTGACCATATTCGAAACGACCAACGTGGCGATCGAAATGACACCGGCCCAAAACAGCAACTGGCTATTGTCCAAAGGCGGCAAATTGCCGAGCAGCCTTTGTCCGATGCCTGAGGCCCGAAATCCTTCAGGGTTCGTGGCCAGAGCAAGGAACGGAAAAATGGACGTTACCCCCGCAACTTGGAGCAATCCCTGCAGAATCATGACCGCAAGAACAACGGCCGCTTTGCCCAGGCCGTAGGGTCGGACCAGAAACAAGAGACGCCTCAGCAACTCGAACGAAGCGGTGAATTTATCCCGAAAGGCCATGATAGCTAAGGAGACTTTGCAACTTCAGCGCGCAAAAAGAGACAGAGAAAGAATGAGGGAGTCTCTGCATATGTTTCGGCAACATGAACAAGTGTGCCCTGCCCGCCGATTTTTTCTCATGGAAGATCGGCCGCAGCAACAAATCAAACAGCGGAACTCATCAACTCACGCTCGATATATCGCCCGATCGCCAACGATGCCGTGGCGGCCGGGCTCGGGGCATTGAGCACATGAAGAGCGCGCGAACCGGCGACCAAGCGAAAATCCTGCACCAATTCCCCGTCTTTGCTGATCGCTTGCGCACGAATTCCCGCGCCGCCCGGCGCCAAGTCTTGCTCCCGCAGATCCGGAACCAAACGCTGCAAGGACTTGCAAAAAAGGCTGCGACTGAGCGAGCGGATGCCTTCGTCCCACGCCATGCGCGGATGCCTCGCCAAAAACTTCCAGAAACCGGGGAAGGTCAGAGCATCAGCCATGTCACCCACCTTGAACTGCGTCTTGCGGTAGGCTTCCCGCGCAAAGGCGAGGACGGCATTCGGGCCGGCCTCGATACCCCCGCCGATCAGACGGGTGAAGTGGACACCCAGAAAGGGAAACTTCGGATCGGGCACCGGGTAAATAAGATGGCGCACCAGACCGGAGCTCTCGTCCCGCAGTTTGTAGTATTCCCCGCGGAAGGGCACGATCCGGTCACTCGGCGCTCCGCCGGCCAGACGGCAAATCCGGTCGCAATGAAGGCCGGCGCAATTGATCAGAAAATCGCCGTCAAAATTCCCAGCCCGCGTGTGCGCCGTCCAGCGCCCCGCGCGCTCTTCCAGTCGCCGCACCTCCGCGCCCGTGACAATCGTGCCACCCGCCTGCTCGATGTCGGTCTTCAGCGCCTCGCAAACGGCCGCGTAATCGACGATCCCCTCCTCCGGCACATGCAAAGCCGCCACCCCGGCGGCGTGCGGTTCGATCTCGCGCAGGCCGGCTCCGTCGAGCCATCGCAGGCCTTGCAGACCATTGGCCTGACCGCGGGACTCCAACTCGCGCAGGCGAGGAACTTCCGATTCATCGACCGCCACCACGACCTTACCGCAAATCTCGTGCGGGATCTTCTTCTCGCGGCAATAAGCGGACATCTCGCGGATACCCTCCACCGCCAAGCGGGCCTTGAGCGAGCCGGGCTTGTAATACAGGCCCGCATGCAACACGCCGCTGTTGTGGGTGCTCTGGTGCGCCCCGACCCGCGACTCTTTTTCCAGAAGCGTGAGCTGCCTCACCCGGCCGGATCGCAAAAGCTGCCAGGCCGTGCCAAGCCCGACCAACCCGCCACCGACAATCAAGGGATGTGAAAATGTAGCCATAGTAAATTTCTCCTAATCCGTCGTTCGATGCCAGCCGCCAAACGGGTCCGTTGCGCCCATTCTTTCCGTCTTCAAACGTAGATCACGGAGTGATCAGCAGGGAGCGCGGAGCATGGAGCATGGGGCTCGGAGCAGATCCGACTGAACACTGAAAACTGAACACTGAAAACTCCTCTTCCGTTCCTCCGTGAGAACCGGTCTTTTCGGTCCGCGCCTTTGGATTGCTCAACCCTCCGGCGCCTCAGCCACGCGCGCGGTTAGAATTTTCTCGGCCGGGGCATTTTCCCGCACGAATGACCAAGACACTTCAGCTTGTGCACCGGACTCGTAAGTGACCGTGAAGTGGCTGTGCAACTCGGAGTCGACCGCCACGACCAAGGGACGATCACTTGCGGCAATCCGGTTGGCTTTGCGGATTGCCTCGTGCGGCTCGAGAAAACAAAGACCGTCTTCAAATTCAACTTCGAAGGCGTCTTCCCATCCCAGATAACGCGCATGGCGG
>JBIKXZ010000024.1:0-19652 GCA_044355525.1 Chthoniobacterales bacterium
AAGCGCCCCCCGGGTTGAGTATACGTTCGTGGGAGTTTGCGCAGGCACCGGACGGCTTGGAGCCTGGCAGATAAACACAACAGAAAGATAATAGTATGGGTAACAAACTCTATGTGGGGAATCTCCCCTTCAGCACCACCGAAGACTCGCTCCGCGACGCCTTCGGTCAATGTGGCACCGTGACCGACGTCATGATTGCCGTCGATCGTCAGACCGGCCGCTCGCGCGGTTTCGGTTTCATCACTTTCTCCTCCGATGAGGAAGCCAACGCAGCCGTCAGCAAATTCCATGGCCAGGACATGGACGGCCGCACCATCCAAGTCAATGAAGCGCGCCCGCGTGAAGACCGTCCGCAAGGCGGCGGTGGCGGCGGCTATCGTGGCGGCGGTGGTGGCGGTGGCGGCTATCGCGGCGGCGGCGGAGGCCGTGGCGGCGGTGGCGGCTATCGCGGCGGCGGTGGCGGTGGCGGCGGATACCGCGATCGCGGAGACCGCGGCGGCTACTAAGCCTGATCACTCACTGAATTCACAAAGGGCGTCCGTAAGGGCGCCCTTTTTGTATTTATGAAACTTGGAGCGGCGGTCTGTGACCGTCGGACCAATAACTTCCACCAAGCACCGTCGGTCGTAGACCGACGGTGCAAGCAGGAAACAACGAAGCGACTCAACTCCTGCTCAACTCCAGCATGCGCCGGATGGGCAGTTCGGCGCGGGCGCGGAGGTCTTCGGGGATGATGATTTGCGGGGAGAGATCGCGCAGGCAGTCGCGGAGTTTGTCCAGCGTGTTCATCTTCATGTAACGGCAGTCCGCGCAGGCGCAGTGGTCTGTGGGGCCGGGGATGAAGGTCTTGTGCGGCAATTCGCGGCGCAGGCGGTGGAGCATGCCGGACTCGGTGACGATGACGAAGGCCTCGGACGGCGAATTTTTGCAGTAAACGACCATTTTTTCGGTCGAGCAAACCTCGTCGGCGAGGATACGCACGGCGTGGGTGCATTCGGGGTGCGCTACCACGGGGGCGTCGGGATATTCGGCGCGGATCTTCTCGATGCTTTGGCGGGTGAATTCGACGTGGACGTAGCAGTTGCCTTTCCAGAGCGTCATGGGGCGTCCCGTCTGCTCCATGACCCAAGCACCGAGATTTTCGTCCGGGACGAAGAGGATGTTGCGGTCGGCGGGGACGCTTTCGACGATTTTGACGGCGTTGCCGCTGGTGCAGATGACGTCGGAGAGGGCTTTCACCCCGGCCGAGCAATTGATGTAGGCGACGACGTAGTAATTTTTGTCGGCGTGCTCCTTTAGATAAGCGGCGAGTTTTTCCGGCGGGCACGAATCGCTGAGCGAGCAGCCGGCGTTGAGGTCGGGAATGACCACGGTCTTGCCGGGGTTCACGATTTTGGCGGTTTCGCCCATGAAGTGGACGCCGCAGAAGGCGATGACATCGGCCTCGGTTTCCGCGGCGCGGTAAGCCAGTCCGAGCGAGTCACCGACGTGGTCGGCCAATTCTTGAATCTCGGCGATCTGGTAGTTGTGCGCGAGGATGACGGCGTTGCGCTCCTTTTTGAGGCGCTTGATTTCGTCGGCCAGGAACATGGAAAGACTATGGCTGCGTGCGCGCCGGGGTGCAATCAGAGCGCGAGTTTTGCCACATCTTCCGCGGTGCCGACCGAATGGACGACGGTGCCCTTGCGGATACGCGCGATCATGCCGGCCAGCGTGGTGCCGGGACCGAGTTCGAGGAAAGTGTCGCAGCCGAGATCGTCGAGCAGGGTGGTGACGCAATCGGCCCAGCGGACGCTGTCGGTCACCTGGTCGGCGAGGGTGCGGCGGATTTCGTCCGCGCTGCGCACCACTTTGGCATCGACATTGCAAACTACAGGGCAGCGCGGTTCGTGCAGCGTGGTTTCGACGAGGACTTCGCCGAGGCGTTCGTAAGCGGGTTGCATGAGGCGCGAGTGGAAGGCGCCGGCCACTTTGAGTTCAACCGCCTTGCGGATGCCGTAGTCCTTGGCCAGGCCGACGGCCACGGCAATCTTGCTCGCCTCGCCGGAGACGACGATTTGTCCGGGTGAATTGATGTTGGCCACATCGACATCGGCCGCGGCCGCGAGATCGCGCACGACATTTTCATCGACCCCGATCATGGCCGCCATCCCGCCCCGGGTCGCCTCGCAGGCTTCCTGCATGAATTGTCCGCGGCGCGCCACGAGTTGCAATCCGGTGGCGAAATCGAACGTGCCGGCGGCGGCGTGGGCGGTGAATTCACCGAGGGAAAGCCCGGCCGTGCCGGCCAAGGGGAGCTCGCCGAGTTTTTCCCGCACGACCGCGAGGGCGGCGAGTCCGTGCACGTAGAGCGCTGGTTGGCAGACGGAGGTCTTGGTCAGCTCCTCCTCGGGGCCTTCCCAGCAGATTTTGCTCAGGGGCCAGCCGAGAATTTCGTCGGCTTGGCGGAAGAGATCCGCGGCGGCGGGGTAGGCGGCGGCCAGTTCGCGTCCCATGCCGACGGCTTGGGCGCCTTGGCCGGGGAAGATCAGGGCGATTTTTTTACTCATAGAATTTTTCCGAGGCGGACCAGATGCGCGGCGCGCGCCGCGGCTTCTTCGAGGAGCGGCGCGGCTTGTTGCATGGCTTGGTCGAGGCTCATTGGTTCGTTGGTGATCGGCAGAACGGCGTCGAACGCGGCGTGATCCTTCTTGGTTAGCGGAACAGCGCCGGCGAGGGCAATGACGGGTTTCCCGCAGGCGCGCGCGAGGCGGGCCACGCCGACGGGGGCTTTGCCGGCAGCGGTTTGCGCGTCGAGGCGTCCTTCGCCGGTGATGACCAGATCGGCGGTCCCGATAGCGTGTTGCAGCCCGGTGATTTCCGCGACGGCATCGAAACCCGGACGCAATGTCGCGCCCAGGAACGCCATCAGTCCGTAGCCGAGACCTCCGGCGGCTCCGGCGCCCGGCACGGACGGTTCAGGCGCGCCTAGATCGCGGCGGGCGACATCGGCCACGCGGGCAAGGGCCTCCTCGAGTTTGGCGGCATCTTCTTCCGTTGCCCCTTTTTGCGGACCATAGACGTGCGACGCGCCGTGCGGACCGAGCAGCGGGTTGTTGACATCGACCAGCGCGGAGATGCGCGGAAGACGAAGCTCCGCAGGACGCTCAATGCGGGACAAGCGGCCGAGGTTTTCCGGCAGAGTTTCAAGCGGGTGTCCGTTCGCGTCGAGAAAGCGAAAGCCGAGCGTCGCAGCCAGCCCGCAGCCGGCATCGTTGGTCGCGCTGCCGCCGAGGGCGACGAAGATGCGTTCCGCACCTTCCTGCGTGGCAGCGCGGATCAAGTCACCGACGCCCCCCGTGGTGGCAGTGAGCGGGTGGCGTTCGTCCGCGGACAGACCGGCCAGCCCCGCGACCAACGAAATCTCGATCCACGCCGTGCGCGCTGCCGCGTCCCAGAGCCACGGCACCTCACGCCGGCGTCCGCGGGCATCCCGCGCTCCCGCGAAGCGGCGCTGCGCACCGGTTGCAACCTCGACCACCTCCAGAGTGCCGTCGCCGCCGTCGGCCACGGGATTAGTCACCATCTCGCAGGCCGGCCAAGCGCGATACCAACCTCTCGCGATGGCCTCGGCGGCGTCGCGGGCGGTGAGCGAAGCTTTGAATTTGTCCGGGGCGACCAGGACGCGCATGCGTCCAAACTACGGGTGCCGCCGTCGCATCGGCAAGGGCTGCGAATTACTGCGAGTCCGGTTGCGGGGCCGGAGGGGTGGGGCGCGGGGTGGCGGCGGCAATGGCGGCCGCATCGCCGGGCTGGGCCGCGGCCAATTGCTGCGCGGCGCTGAAAAGAGCATCCACATCCTCGCCGGGGCCGAAAGCGCTGCCGAGAGTTTGGGCGATGGATTTGGCCGATTCCGCGGAAGATTCCTGATCCTTGGCCACTTCCTCGGCTTGGGCGATTTGGCCGGCCAGATTTTGGGCCGGGGTAGGGGTTCGCAAGGACCATCGCCCTCTTTCGCTAGTTTATTGAGCGGCGACGCGGCCCGGGGCTAAAGTGGTGACGGGTGTTCTCTGGTTTCCTCAACTGGTCTTCTGCGTTCCTGCTGGCGGCCGGACTGGCTGTGTCCCAGATCCTCTTGGGCGGCTGGTGGTATCCGGCCTTGGCCGGACCGGGATATTGGCTGGTCGGGGCGGCGGCCGTGGTGGCGGGCTTGTTGTTCTGGCAGGTGCGGGGGGCACCCGCCGCGTGGTGTGCGGGGGGCACATTGCTGTTTGCCGCGTATTTGCTTTGGCGCCAGTCCGTCAGTCCGGATGCCTACGCCGCACGCGACGACACGTGGCTGGTGCTCGGTGCGTTGTCGGTTTACCTCACGGCGGCGTGGCAATTGCGCGGCGACGGTGTGCGGTGGCTGGTGCTCGGCACGCTCTGTGTGCTCGTCGTGGGGCAGACGGCGCTGGCGGTGGCGCAGTTCGCGGCGGAAGTGCCTTTCCATCCGCTCGCGGAATGGGGTCCGCAACTCGGTTTGCCGCGGGGCGATGAAGCGATGCCGAACCGGGGATTCGTCTCCGGCACGCTGGCCAGTCGCGGCACGCTCTCGGCCGTGCTGCAGGCTTCGACTTTTCTCGCCTTGGGTATGCTCGTCTGGGGACGCGAGGGCGTGGCGGTCAAACTTTTGCTGTTGTGGGTGACGGCAGCCGGCTTTGCCGGGCTGACCTTGTGCCTGTCGCGCGCGGCTTACCTGGGTATGGGGGCAGGGCTGGGCACCTTCGCGCTGGTCAGCTTTTTCGTGCTGAACCGCGGGGCTGTGGCGCACCGGTTCTGGCTCGCGGCCGGCGCGTTGACCGTGCTGGCGGCTGCGCTGGTCGTCGCGTTCCCGGTCGGGCTGGAGAGTATTGCGGTGCGTCTGCGTTTCGACGCGCTGGGGCTGGATGCCTACCGCGAGTCGCTGTGGTTCACCGTCGTGCCGCCCATGTTGTCTCTCGATCCTTGGTTCGGCACGGGCGCGAACATGTTCGACCAACTCTCGTTGCGCTACCGCGGCAACAGTCTGGCCGGCCTGCCTGTGCATGCGCACAACGACTGGTTGCAATTGCTGATCGAATACGGCCGGGCGGGATTCATCCTCGGATGTATTTTCTTCGTGGTGCACATCGCGTCCGCTTGGCGCACGGCCCTGCGGTTGGCGCGCACCTTGCCGCCCGAGGGACTGCTGCCGCGCAGCACGGAACTCGGACTCGTCACCGGCGCCTTGGCCGTGCTCGTCGCGCAGGGGGTTCATTCCATTTTCGACTACCGTCTGCACGTGCAGGCTTCCGCTTTGCTCGTGGCGTTGGCCGCGGGTTGGATCGCAGCGGCGCGCACCGGTTTGGGCGGGAGCGCGGAATTCGGACTGGCGCCGTGGTGGTTGAAGCCGCTCGGCTTGTTGCCGGTGCTGGCGGGCGGGGCGCTGTTGTGGTCGGTGGGTCGTGATTGGCCGGCAGAGCAAAAAGCTCTCGAGGCCATGCAGGCGCGCGAGCGTGGCGAGGCCGCCGAGATGTTGCGTTTGGCCGAGGAAGGTTGCGAAATGGCGCCGCGGAATCCGCGCTTGCTCATGGCGGCCGGGGAAGCGGCCTTGGTCATGGGCAACAACACCGAACCCGGCGACGAGCGGCTCGAATGGTATGGCCGTTCGGCGGATTATTTCCGGGCAGCTGTGAGCGAGCGGCCGCTTTTTGCCCCCGCGCTGCGGGAGCTGGCCATCACCTCCGACTGGTTCGGCCAGCCCGCCGCGGCTCGACCGCTGCATTTGCGGGCCATTGCACGGGATCCGGACCATGCCAAGGGCTACGAGTATCTGGCGCTTCATTTCTGGAAGCAGGGTCGAACGGAGGAGGCGAGGCGTCTGTTCCGGCTGGCCCAACGGTTGCCGGGCTCCACGCTGGCGCGGGAGTTTCTTGAGCGCATCGAAGAGGAAAGCAAACCCGCTCCGCAGCCTGCCTCGCCGCCGTCCACGGGCGATAATTTTTGACAGCCGGGGGTAGCGGGGTGGACGATGTGGCGTGGCTCCCGCGACGCGCTTTTTGATCCGGCTCATGTTCGTCGTGGCGGCGGCGGTTCTGATCGGCTTGGCAGGGGGGTGCCGGTGGGAGGTCAGCAAGGTTCCGCTGCCTCGCGCGAGCCCGACCCCGACGCCTTCCCCTTCGCCCTCGCCCTCGGTCCAGTTCACCGAGGCGACGTCCAGCCCTTCGACCGCGTCCGCCGAAGCACCGTTGGTGGCGCGTGTCGCCGCGGCCAATGCCGATCTGATCACATCCTCCAGCTCCACCGCCGCTGCGGAGGCGGCGAGTTTCGAGCGGGCGGCGCGGCGCGCGGCCGTGGCTCCTTCGAGTGCCGCCGGGGAGTTGTCCGCCGCCATGGAATCTTATTTGTCGGCTAAGCGCTCGTATCAGCGGGCCGAAGCGGCGGTGTTTTATGTCGACCCGGAATCGACGGACGAGCTCACCGCTCAACCCGATCCCTTGGGTGCGGGAGCGGTTGTTCCGAGTGTGGACGCATTTGCGGAAATCGACACGCAGCTGGGAAAGCTCGCGCGTCTCACCGCGGAAGGCATCGATGAAGATTCGATCGGGGAAATTCTCGGCGTCCTGCCCGATCTCGCCGGCTGGTCCGGGCGTTTGCGTTCGGACATGGAAGCGATCGCGCGGGCTTGGGATCCGAGCGCCCCGGATAGCTTCCGTCAGCGGTATTTCCTCGCCGCGCCCGAAATTGCGGTGGCACGGATTTTCCAGGGATTGCTGGCCCAGAGCGGCGATGTGCTGCCCGGACGCCGGCTGCGCGGTGTCATAAAGCCCGCCGAAGTGACCGGCCGCACGGAGGCACTGCGCGAACTTTATCTCGGGGTGACCGCGGAGAGTCCGGCCGGGCAAGGTCTCCACGACTATGTTTTCGCGGCCGCCCCGGCGCAGGCCATGGCGACCTACGGTTCCATCGCGCAGGCCGCGGCGCTGGCCGAGGCTTTGGCCCTGGAGCCGCGGAACGAAGAAACGCGGCGTCAGCTGCTCGTCGCGCTTGAGAATGTCACGCGGCAACTCGAACTGGCTGCGGCCGCCGTCGGCATCCGGATCGTCGAAGCAGCGGAGTGATTCAAACCGCCTGTCCGGCGGCGTGCGCGCTGGCCCAGGCCCACTGGAAGTTGTAGCCGCCGAGCCATCCGGTCACATCGACGACCTCGCCGACGAAATACAGTCCGGGCACGGTGCGTGCCTCCATTGTTTTGGACGAAAGATCGCGCGTGTCCACGCCGCCGAGCGTCACTTCCGCTTTCGGGTAGCCCTCGGTGCCGGTGAAGTCGACCGGCCAGCGGCGGAGGAAACTTTTGACGTCCGCGCGTTCGCGGGCGGTCCACTGCGCCACGGGTTTGTCCGGCGCGTAGCGCGAGCACCAGACTTCGGCGAAGCGTTTCGGCCAGACGGAGGACAGTTGCGCGGACGCGGGGCCGCGTCCTGGCACGGGAATCTCCTCCCCGCCGGGCAGCAGGTCGAACGAGAGCGTTTCGCCTTCGCGCCAGTAACTCGAGATTTGCAGGATGGCGGGACCGCTGAACCCGCGGTGGGTGATGAGGAGCGCTTCGTCGAAGGCCGCTCCTTGGTGACGGACGCGCACGGGCAGCGACACGCCGCTCAGAGGGCCGAAAGCGGTGCGGTCGCTTTCTCCGAATGTGAGCGGCACGAGTCCGGGGCGGAGACCGGTGGTCCGCAGGCCGAATTGCCGCGCGAGGCGGTAACCGAGGTCGCTCGCGCCCAGCTTGGCGAAGGAAAGTCCGCCGGTGGCAACGACGAGGGCCCCGGCGGTGAACTCGCCGGCGGAGGTGCGCACGCGGAAAGGGCCGGGTTTGGTCACCTCCTCCACGCGCACTCCGCAGCGGACGGCGACGTGCGCCCGGTCGCATTCGGCGAGGAGCAGGTCGATGATTTGTTGCGACCTCGTGTTGCAGAACAGCTGCCCGAGCGTTTTTTCGTGCCAGGCGATGCCGCGGCTTTCGACCAGCGCGAGAAAATCCACCGGCGTGTAGCGGGCCAGGGCGGAGCGGCAGAAGTCGGGGTTGGCGGAGAGATAATTTTCGGGCGAGGCGCCGAGGTTGGTGAAGTTGCAGCGTCCGCCGCCGGAGATGGTGATTTTTTTCCCAACCCGGTCGTTGTGCTCGAGCACGAGCACGCGGCGTCCGCGTCCGCCTGCCGTGGCGGCGCAGAAAAGTCCGGCGGCGCCCCCGCCGAGCACGATGACATCATACTGCGTCATGGACCCGCCGGAATCCTCGCCGTTGCGCCGGCTGCTGGCGATTTATTTGAAGAGGCTTTGGTCCGCGCGCGCGGTGTGTTACGTTGCTCGCTCGCCATGACGAAAAAGCAGCAGACCACGGCAAAAAAGAAAGCACCCAAACCGGAGAAGACGCGCACCCCTTGGGCCAAGGTGCGCGGATCGAAAATCCACGGACGCGGCATGTTCGCCTCCAAGGCGATTCCCAAGGGAACGCGCGTCATCGAATACGTCGGCGAGCGCATCACCAAGGCCGAGGGCTGGCGCCGCGAATTGGCGCGGCAGGAAAGGGCCCAGCGGGGCGCGGACGGCTGCATCTATATTTTCGAGCTGAACACCAAAGTCGACATCGACGGCAGCGTGCTTTGGAACTCGGCGCGCTACATCAATCATTCCTGCGACCCCAACTGCGAATCGCAGGTCGTGCGCGGACGCGTGTGGATCGTGGCCATCCGGGAAATCCAGCCGGGCGAGGAACTTTCCTACGACTACTACTACGATTACGACCACTACCACGAGCACCCGTGCCGTTGCGGGGCGCGGGATTGCGCCGGTTACATCGTCAAGGCGCCGGTGCGCTGGCGCGTGCGCCACGCCGCCTCGCGGACGAGAAAGAAAAAGGTGCAGCGGCGCGCGGCTTAGGGTGTGTCCAACGCCGCGGTGACGGCCTGATCGAGCCGGCTGCGCGGCGACGGGTCCACGAGTTTGCCGTTTTTGCCCAGCAGCCACATGGTCGGGACAGACTGGATTTTGAAGCGCTGGGCCAATTCGTTGTCCCAGCCCTTGCCGTCGAAAAATTGCGGCCAGGTCATTTTGTTTTCCGCGGTGAATTTTTCCAGGGCGCTTTTGTCATTGTCGAGGGAGATGCCGACGATCTCGAAACCGCGGTCCTTGAATTTCTCGTAGGTCTCGACGAGTTGCGGAACTTCCTCCACGCAGGGCGGACACCATGTGGCCCAGAAATCGACAAGCACGACTTTGCCGCGGAGGTCGGCGAGGTCGAATTTCTTGCCGTCGACGGTGGTGAAGGAAAGTTCGAGCGGCTTCTCCCGCAATTCCATCAACTCCAATCCGCTCTTGGCCGCCTGGGCGATGTCCGGGTCTTCGTCTTTGGCCACCTCTTCGAAGATGGCGCGCGCCGCGGCCGGGTCGAAATTTTCCAGCGCCTGCGCTTCGGTCAGCTTGAGGGCCGGGCGGCGCGGGTCGTCGGGATGCGTCTCGAGGAATTTGGCGATCGCCGCGCTCAGGTCCCGCGCGGACTGTGCGGTGCGGTCGCGGTCGAAGTCGACGGAGGCGATTTGCAGGAGGACGAGGCCGGCATCGGCGCGGATGTTGAGCGGTGCTTCTTTGTCGTCGGCGATGTCGCGCAATTCCTTGCTCTGCGCGGCGAGGTCGGGCTCGCGGTCCTCGATCATGGCCAGCGAGTTGCCCAGCTGCATGACGGCCATGCGCGCTTCCCAGCGGTTGGGGCTTTGCGGGTAATCGCGGACGAACTCGGAGAAATGCTGCAGCTGCGAGGCGAGCCGCTGCGCGAGGAGTTTTTTGCCCGCCGCCTCGTCCTCCGGCAGATCGGCGGTGAGACCGGCGGCTTCGTTCTGCAGATTTTCCCAAACGGTCGCTTCGTTTTCCTCCGCACGGAGGTCGTGTGCGGCCAAGACCAGAGCAAGGAAAGCGGCGAGGGGCATCTTCATGGGATGGGAGTGTGGTTCCGGCCCGGCCCGCTGGCAAGTTCGTGCAGACGCACGGCGGCCTGCCGCACGGTGTCGACGGACAACGCGTCGAGGTTGCCTTCCGGGGCACGCAGCACGCGCACGTGACCATGCGGGGGCGCCCAAATGCCCGGGTCGGTCGGACCGAAGAGCAGGAGCGATGGTATCCCGGCCACCGCGGCCAGATGGCTGATTCCCGTGTCATGGCCGAGGTAGATGAGTCCGCCGCGGAGTTCGGCGGCCAATTGCGGGAGCGGCAGATTTTCGCGCAACCGCACGCGCTCCTCTGCGGCCAAGCCGCGCAGCGGGGCGAGGGCCGTGGCATCGGCTTCGCCGCCGACGATGGCCACGCGCACGTTCGGATCTTCGGCCAGCCATTGCCCGGCCAGTTGCCGCCAATTTTCCGGCGCCCAGTTCTTGGCCGCGCTGCCCGAACCGGGATGCAGGAAGATCTCCGCTGTCGGGCCGGCGGACTGTCCGATTTCCAAACTCACGGCGCGATTGGCGAGCGGGATGCCGAGCGCGGCCAGCGGAGCGGCCAACTGGTCGATGGCATGCGAGGTGCCGGTGATCCGCGGTGGTCCCTCGAGGAGGCGCTTCACGCCGGAAGCACGGAGGTTTTCCGCGAAGAAGCCGTCCGGATCGTAGAGATAGCTTATGACAAGGTCGAACGACGCGAAGTATTCGCGCAGGCCGGGATCTAGCACCGCACCGCGGGTGAAGAATCCGGCCAGCGGTCCGTATTCGATCGAGCGCGCGCCATCGGCGAGGCCGCCGCTTTCGGCCAGCGCGGCGATGCCCGGGTAAGCGAGAACCTCGATCCGCGCGTCCGGTTGCGCTTCGCGCAGAGCGGCGAGGACCGGCAGAGTGAGGAGAAAATCACCGAGGGCTCCGCCCCGGATAACGAGTGCTCGGCGGAAGAGCGGGGCGGCCACTCAATAGCCGCGCATGGCGCCCATCTGGCTGCCGAGGGCGCCGCCGCCCTCCCACTTGGCGGGGCGGTTCCAAGGAATCGTGCTCAAGCCGCGTTGGGCTGCCTCGCTGGGCGGAGGTGTGGTGGTTTCGCAGGCCGGCAAGGCAGCCGCGGCCATGGCGAGGAAAAGCAAACGCATCAGCATGGCGGAATCAGTCGCGCTGGGCTTGGTAGATGACCGTGTCGCCAGGCATGACGCTGAGACCGCGCGGCACGGTGCGCACAAGGATGTCGGCGATCGAGGTCGAGGGTTCAACGGAAGTGACACGGACTTTGCCGAGGAGTTGGCCGCCGCGCTGCACGAGCATTTCGGCATTGGGCACGACGCCTTGGCGGTCGCCGAGGCTGAGGACGACGAAGTTCCATGCTTGGTTGACCGCGAGGATGGTGCCCTGCAGGCCTTGGCGCATTTGCGATTTTTGGCGCGCCTGGTCTTTGCGCCGGAGTTCGGCGACCTGCGCTTCGAGGCCGGAGGCGCGGTCTTCCAAGCCGGCGACGACGGTGCGCAACTCGTCGCGCTCGGCGGTGAGGGCGGTCACGTCCGCGGTTTCGGTCGTTGCGGCGGCGGGTCCGCCCTCGGCGAGTTGTTCTTCCAGTTCGGCGATGCGCGTGTCTTTGGCTTCGGCATCGGTGGTGGCCTCGGCGAGCTGGGTTTCCGCGTTGGTTGCTTTCTCCTCGGCGGCGGCCAAGTTCTCCTTGGCTTTGTCGAGTTCGCTTTTGGCTTCACCGAGTTGGGCGGTCAGCGTGTCTTTCTCGCTGCTCAGGCTGGTCACTTCCTGCTTCTTTTCCTCGATCTCTTTCTGTGCAGCACCCAGTTCCTGTTTCTTGTCATTGAGCTGGGTTGTGGTGCTCTCCAATTCCGTGCGCGTGTCCACGAGCTTGCCCCGGTTGAGGAAGCCCAGCGCGGCCGCCCCCAGGGAAAAAACAGTGGCGGCAATCAGGAGAATCTTGGTCATGGGTGGGACGACGTTTACGGCTAGGTGAGCAGAGCATTCAAGCAACGCCGCGGGCGGCAAACAAGCTGTTTATCACAGGCGATTTTTTGTGACGGGGCGGGTTGTGTCCGGTCCCCGGACAGGGTAGGTTGCCTTTGCTCCGGGGGCCGTGGAGGTCCGACCGACAAACCCCGCCAGGGCAGGAATGCAGCAACGGTAGTCTGCTCGACCCTGCCGCGGTTTCCCGGCGCATCCTTGCCCATTCGGGCTGCTTTGCTCCGCCACCGTATCCCATGCCCGCTTACCTTAAAATCCTCGTCTATCTGGTCGCGGTGCTCGCGGCGGGCGGGTTGGTCGCCCCCTGGATTTTCTGGGGCGGTCAGGCTCTGGCGGCCGCCGGGATCACTGATTGGCTGGCCAAATTTCCCTTCCACCGCGTGCTCTCGCGAAGCGTGCAAGTGAGCGCCCTCGTTCTCCTCTGGCCCGCACTGCGCTGGATCGGCTTGCGGCGGATCAAAGACCTCGGCTTGCAGCGCAACCCGTCTTCGTGGCGCGATCTCGGGGCGGGATTGATCTTGTCGGTCGGCCTGGTTGCTCTGCTGGCGGGCGTTTACGTGGCCACGGGCTGGTTCGTGTCGCGCCCCGATCCCGAATGGACCAAGCTCGGGCGCATTGTCCTGACTGCGGCGGCCGTGGGTGGCATCGAGGAGTTTGTTTTCCGCGGGGTGGTGCTCGGGGTTTGCCTGTGGTCGCTCCGTCCGCGCGGGGCCATCGCGGTGTCCTCCGTGCTCTTTGCCGTGCTGCATTTTCTCAAACCCGCCCGCTCCGCACTGGGTCCCGGCGAGGTGCGCGCGTCGAGCGGCTGGGCGGAGTTGCTGAATTTCACTTCGGCCTGGCCGGAGCCGGTCGTGTTGTTGTCCGGCTTGGCCAGTCTTTTCGTCGCCGGATGGATTCTCGGATCGGCTGCGGTGCGCACACGTTCCCTTTGGCTGCCGATCGGCCTCCACGCCGGGTGGGTCTTCGCCCAACAGACCTCGCAGGTGTTCCTCCGTCCCGCCGCGCCGGAGGTGTCCGCCCTCCTCCCGTGGGTCGGTCCGAATCTGGTCAGCGGCGCCGTGCCCACCGGTATCTTGCCGCTTGTTGCGCTGGTGGCCACCGGCCTGCTGGTGAAACTTTACCTCCGCCATGTTTTCCGCCCGGTGGCATCGCCGTTGGCTTGAGGCCGCGGCGGGGTTGCTCTACCCGCCGCACTGCGCCGGATGCGGCGCGGCCCTGGTCGGATCAGCCGCCAATCACTTGTGCCGTGCTTGCCGGCGCGCGCGGACGCGATTGAGCGGTCCGCGTTGTGCGGTCTGCAGCCAGCCTTATGGCGGCGCGTTGACTTCTTCGTTCCGCTGCATGAATTGCGGCGACCGCCAGCTATCCTTCGAATTCGCCACCGCGGCTTACCGCACCCGCGGCGTGGTGCGCGATCTGATCCATCAATTCAAATACAACCGTCAAGTGCGCCTGCGCCATGTGCTCGCGCGCATGTTGACCGAGGGATTCCGCGACGGGCGGGTGCCGGACCTGGGACCGGACGCCATTGTGCCGGTGCCGTTGCACCCCACGCGCCAGCGCGAGCGCGAGTTCAACCAAGCCGAGGTGCTCGCGCGGCTGGCCGGACGGCGGCTCGGGTTGCCGGTGGAAGACTGTCTGCGGCGCACCCGCTACACGCTGACCCAGACCCACCATCATCGTGAGGAAAGATTCGCCAATCTGGAGGGTGCCTTTGCGGTGCGGCCCGGCGCCCCTGTTGACGGGAAAGTGCTGGCTTTGGTCGACGATGTCCTCACCACGGGTTCGACGGCCGACGCTTGCGCGCGGGCCTTGCGGGAGGCCGGGGCTTCCGCGGTGATTGTCATCACGGTCGCCCGCGGATAGAAAGGGCGCATGGGAATTTTCCAGAAGCCGGCGCTCAAGATCCGCGCGCGCGGCAAGAGCAATGTGCCGGAAGGGCTGTGGACCAAATGCCCGGCTTGCGGCGAGGTGGTGACCAAAGCCGAGTTCGAGCAAAACCTGCAGGTCTGCCCGAAATGCGATCACCATCTGACCCTCGGCGCGGCCGAGCGCATCAAGAGCCTGGTCGATGAGGGCTCCTTCAAAGAACGCGATGCCGACCTTCTGTCGGTCGATTCGCTCAAATTCCGCGGCGTGGCCACCTATCAGGAGCGCCTCGAGACCTATCGCAAAAAGACCGGACTGAAGGACGCGGTGATCACCGGCGATGCCAAGATCGACGGCCATTCGGTCGGCCTCGCCGTGATGGATTTCAACTTCATCGCCGCGACCATGGGCTCGGTCGTCGGCGAGAAAATCACCCGCATCATCGAACGTGCCACGAAAAACAAATGGCCGGTCATCATCATTTCCGCCTCCGGCGGCGCGCGCATGTATGAGGGCATGCTCAGTCTCATGCAGATGGCCAAGACGAGCGGTGCGCTGGCCCGCCACGCCGAGGCCAAGCTGCCTTACATTTCCATCCTGACCAACCCCACCACGGCCGGGGTCATGGCCAGCTATGCCTCGCTCGGCGATCTCATCATCGCCGAACCGAAGTGCATGATCGGCTTCGCCGGTCCGCGCGTCATCCGCGAGACCACCCACCAGGAATTGCCCAAAGGTTTCCAGACCGCCGAGTTCCTGCAGGACCACGGCTTAGTCGACATGATCGTGTCGCGCCATCGCATGCGCGAGGTGCTCGCGCAGTTGCTCGGGTTTTTCGACCGCAAGAAGTGAACTACCGCGACGCGCTCGCGTGGCTTTACGGGACGCAGACCTTCGGCATCAAGCTGGGGTTGGACAACACGCGGCGTTTGCTCGCCGCGGCCGGCGACCCGCACGAACGGCTGAACTTCCTCCACGTCGCCGGGACCAACGGCAAAGGCAGCACGTGCGCCATGATGGATTCGATCCTGCGCGCCGCCGGATACCGCACCGGTCTCTACACGTCGCCGCATCTGGTCGATTTCCGCGAACGCATCCGTCTCGATGGCGCGATGATTCCCGAGGATGCCGTGGCGGAAGGGCTGACTTTGTTGCGCGAGGCCGCGGAATCTTGGGAGCATGCGCCGACGTTTTTTGAACTGGCGACCGTGCTGGCCGCTTGGTGGTTCGCGCGCGAGGGAGCGGATTACGTCGTGTGGGA
Organism: Chthoniobacterales bacterium; assembly: GCA_044355525.1. Taxonomy (GTDB): domain Bacteria; phylum Verrucomicrobiota; class Verrucomicrobiia; order Chthoniobacterales; family JACTMZ01; genus JACTMZ01. The sequence continues at coordinate 15,079 of JBIKXZ010000024.1, forward strand.
AACGGGCATGGGCGGACGCCTCGACGCGACCAACGCCGTGACCCCGATGGTTTCGGTCATCACCCCGATCGGCATGGATCATCAAAAGTGGCTCGGCGACACGCTGGCGCAAATTGCTGGTGAGAAAGCCGGCATCATCAAAGCAGGTGCTCCCGTGGTTTTGACGCCGCAAGCCGAGGAAGCTCGTGCCGTCATCGTGGCCAAGGCCGATGAAGTCGGTGTGCCGGTCACTTTCGTGGATGAGCCTTGGTCCGGCGAAGCTCCCGCCTTGGCCGGATCGCACCAACGATGGAACGCTGCCGTGGCTTGTGCCGCGCTACGCGCTGTGGGGGCCTGTGTGGACGCTGCGGCGTTGAGCCAAGGACTGCGAACTGTGGTTTGGCCCGGACGCTTCCAGCGCGTGGCGGAGGACCTTGTCATCGACGGCGCACACAATCCCGAAGCGATCGAAACACTCGTCGCCACGTGGTGTGAAGTTTTTGGCGAGGTGAAGGCGTCGCTTATCTTTGCCGCGTTGCGGGACAAGGACGCTGCGCATCTGCTGCGCGGTCTTCGCTCCATTGCCGACGAAGTCTGGTTGGTGCCGGTCAATAATGTGCGCGGCATGGCGCCCGAGGAGCTTCGTCCTATGGCTGAATCCGTCGGATTCACATCGATTCACGAGGGAGAGCTTGCTGCTTCCCTCGCTGCCGCACGGGCTTCAGCGCGTCCGGTTTTGGTCACGGGTTCGCTTTTCCTCGCGGGCGAGATGCTTGCTCACCTCCGAGGATCGCCGAAACCTGCCGCTTCAGTCCAGTAACGCGCGCTATCGCAGCGCCGCAATTTCCGAGGCGCGGTCCTTGGCGCGGAAGACCGAAGTGCCGGCCACCATGATATTGGCGCCGGCCTCGCGGCATTGGCGCCCGGTCTCGACGTTTATTCCGCCATCGACGGTGATGGGAAAATCGAGCTTTTGCTTGGCGCGCAAGTCCGCCGCGGCGCGAATTTTTGGCAGCATGTCTTCCATGAACGGCTGACCGCCGAAGCCCGGTTCGACTGTCATGACGAGCAGAATGTCGAATTGTCCGAGGTAAGGCTCGATCGATCCGATCGGCGTGTGCGGGTTGATGGCCAGCCCGGCTTTTTTTCCCGCGGCATGGATACGCTTGAGTGTCTCGGGCACGTCGGCATCTGCTTCGATATGGATGTCGACCGCATGCGCCACCGGAAGATAACGGTCGAGATAGCGGTCCGGGTTGGTGATCATCAGATGGACATCAAGCGGCAAGTCCGTGTGCCGCGACGCCGCCTCGACAAAGGCCGAGCCGAAAGAGATGTTGTCCACGAAATGACCGTCCATCACATCGCAATGGATCCAGTCCGCCCCCGCGCGCGTCACGCTGGTAACTTCCTCGCCGAGTCGGGCGAAGTCGCAGGCGAGGATCGACGGGGCGACGATGGTCTTCACACAGGGAGAATACGGTGAGCGCGGAGGAAATCCAAGGTTTCGACTGGCAGCCGGACGTCTTCTACATGCAATCCGCCCTCCGCTGCGCCCAGAAGGCGGCGGCGGCCGACGAAGTGCCGATCGGAGCAGTCATCGTCCGTAACGGCGAAATCGTCGGCCGCGCATGGAATCAGGTGGAAATGCTCAAGGATGCCACGGCGCACGCGGAAATGTTGGCCATCACGCAGGCCGAGGCGGCAGTCGGCGATTGGCGGCTCAACGAGTGCGATCTTTACGTGACCAAGGAGCCGTGCCCGATGTGCGCTGGGGCCATCGTGCTCTCGCGTCTGCGTCGCGTCGTCTTCGGATGTCCGGATCCCAAAGGCGGCGCGGCCGGGGGATGGATCAACCTTCTGCAGAGCGAACCGCTCAACCACCGTTGCGAGGTGACGGGCGGTGTGCTCGGCGAGGAATCGGCCGCGTTGTTGCGTCAGTTTTTCGGCAAGAAGCGCGCCCCGATTTCCGAGAGCTGAGCAATGGAAAGCGGTTGCGCGCCGCGGGCCAGAGCGCGGATCTGGCGCGCATTGATCTCGTCGATTTGCGGTCGCACGTAGGAGCCGAGATCCAGCGCGGGGCGTTCGGGGGCCGGGGCGCGGTTTTTTCGCCAGCCCTCGATCCACGCCCATTGGATGCGCCGCGAGGCTTCCATCTCCGCGGCGAAAAACCGGCGCACCGTGTCCGGATGGAGGCCTTGCTGCTGTCCGGCCGCCATGACCGTCTGCAGGACCGTCGTTTCGCGCACCGGGTCGTAGACCGGCAAATTTTTCGAATGCTTGTACCAAGCGATGTCGGGCGAAAGAGCGAGGCGCTTTTCGGCCAGGGAAACGAGTTCGCCCTGCGGTCCGGCGCAGCCGGCGAGCAAGACAGCAAGAGCAAAAAGCCAAACGAGTTTCATCAGAAATCGTTTTTCAAGACGACCCGGTAGCGGGCTTTGCCCGATTCGACGCGGGCGAGGGCTTCGTTCACTTTGGACATGGGGAAGTTTTCGGTCACCGCGGAGATATCGTGCCGCGCGCAAAAATCAAGCATCTGCGCCGTGGTGGCCGGACTGCCGAGCGGCGAGGCGGACACCGAACGTTGTCCGACAAGCAGCGGGAACACGCCGATGTTGAGCGGCTCGAGCACCGCGCCGACAAAGTGGAGGCGGCCGCGCGGGGAAAGCGTGTCGATGTAGGCGTTCCAGTCGAGCGGGACATTGACCGTAACCATGACGAAATCGAGCGAGCGGGCGAGGGGTTTGAGTTGCTCCGGATCTTTCGAATTCACCACGTGGTGGGCGCCGAGTTTTTTCAGCTCCGCTTTTTTGTCCTCTGACGAAGTGAAGGCAAACACCTCGCACCCCCACTTGTTGAGGAACTGGATGGCGAGGTGACCGAGTCCGCCCACGCCGACCACACCCACGCGGTCGGTCGGCTGCACGCCGCATTGCACGATGGGGTTGAAGACGGTGATACCGCCGCAGAAAAGCGGGCCGGCTTTGGCCGGATCGACACCTTCCGGAATCGGCACGGCCCAGGCCCAATGCGCGCGCACGCGTTCGGCGAAGCCGCCGTGGCGTCCGATCATCGTATCTTCGTTGTTGGAGCAGAGATTGTGGTCGCCGGACAGGCACGTCTGACAGCTCATGCAGCTTCCGGAAAACCATCCGAGTCCGACGCGATCGCCGACCTTGACCTTCTTCGCTTTGCTGCCGGCCGCGACGATGCGGCCCGAAACTTCGTGCCCGGGAACAAGCGGGTATTTCGCGTTGCCCCAGTGGTTGTGCAGGACGGAAAGATCCGAGTGGCAGATGCCGCAATAATCCACCGCGATCTCGACCTGTTCGTCGCCGAGCGGGCCCGGATCGAATTCGAAAGGCTCGAGGGCGGCTCCGGGTGACGTGGCGGCATAGGCTTTGATCTTGCTCATGGACGAAGATCTTAGCCGCTGCCGCGGATGCGTCGAGTCTCGTCAGAGAATCAACATGCAATCGCCGTAGCTGAAAAACCTGTATTTTTCGCGCACCGCCTCGGCATAAGCCCGTTGCATCAATTCCTGCCCGGCCATGGCGCAGACCAAGACGAAGAGCGTCGATTTGGGCAGGTGGAAATTGGTCAGGAGCGCGTCGGAATGGCGGAATTGGAAACCCGGACGGATGAAAATTTCCGTGCGTCCGGCGCCCGGCGCGACCGGACCGGCAGGCAAAGACTCGAGGACACGCATGCTCGTCGTGCCGACCGCGATGACGCGTTGTGCGGCATTGATAGCCTGGGCCGCCTCGTTGCCGATCTCGTAGTTCTCTCCGTGCATGCGGTGCTCGTCGAGGTTTTCGCCGCGCACCGGCAGGAATGTCCCCGGTCCGACGTGCAAGGTGACAAAGGTATGCGGCGACTTGGCGAGGATCTCGGGTGTGAAATGCAAACCGGCAGTCGGCGCCGCGACCGAACCGGCCACCGTCGCATAGACGGTCTGATAGCGGACCCGGTCCTCCGCGTCGTCGTCGCGTCCGAGGTAGGGCGGGATCGGCATGTGTCCGAGATTTTCCAAATCGGGTTCCGTTTCGAATTGCACGATGCGCGTGCCGTCCTCCGCGTCCACCGACTCAATCCGCGCGATGGTGCCCGCGATGGCGAAGCTGTCGCCGGGGCGCGTGCGTTTGCCCGGCCGGGCAAACGCTTTCCAGCACGCGGGTCCGAGTTGCTCGAAGAGCAGCAACTCGATGCGCCCGTCTTCGGTCAGCAAACGTGCGGGGATTACCCGCGAATTGTTCAGGACGAGCAGGTCGCCGGCGCGGATGTATGCCGGCAGGTCGCGGAACATGCGGTGCGTGATCGTTCCGGCTGCGCGGTCGGCCACCAGCATGCGCGAGGCGGCGCGATCGGGCAGGGGCCGCGAAGCGACCAGCTCGCGCGGCAGCTGGAAGTCGTAATCGGAAAGCTGCGCGCTCACGAAGCCGGCTTGCCGGTCACCCGGGTCAGCCCAGCATGACGTGCGGCCACGCAAAGGAGATCGGCGGCGCGACGTTTGAGCCGGCGCGCGCGGTAGCCGAGGAAGAGGACGAAAATTCCGTAGCCACCGGCCAGCCACCACGGAATCCCGCCGCCTGCGA
>JBIKXZ010000139.1:0-6372 GCA_044355525.1 Chthoniobacterales bacterium
ACGCGATGCACGATTTGCGGCTTTTTCCCGGACGCCAACAAATCAAGTGCGCGAAAATTTGCGGTGACACCAGCGGCAACTACCACCCGCACGGCGAAGCGGTCATCTACCCGACCCTCGTTCACATGGCGCAAAGCTGGGCCATGCGCGAAACGCTCGTCGACGGACAAGGCAACTTCGGCTCGGTCGAAGGCGATCCGCCGGCCGCCATGCGTTACACCGAGGCGCGCCTCACCCACCTCGGCACGGCCCTCATGGCCGACATGGACAAATCGACCGTCGATTTCGTCCCGAACTACGACGAGCGCCTGACCGAGCCCGTCGTTTTCCCCGCCGCTTTTCCGAATCTCCTCGTCAACGGCGGCACCGGCATCGCCGTCGGCATGGCGACCAACATGCCGCCGCACAATCTCGGCGAGGTCATCGACGCCATCTGCGCCCAGATCGACAAACCCGACATCACGCTCGACGGCCTGATGAAATACGTCAAAGGCCCCGACTTCCCTACGGGCTGCCAACTTTGCGGCGTCGGCGGCATCCGCCAATACCTCGAAACCGGCCGCGGCTCGGTCAAAGTCCGCGGCAAGGCCGGCGTCGAGGAACTCAAAGGCAACCGCGAGCAGATCGTCATCACCGAGATCCCCTACAACGTCAACCGCGCCACCCTCGTCGAGCGCATCGCCGATCTGGTTAACCAAAAAACGATCACCGACATCAGCGCGATCCGCGACGAGTCGGACGAAAAAACGCGCGTTGTGGTCGAACTCAAGCGCGATGCCAACCCGAAGGTTGTCATCAACAACCTCTACAAGCACACCGCGCTCGAATCCTCCTTCCCCATTACGATGCTGGCCATCGACCACGGGAAGCCGAAGCTCCTTTCGCTCAAGGAAGCCATCTTCTGCTACATCGAGCACCGCCGCGAAGTTGTCCTGCGCCGCACTTCCCACCTTCTCGGCGAAGCCGAAGTCCGCGCGGAAAAACTCGAGGCCTTCCTCATCGCCCTGGCCAACCTCGACGAGTTCATCCGCATCATCCGCGGGTCGAAAAACCGCGAGGAAGCCAAAGTCAAACTCCTCGCCTTCGAATTCACCCGCAAGCAGGTCGAGAAGTTCGGGGTCAAAATCCGCAGCGAAGCGCGCCTCACCGACGGCGAATACCTCCTCAGCGAACAGCAGGTCGACGACATCCTCGAACTCCGCCTCTACCAACTGACCGGACTGGAAAGCGACAAAGTCCTCGGCGAATACAAAGAGCTTCTCTCCACCATCGAGGATCTCATGGACATCCTCGCCCGCGAAGAGCGCGTCCTCGACATCATCAAGACCGAGCTGCGCGAGATCAAAACGAAATACGCCGGTCCGCGCCTCACCGACATCGTTCCCGACGAAGGCGAGATCAACATTGAGGACCTCATCACCAACGAGGGCTGCATCATCACGGTGACCCACCGCGGCTTCATCAAGCGCACCGCGGTCAGCAACTACCGCGCCCAGAAACGCGGCGGCAAAGGCGTCATCGGGATGCAAACCCGCGAAGCCACGGCCGAGAACGAGGAAGACGACTTCGTCGAACACCTCTTCACCGCGAGCACCCACGACTACCTTGTCTTCTTCACCAAAAAAGGACGCTGCTACGTGGAGAAAGCCTACAACATCCCGGAAATGGGCCGCGCAGCCAAAGGCCGGTCCATCGCCAATCTTCTGGAATTCAAACCCGGCGAAGAAATCGCCGCCGTCATGCGCATCCAGTCGAAAACCGGCGCCGGCAAGGACGAAACGTGGGACGAAAACCTCCACATCCTGTTTGCCACCAAGACGGGCGTGATCAAGAAGAGCAACCTCTCCTCCTACCGCAACATCCGCAAGGGCGGCATCATCGCCATCAATATCGAAGACGGCGATGAACTCATCGCCGCGCTGATGACCGACGGACACAACGAAATCGTCCTCATCACCAAAGACGGCATGAGCATCCGTTTCAGCGAGGAAGACATCCGCGATATGGGCCGCACCGCCACCGGCGTGTGGGGTATCCGGCCGGACAAAAAGGATTTCGTCATCGGCGCCGCACTCGTCGTGCCGGACGCCACCCTGCTGGTGGCCGGCGCCAACGGCGTGGGCAAGCGCACCGAATTCGACGAATACCGGCTGCAGAAACGCGGCGGCAAAGGCATCATCACCATGAAGGTCACCGACAAGACCGGTGAGGTGGTCAGTGCCCTGAGCGTCCGCGAGAACGACGAAATTATGCTCATCACCAGCGGCGGACAAAGCGTCCGCACCCGCGTGAGCGAGATCCGCATGACCGGCCGCAACGCCCAAGGCGTCCGCCTCATCGGCCTCGGCGACGGCGAACACCTCCAAGCCATGGCTCCCGTCGTGAGCGAGAGCCAAGAGGAAGCCGCCGAAAACGTCGAATAACCGCCGGGCATAGCCCTGCGGAGTTTTCAGTTTTCAGCCGCTTGTAGCGGCATCGTTTGCCTATGGGCCGTTTGCCGTTGGGCTATCTACGGCTTCGCCTCCGGTTCGCGGACTCGGCTTTGCCCGGCCATTTGCCTCGATCGCTAGGCCGGTCACCGCGGCAACCGGCAGCTGCCTTTTTCCCTCGGAGGGCGAGTGTCCCCACGAGCCACCCGCCACATACCCCGCGGCGGCCGAGGACAGTCGCCCTCCATTGCCATCGCTCCAGTCCCATGCTACGTATCTTCCTATGGCAACTACGTATTCCATCACCGAAGCCCAAGCCAACTTCCCCGCCGTAGTCCGCGAAGCCGCCGAGCAACCGGTCATCATCACCCGCCGCGAGAAAGTCGTCGGCTACCTCCTCTCGCCCGAACGTTTCGAAGCCCTCCTCGAAACCATGGAAATCCTCGCCAACCCCGAGGCCATGAAAGCCATCCGCGACTACGAATCCGGCAAAACGAAATTCTATCCCCTCTCCGTCCTCGACGAAAAGGAATGAAGGTCAACGTCGCGCATCAGGTCAGCGAATACATCAAGCGCCTGGCCCCCGACTCCCGCAAGCGCCTGCGCCGCGCCATACGCCTCCTCGAGGAAGAAAAAGGCGACATCAAAGCCTTGGAAGACGACCTGCACGGATACTACCGCGTCAAGGTCCGCTCCTACCGCATCATCTACGCCTACCGCGGCACCAAACGCCCCGGCCCAGCAGAAATCGACGTCCTTTTCTGCGAGCACCGCTCCAACGTCTACGAAACCTTCTCCGCCATCGCCGCCACGCGCTTGCCGATCTGACCGAATCCAGTGGAATCTCAAGCCTGCTCGGTGAGCAACTCCGCGATCTGCACCGCATTGAGCGCCGCACCTTTGAGCAACTGATCCCCGCAAATCCAGAAACTCAACCCGTTCTCCAGCGCGCAATCCGCACGCAGTCGCCCGATCTCGCAATCATCCTTGCCGGCAACGTGCAATGGAACCGGATACCCGTGGCGCGAAGGTTCATCGACGACGCGCAAACCCGGCGCTTTTTCCAGCGCAGCGCGCGCCGCGGCCACGGAGACCGGACGCTCGAACTCGGCGCTCACCGCCACGCTGTGCGCGCGATAGACCGGCACCCGCACGCAGGTGACCGAAGCGCGGAAGCCCGGCAATCCCATGATCTTGCGCCCCTCGTTCTCCATCTTCATTTCTTCCTTCGTGTATCCGGTGTCGAGGAAGGCATCGACTTGCGGGATCACGTTGAAGGCGATTTGCCACGGATACACCGCGCGCGGAGGCTCCTCGCCGCGGGCCAGCGCTTCGACCTGCGCTTTCAATTCCTCGATGGCTTTGGCCCCGGAGCCGGAGACCGCCTGGTAGCTGGACGCCCAGAGACGCTTCACGCCGAAGGCCTGATGCAACGGCCACAACCCCATCAATGTAATGGCCGTGGTGCAATTCGGATTGGCGATGATTCCTTTGTGCGCAAGCGCCGCTTCCGGGTTGATCTCGGGCACAACCAGCGGCACAGCCGGATCCATGCGGAAGGCCGACGAATTATCAACCACCACCGCGCCGGCCTTGACCGCCGCCGGCGCGAATTCTTTCGAAATCGAACCACCCGCGCTGAAGAGCGCGAAGTCGACACCCGCGAAGGAATCCGGGGTCAGTTCGCGCACCTCGACCGCTGCGCCGCGGAAATCGAGCTTCTTGCCGGCCGACTTGGCCGAGGCGAGGAGGGTGAGTTTGCCAACGGGAAAATTTCGCCGCTCCAGCACGCGCATCATTTCAATGCCCACCGCGCCGGTTGCGCCCGCGATCGCTACATGATAATTCCTGCCCATCGGAAAAGCGGCGAAAATACCATCCCGGCGCCCCGTGGCGAACAAGAAAGCTCGCCGCGGCAAGTCTGCACGTTCCGTTGTCGTGGACGTGGCCAAGCAATCTCTGCGCGTCATGGAGGGACGCAAGACCGTAGCCGAATTCCCCGTCTCCACGTCGAAATTCGGTCTCGGGTTCGAGGAGGGCAGCTACAAAACGCCGACCGGCCGCTTTCGCATCGCGCGCAAAATCGGCCGGCGCGCTCCCCTTTGGACCATCTTCCGCGCGCGTCAGGACACCGGCCACCTCGCCGCCCCGGGCGGGGACGAGGACCTGGTGCTCACCCGCATCCTCACGCTCGATGGACTGGAAAAAAGGAACGCCAACAGTCTCCAACGCTTCATCTACATCCACGGAACCAACCAAGAGCACCTTATCGGCACCCCTGCCAGCCATGGCTGTGTCCGGTTGCGCAACGAAGACATGGCCACTTTGCACTCTTTGGTGGCGGCCGGCGACCCGGTGAGGATCGTTCCGCCCCTGACCGCGCTCGGGAGGCGGGTTTGAATTTTAGGTCCGATTTTCGTTGTTCCGTGCGGACGGCCTGTCAAATTTGTCGTTTACTGATTTTACGGAAGGAGGTGAACAAGAAATGAACATCGTCAAAGTTATCGCCATCGTCGCCGTCGCAGCCGCTTCGCTCAGCCTCGGCGCCTGCGCCAGCAAGCCGCAACCGGCTCCGGCTCCCGTCAGCTACAGCAAGTAAGACGGATCAAGGGGGACAACTCCTTTTACACCAAGCCGCGGACAACCTCCGCGGCTTGGTTTTTTCACCCCGTCGCGAGTTCCAGCACCCGCGCCCCGGCCGCCCAACCTTCCGGGGGATCCACTGCCCCCGAGCGATATTTCTTTCCGCGGCGTGACTGACGTTGCGCCCGCTCCTGGTCGGAGCAATGCACCCGCAACAACACGTCGCAGGACTCGAGGCGTTCCCACGGACGGATGGCCACGTAGACCACCACCGACTTGCCCGCCGTCCAGCGCGCGAAGGCCGCCAGGTTGTCACGGGTGCCGGATTTGTCCCGGACTCTTCTGGTGAAAATTCCGAGGAGGGGAACAGACATGACTCCGTCGTCGATCAGGGCCACTTCACGGAGCGGGTAACCGGGCAGTCCTCTCTTGCGGATCTCGTGACCGAGAGTCGTCTTGCCCGCACCCGCCGGACCGGCCAGGCAGACCATCAGCGGTCCGGATGGCCTCGCCACGGCGCGGCACGCCTCCGCCAAATCGGCGCGCCAGCGCACGGGATCCAGGTTGAGAGGGGAATCGGCAGCCATGGTTGGCCATTGTCGTTCCGCATCACGGCCACATCAAGCGGCGACGCGCGGACGCACACTGACGAACATGTTGCCGGCCAGCGAAAACCGCCACGGCAGCTCCTGGGCCCGCGAAATGCCGATGCGTCCGTCGGCGATCACGTCGACACGCCCGCCTGCGACGAAACCATGCCGTCCACCGGCGCAGAAATCCCTGCCATGATGCCGCCCCGTCACCCCGAGGGCCGCAGCCAGACGCCCCGGACCTCCGGTCAACTCGCGTCCGCTCCTGTTCCCGCGGCGCCTTCGCATCGCAGCCAGTCCGCGACGCGGTTCGATCGCGCGAATCAGGACAAAACCCTCCTGCTCGCCCTTGGTCAGCACGTTGAGCATCCAATGCATGCCGTAGTTGAGGTAGACATACGCCGTTCCCGCGCGATGCCGCGCGACGAATTCGCGGGCCGACGGACGCGTAAAAGTATGACACGCCGGATCGCCCGCCGCCGCGTAGGCCTCGCACTCCACCACGATCCCGCTGCACGCACCCCAGACCAACTCGCATCCGACCAATGCCCGCGCGCACTCGACGGGTGATTGTGTGAAAAACTCCCGCGGGATCACAGCGGCACCGGATGGTCGACAAACCTCCACGGCACACGGAACTTCTTCGCGAGATGCGCGGCCAACGCCTGCACGCCGAGCGTCTCCGTGGCATAATGTCCGCCGTAGATCACATTAATCCCGAGTTCCTCGGCACGCACCCAGCTCCATTGCGGACCTTCGCCGGTGACAAA
>JBIKXZ010000025.1:0-19609 GCA_044355525.1 Chthoniobacterales bacterium
GCCGGTGAGTTTGAAGAACTCGTCGATTTGGGGATTGAGATTGGCCACGGCGAGTTTGCCGCCGCGCATCGAGAGGGCCTGCGAGGGGCGGATGAGCGAACGGATGCCGACGCTGGCGATGAAGTCAACGCCGCCCATGTCAATGATGAGGGCTTTGCAGTCATCTTCGCCGGCGATTTCCATGGCGGCACTGTGCAAGGTGTCGGCGCTGGCTTGGTTGAGGCGGCCGGCGAGTGCGAGGACGGCGATGCCATCGCGGTTGGTGCGGGTGATTTCCATCAGGCGGATTTGGCCGCGGCGACGGCGGCGTCGCGGGAGTCGTGCACCGCGTAGGCGGTCATGAATTGGGCGATCTCGAAGAGTTCCTTGACCGCCGGTTGGAAGGAGCAGACGGAGAGCGTGCCGCCGTCGCGGCTCATGCGGCGGCCGGCGAGGAAGAATTCGCGGAAGCCGGCGCTGCTCACGTATTCGAGGTCGGTCAGGTCGATAACCAGATGCTTGGCTTTGGTGTTGTCCAACTCCCCGTTGAGGGCCGTTTTGAAATCATTGTAGGTGTTGGTGTCGATGCGGCCGGAGGGGCAGGCGACGAGGACGTCGGCGTCGGTGGTGAAGGAGCATTGCATGACCGCGAATCTGAACCTCCCCCCGCACGGGCGGCAAGGTTTTTCCCGCCCGGCGGGCGGTGCGCATTGCCGCGGAAGGGCCGGAGGGTTAAAAGGGTGCCTCCCATGCGGCGGTTTTTCGGACTGAACACGGTGGCGGGGCAGTTGGCCTTCTGGACTGCTTTGGTCACCTCGGCTTTGTTGATCGGGCTGCTCGTGATCTACTACACGGCCTCGCGCGACCGGATCCTGCAGCAGACCAACGAGCAGGCCCTCATCGAAGTGGAGTTGCATGCCATCGAGATCGACGGATTGGTCGGTCGCGTGGCGGCGCTGGTCACCTCGATGGCGAACCGCCAGGCTTTGCGCGGGGGCCAACCGGCGCCGGATGTGCTCGACGAACTCCGCGGCCTGCTCGATCGCTTCCCGCCGGAGGAGATTTTCGGGGCTTACTACACCTTCGAGGGCGTCGATTACCGTGACGAAAACTCGATGCCTTGGGTCGACCGGAATTCCTACCCCGATCGCGTGGTCAACCAAAATCCCTACGATACGGAGACCGAGGCGACCATCTGGTATTGGGGCCCGAAGAAGACGCGGAAGCTGACCTACTCCGAGCCGTATTATGACGGCGGGGGTTCCGACGTGACCATGTTCAGCGTCAATGCCCCGGTCATCGGCTCCGACGGCACCTTCCATGGGATTTCGGGGGTGGACATCACGCTCGATGCGATGCGCGAGCTGATGCGCAAGGTGGATCTGGAGTTGGCGCGCCACGAGGGGGTGAAAGACGACTTCGCCTACCTCTTGAGCGCCAAGGGCAAGGTCATCGCGCATCCTGACGCGTCCTTCATGCTCGGCCCGGGCAATCCCGGCGCGGACGCGTCCGATCTGCCGGGCGGGGTCGCCGTGATGGCTCAACCGCGGGGCTTCGCCGCCTACGGCGAGGGATCGGCGCGCCGGATTGTTTACTGGGCGACGGTGCCGTCGACTGGTTGGAGAGTGGTGCTCGATGTTCCGTATGCGACGGTGACCGCACCGGTGCGCGCGATGGCGTGGCGGTTGGGCGGGGTGGGGGCGGCCGGGTTGCTTCTGCTGCTCGGCGCGGTGTCGCTCGTGGCCCGTCGCGTGGCCGCGCCGCTCAAAGAGTTGTCGGCGGCCGCGGCTGAGTTGGAAGCCGGTCGCCATGACAGCGCTGCGCTGGTTCCTTTGCTCCGCCGGGGCGACGAGGTGGGCGATCTCGGGCGTGCCTTCACGCGCATGTCGGACGAAATCCGCAAGCGCGAGCAGAGTCTGGCGGCGTGGAATGCCGATCTCGAGAAAACGGTCGCGGCACGCACGTCGGAGCTGAAGAGCGCGGTCGAGGAAGCGGAGGAAGCGCGCGAGCAGGCGCAGGAAGCGAGCAAGACGAAGAGCGCCTTCCTCGCCAACATGAGCCACGAACTGCGCACGCCGATGAATGCCATCATCGGCTACAGCGAGATGCTCCTCGAGGAAGCGGAGGACACCGGCGAGAAGTGGATGGAATCCGACCTCAAAAAAATCCTCTCCTCGGCCAAGCATCTTCTCCAGCTGATCAATGACATTCTCGATCTTTCGAAAATCGAAGCCGGACGCATGACGGTTTTTCTCGAGCCGGTCGATGTCGCGCAGACGGCCAAGGACGTGGCCGCCACCATCGAGCCGCTGGTGGCCAAGAATGCCAACACCTTCGAACTGAAGTGTCCGCCGGACGCCGGGTCGATGCGCACGGACCTGACCAAGTTGCGCCAGACGCTTTTCAATTTGTTGAGCAATGCCTGCAAGTTCACCGAGAACGGAAAGGTGACGCTCGAGATCACGCGGCGTGCGGATCACATGGTGTCCTTCGCCGTCACCGACACCGGCATCGGCATGACGCCCGACCAGATGGGCAAGCTTTTCGGTGAATTCGTCCAAGCCGACGCCTCGACGACGCGCAAATACGGCGGGACGGGGCTGGGCCTCGCCATCAGCCGCAAGTTCTGCCGCCTGCTTGGCGGCGACATCACCGTCGAGAGCGCACCCGGGCGCGGCAGCACGTTTACGGCGATTCTGCCGCTCGAGGCCAAAGAGCCGGCGCCGGAACCCGCCGCGGCGCCTTTTCAGCCGGCGGCCGTCGAGACCAAGAAAGAAGGGGCGCGCGGCACCTTGCTGGTCATCGACGATGATCCCGCCTCGCGCGAATTGCTTCAACGCATGCTGGAGAAAGAGGGCTACGTGGTGCGCCTGGCGGCCAACGGTCCGGACGGTATTGCCGCGGCCAAGGAGCACAAACCGGATCTCATCACGCTCGATGTCATGATGCCGAGCATGGACGGCTGGGCTGTGTTGTCCGCGCTGAAAACCGAACCCGCCACAGCCGACATTCCCGTGGTCATGCTTACCATGGTGGAGGACCGTCCGATGGGCTTCGCCCTTGGGGCCACGGAATACCTGACCAAGCCCGTGCAGAAGTCGCGCGTCCTTGACGCGATCTCGCGCTGCGTGGCGCACAAATCGGACGACATTCTCATCGTCGAGGATGATCCGATGGCGGCGGACATTGTCATGCGCACGGTGCAAGGCGACGGTCGGCGCTGCCGCCATGCGCGCAACGGCCGCGAGGCGCTGGCCATGGTCCATGAATCGCGTCCGGCCCTCATCATTCTCGACCTGATGATGCCTGAGATGGACGGGTTCACTTTCCTCGACGCCCTGCGCGTGGAGGGTCCGGATTTTCCCGATATTCCCGTGGTGGTGCTGACCGCCAAAGACCTCACGTCGGCGGAGCGGGAGCATCTGGCCGGGCGTGTCATGGATACCTTGCGCAAGGGTGCCGGTCAGCGCGAGAATCTCCTCGAAGTGATTCATCGCCAACTCAAGCCTGCCTGACCTATGCCCAAGATCCTTATCGTCGAAGACAACGAAATGAACCGCGACATGCTCTCGCGCCGCCTTGAACGCCGTGGGTTCGCCATCGCCATGGCCGTGGACGGACAGCAGGGCGTCGACATGGCGCGCAGCGAAAAGCCGGACCTCATCCTCATGGACATGAGCCTGCCCGTCATGGACGGTTGGACTGCCACGCAAGCGATCAAAGGAGATGCGGAGCTGGCGAAAATCCCGGTGATTGCGCTCACGGCCCACGCCATGGCCGGCGACCGCGAGAAGGCCATGGCCGCAGGTTGCGATGATTACGACACCAAGCCCATCGAGTTGCCGCGCCTGCTCGAGAAGATCGGAAAGTTCCTCCCGAATGTCTGATCCCTCCGCAACCGGCGAGGAGGCCGTGGCCGCATTGCGCCACGACCTGCGCACGCCGATCAACCAGATCATCGGGTATTCCGAACTTGTCGCCGAAGACCTCGAGGGCGACGAGCATTCGCGCACGCGGGAGGATCTGGAAAAAATCGGACGCGCCGCGCGCGGGTTGGCCGACTTGATCACGCGGGAGATCCAGCCGGGGCGGATTGCATTGGTGGGGGAGCGGATCGGAACGACCGGTGGGGCTGCAGCAGAAGCAAGCAGCGGACGACTGGGCCAGCCGTCCCTACCGGAGAGCGAGTTGATTGCGCCGGCCGCTGCAACTGCGAAAATCCTCATCGTCGACGATCAGGAAGAGAATTGCACGGTGCTGCAGCGACGTTTGGAGAAGGAAGGCCACACTTGCGCGGCGGTTTACGACGGCGCCACAGCGCTCGAGCGTTTGGCGGCGGAGGATTTCGATCTCGTGCTCCTTGACATCATGATGCCGGGGATCGACGGACGCGAGGTGTTGCGGCGCATCAAGACGGACGAAAAGCTGCGCCACTTGCCGGTCATCATGATTTCCGCGCTCGACCAGATCGAAAGCGTGGTGGCCTGCATCGAGCAAGGGGCGGAGGATTACCTGCCCAAGCCTTTCAATCCTGTGCTTCTGCGCGCCCGTATCGGGTCTTCGCTCGATCGCAAACGTCTGCGCGACGCCGAGCAGGCAGCCTTCGCCGCGCTGAAAGAAAGTCA
The DNA here is from genome assembly GCA_044355525.1 of Chthoniobacterales bacterium. Taxonomy (GTDB): domain Bacteria; phylum Verrucomicrobiota; class Verrucomicrobiia; order Chthoniobacterales; family JACTMZ01; genus JACTMZ01. The sequence continues at coordinate 4,605 of JBIKXZ010000025.1, forward strand.
GGAAAAGCTCGCGGCCGAACTCTCCGAGGCGGCCGCCTACGTGCAAAGCGTGCTGCCCGCGCCGATCAAGGACGGTCCGGTCAGCGCGGCTTGGCAATTCCTGCCTTCCTCGTCGCTGGGAGGCGACGCTTTCGGATACGGACCGGAAAAGGACGGCAAGTTCGGCATTTGCCTGCTCGATGTCTGCGGTCACGGCGTCGGTGCCGCGCTGCTCTCCATCAGCGTGCTCAACGTCATCCGCGCCGAATCCCTGCCCGGGGTGAATTTTTCCGATCCGGGCGAAGTGCTCGCCGGGCTCAACAACGCGTTCCCCATGGAGAAGCACGGCGAAATGTTCTTCACCGCGTGGTGCGGCATTTACGATCCGTCCACGCGCCTCATGCGCTTCGCGGGCGGGGGACATCCGCCTTCCATTCTCGTGCGGCCCGACGGAACCACGGAGGTCCTCGCGGCCAAGGGACCCGTCATCGGGGCGATGCCGGGGATGAAGTTTGCCTCCGCCGAGGCGGTCATCTCGCCGGGCGCGCGCCTTTTCGTGTTCAGCGACGGGGCCTACGAAATCGTGCGGCACGACGGCACGATGATGTCACACGAGGACCTGCGTGAACTGCTGGCCCGCGCGCCGCGCGAGAACGCGGCGGTATGGACCATGGATCAGTTGCGTGCACTCAACAGTCAACCGGTGTTTGACGACGATGTCTCGCTGGTGGAACTCTGCTTCCCATGACCACGTCCGCCGACTTCATCTCCGACCGAGCCGAGTTGGAGAAGCTCGAGGGCTTCACCGCGGACTTCGCGCTGAAAGCCGGGCTTACCGACAAGGATCTCTTCGCGTTGCAGATCATCGTGGAGGAATTGGTCACCAACGTCATCGATTACGGCGGTGTGCCCGCCGGCGAGCACGCGGTGCGCGTGGATCTGTCCGCGGAGGGCGATGAACTCCTCATCCGGCTTACCGACCGGGGCGCGGAATACAATCCGCTCCTGCGCGAGGATCCCGACGTCACGCTGCCCGCCGAGCAAAGACCGATCGGAGGGCTCGGCGTGCATTTCTGCAAGAAGCTCACCGACGCGCAGAGTTATGCGCGGGTGGATGGGCAGAACGTGCTCACCCTGAGCAAAAACCTCTCCGTATGAAAATTTTCCTCCGTGAGGAAAACGGTGTCCGCGTGGCATCGCTGGCCGGCCGTTTGGACGGATTCGGGGCCAAGGAAGCGGAGCAGAAGTTGGCGGATGAGAAAGTCGCTTCGCCGCTGGTGCTCGATTGCGCCGAGTTGTCGTATCTGAGCAGTGCCGGAGTACGATTCCTGCTTGGTGTGCAAAAGGCCGCGGCGGCTGCCGATTTCCCCTTCGCTTTGGCCGCCCTGCAACCATTTTGCGCCTCCGTCATCGAAATGTCAGGTCTCTCCGGAATGATTCCGGTCTATGCCTCGGCTGACGATGCTGTGCAGGCCATGCAAGCTGGCGGTGCGGCGACCGAGGGGGGCGATCGTCGTGAAACGGCCGCAGGAACTTTCGTGTTCCATACCGTGGGAAGCACTGCCGGCACGATCGATATTCTCGGCGAGGTCGGCAACGTCATCGATTGCGCCATCACGCAGGACTCGGTCGTCGGGAAGCCTTTCTTCGAGACCGAGTATTCCCTCGGTGTCGGCGCACTCGGCGGAAAACCCGAAGATTATCTCCCGCTGATGGGAGAAGCGATCATGGTCGCGGGGGCGATGGTCTGGTTGCCGACCGACGGCAACAACACGCCCGACTACATGATTCCGCGCAAGGCCTCCACCAGTGTCGTCATGCAGACCGGGTTCAATGCGAGCATCCGCGGAGGCTTCAACGAATTCGTCGAATTCAATGCCGCGCCCGGCCGGCCCGCCAGCGTGCGTGACATTTATCGGGCTTTGTTCGATCTGGCCAAGACGCGGCGTCCCGAATACCGCGGCGTTCTCGGTTTGGCCATGCGCGCCGAAATCCACGAGGCCTTCGGTGCGGGCATCATGAAATCGCCCCTGCTCACCAACCGCCCGGCCAACGGCAAAATGATCACCGATCCGTCGAACTACGACGCCTGGTTCGAGTCCGACAAAACCCCGCGCAACCAAGGAACGACCGCGCTGATCTGCGGGGCGGGAGAGGATCTCACCGCAGACCTGTCCCGGATCGACCAGGAGCTTTTGCGCCGGATGTTCTATATCAATCTGGCCAACAAAGCCTCGCAGGACGAGGTGTTGCACAATCACGCCGTCTTTTTCCGCAACGCGCCGGCCCCCGGCGGAACGCGCGACATGGATGTCGAGATGCGCCGTGTGGTGGACGAGGCGGAATTCGTCGACATGCGGCACCTCCTCGATCAGACCACCGTCAGCTCGGCCTTGATCGGCGTGAGCTACGTGCAGGAAGTGCGCGAGGATGTGAGAAAGGGCTGAGGGGTGAACCGGAGGCCGCAGGCCGGAGATAGGTCGCCGCAGCGACCAAACCTGAGCGGGAAGGGTGCGGTCGGTGGCTGGGGCGGTTGGTCTGCGAGATGGACACCGCGTGAGTGCTGCTCTGGTTCAGTAATGTAGCGTCGCCGTCCCCGGCGACGGAGCGAGGGAAACGGCCGGCGGCGGGGACGCGCTGCAGCTACACGGACGACTTCTGCAGCCAGAGAGTGTATTCCTCGAGCGTGATGTCGCCGGCGGCGAGGCCGCGTGTGAAGAGAACGGCTTCTTCTTCGGGGGCGGTGAAGTCGATACCGTTGATGCCGAGAAAAGTGTAGGCGGCGACAAATCCAGCCCTTTTGTTACCATCGACGAAGGGATGATTCTTCACGATGCCGAAGGCGTAAGCAGCGGCCATCTCGTAGGCGTTCGGTTGTCCGTAGGCGTGGAGCTGACGCGGCTTGGCCAGAGCAGACTCCAACATATTGTCGTCGCGAATGCCGGTGCTGCCGCCGAAGCGCGCCAAGAGTTGCGCGTGGATAGCGAGGACCGCTTCACGCGCGAGCCAGCTGGGCTCGTTGCTCACTTGGCCAATTCGCGCAGCGCGTTGCGATAGCGATCCATGCAGCGCTCGGCGACCTCCATAGTGCGGGCAAAGTCGGACTGCGCGGCAGTGACTTGCAGAGTCTGGTTGGGGGACTCGGTCAGGTAGAGGCTGGCGCCTTCCTGAACCTTCAGGGTCTCGAGGGCCTCCTTGGGCAAGATAATGCCGAGGGAGTTGCCGATGCGGCGAACTTTGGTTTCGATAGCCATGTTATAACTTATGTTATACTCGGCTGCTTTTGTCAAGCGGGGTTCGGTAGAGCGTCACGGTGTGGCCGACCAGGAGGATTTGGCGGGAGCTGGTGCGTGCTGCGAGGTCCGATGCAAGTTGCTTCCGTTCGGACTTATGGTCGGTGAAGCGGACTTTGACCAAGCCGTGGTCGGCGAGCGCATGATCAAGGGCGGTGATGAGCGCATCGGTTGCCCCATCGTGTCCGACATGGATGACAGGTTTGAGTTTTTGCGACCGGGCTTTGAGTTCGCGGAGGGTGGGTTCGTTCATGCGTGGAATTTGAAGAGTGAGTAAAAGCTGCCGGGATCGGTGAAGAGGATTTCGCTGCAGCGGAAGCCAGCTTCCATGGCGAAGGATTGGTAGTCATCCGCCGATTCGGGGCGTTCGGATTCGGTCACGTGATCCCGCAGGGCCTGACGCGCGGCGGGCGGAAAAGGGTCGTAGGGACCATTCATCGCTGCAACCCAACGTTTGACATAGCCCTCGCGCGTCTCGTCGTCGTGCAGGATGGGTTCAAAGAGATAAAAGGTGCTCCCCGGAGAGGTGGCGCGGTAGAGATGTTTCACGGTCTCGCGTTTGGCGGACCGTTCAAGGTGATGCAGCGAGAGTCCGAGATAAATGACGTCAAAGCTTTCGTAGTTGCCGCTTAAGAATGCGGTGAAATCAGCTTCGTGCAGCGTGCGCGGACGACCCGGTTCGGCAACTTTGTTCGCCGCCAAGGCCAAGGCGGGAGCGGAGAAGTCCACACCGGTGTAAGCGCTCACTTTCGTGCCGTGCAACGCGGCAGCAGTGAGGTCGGCGTCCCCGCAGGCGAGATCGAGGAATGTGAAGGGCTCGGTGCGCGCTAGAAGTTCGCTGTGCAGAATTTCACCGACCTCGCGATGGAAGAGCGTATTGTGCTCGATGCAGAGTCGGTAGATGTCCCACTGCGAGAAAAAGGCGTGGACGGCTTCAGACATGGCGGGCAAAGAGGTCTCCGGGTTTTGGTTCACCGCGGCCATGCCACCACGCGATGAGGATCATATGAGGCACGGTGAGGGCGCTCAGTCCCCAGAAAATGGCGCGGATCATGGTTTGGTCGTAGGCGGAGGTGCGGGCGAAGACAAACCAGATTGCCGCCGCGAGCAAAATGGTCGCCATAGTGAAGGGTGCGCTCTCGCGCAGGAGCCAGCGGGCGGCGTGTCCGCCGTTTTCGGGGAAGCGTGCAGCACCCAAGTCGGCGATATGGCGGACAGAATGGACAAAGCAGAAGTAGAGAAGAAACGCGGCCAGCGGATGAAACACGGCGAACACGGCCGTGGTCAGAATCAACTCGGCGCAGGCCGCGATCCATCCGGAGCGATGTTGGAGCGCACGCCAAACCAACGCAGCAACAAGGCAAAGACCCCAAATGAGGGTGGCGGGGGACGAAACCGCGGCGAGCGCAGAATCCAGAGTCGCAGTCGAATTCGGTCCGACAAGCAGGACAAACAAATCACGCGTGGTCGACGGATGGAAAACCAGCGGCGCAATCCCGGCAAAGCCGCCGCGTGCGACCACTTCCACCGCGCGTTGCGGTCCGTTCAGATCTTCCGTATCGCCGAGCCCGAAGTGGATGACGGCGATGAACAGAAAACCAAGTAGTGCCGCAACGGGTGCAAAGACCCACACGGCGAGCACGGCGCCTGCGGCGATCAGGTAAAGACCGATGGCTGTGGCGAGTGTCACCCATGACCCGTTTGTTGCCCCGCGGACCAGATTGAGGTCAAGGGCGCCGTGGGGTAGTCCGAAAATGACCACGGCCGCGGCGAGCAGCGTCAGTTGCGCGGCCAGGGGAATCGACGGCAGGAACGGGGAGGCGGCCAGCATTATCGAAAGCAGAACGACCACCGCTATGGTGTGGCGGCTATGGAAGGCGGGGAACCAATTGTTCATCGCAGGGCTGCGCGCAGGAAAGAACCGGTGGGTAGTGCGCGCATCACTTGGAGAATATCCGCGGGGCTGGGTTCGGACTCAAGGAATCGGACGAGTGCTGCGGGCGGCACGCGTTGGAAGAGGCGGACAAAATACTCCGGGACGCGTTCGGGTTGATTGGTCATGGCACGCAGAAATACGCGGTCCATCCAATCGAGAAGCCGCGAGCCGTGCACGGCCGCCTGATCGGGACGACCGGTGCGCTGCCATGCGGTCGCCATACGTTCCGATGCGGCCTGGATGCGGGAAAAAGCGTAGCCGGAGGAGGCGCGCACCGCGCCTGCTGTGGTGCCCCAGGGGATGATGCGTTTTTTTTCGACCGCAGAGGACGCAGAGTGCGCAGAGGGGGAGAAACCCATGGGGAGGTTACCCTCTTCTTGGTGGCGGATTTGCCAATGTGTCTTCCCAAGAGTTTTAGAGGCGCATGAGACGATGGCGTCGTCGGAGAAAGCGGGGGTTTTATGGGAAGGAACAAGCCAGGTGTCCTCGACCAGCGCGGTGTGCGCGTCGAGGGGGAGGACATAGAAAAAGCGGACTCCTTCGGGTCCGGCGGATTGGAAATCCATGAGGGTGACGGCGGATGTGTCGAGGTTGGCTTCCGGCGACTGCAATTCGAGTCCGCGAAAGATCTGTCGCCATGGGGCGTTGTCGTTTTGGAGTGGACGACTGTCGAAGACCCACGATGACTCGATGCGGCGGCCATCGGAGAGTTGAACTACATTTCGATCGGGGGCCTCTTCGATCGAGGCGACGGACGTCCCACGGAGAATTTCCGCTCGCGGACAGGCTGCGATATTTCGCAGGGCGATCTGACGGAAGCGGTCCGAGGGAATGCGAACGTAGGGAGTGTCTTGTGACGAGGCTCTGGCGGCATTGTGGCCGTCTCTCACATTCCAGCAATGCCAACGATGCGTGATTGCGTCAGCGAAGATCCCCTCGCGCAGTTGCCAGTGGCACCAAGTCCGATCGCTCGATTCGTCTTGGCGCGGATCGACCAACAACATGCGCGGTGGATCGGGCAACGCAGCCAAACGCGCGGCGAGGCTCAGGCCGGACAATCCCGCGCCGGCGAAGACAATGTCGTAGTCTGGTTTCATCGGCGTGCTCCGACTAAGCCATCTAATTCGCGGTGCAGAGAGATGTCATGCATTGGCTTTTCGTCGGACCACGGAGTTCTGCCGAGAAGCGCTCCGGCCACTAGCGTTGCCTTGCGCCAGGCGGGCACGATCACGCGGTCTTCGGTGCGATGGGGCCCGCGTCGGCGCAGTTCCTCGCCGATTTCGCGGTAAACACGAGCGGCGACGAGGATCCCGCGGCGCGATTCGGGGGGCAGATACACTAAACCGGCAATGCCGCTCGCGTAATAGGGTTCGGCTAAGGCTAGGCATCGCAAGGCGGCTTGATGGACGACTTCCTGGGCTCCGCGAATCGAAGGCGTTGGGACAGGGAGCCACGTGGCCGGTATGTAGCGGCGACCATGGTCGGCGTCCTCGCGGGTGTCGCGGGCGATGTTGGTCAGTTGAAGAGCGATGCCCAAGTCGATGGCGTGCCAGGCGGCGGCGGGATCGGTGGTGCCGAGGACTCGGGCCATCATGAGTCCGACGGTGCCGGCGACGCCGTGGCAATAGCGGAGCAGGGCCCGCTCGTCGGCGATTTGCGTCGGGCCGGTGTCGTCGCGCAGGGCGCGGGCAAGAGCGATGGCGGGGGCGGGATCGGGATCGTCGAGCGTTAGGTAGAGAGCCGCGAGGGGATGCGAGTGGTCGTTGCTTTCGAGTGCGGTGGCGACGGCTTCGATTTGGGCGGCGTCGCCGGTTTCGTCGGCCAGGTCATCGAGCCCGCGACAGAAAGCGTAAAGTTGCGTCGCGGCACGGCGGCGGTCGGGCGGGAGAAATTTTCCGGCGAGGTGGAAACTTTTGCCGGCGCGGGCGAGCAGTTCTTCGGGCGTGCTCATGCGGCGCGGCGGAGGAGATTTTCGACGACTTTAGCAGAGCTGAGGACGCCGGGCATGCCGGCGCCAGGATGTGTGCCCGCGCCGACGAAGTAGAGACCGGGGACGTCTTCGCTCTCGTTGTGAAATCGGAACCAGGCGGACTGCGTGAGGATGGGGGCAATGGAGAAGCCGGTGCCGTGGGTGGTGAGCAACTCGTCGCGGAAGTAGGGCGGGGCGATGTGGAATTGGGAGACGAGGTGTTTGTCGAGGTCGGGGAGGATGGTTTTCTCCAGATGATCGAGGATGCGCTGCGCGTATTGCGGTCCTTCGGTCTCCCAATCGATTGGATGCTGGAGGTTGGGGACTGGCGAGAGGACGTAGAAGGTGTCGTGTCCGTCGGGCGCCATGGACGAATCGGTCGCGGTGGGGCGGTGCAGGTAGAGGCTGAAGTCGTCGGCGAGGATTCCGCGTTGGAAAATGTCGTGGAGGAGTCCGCGGTAGCGCGGTCCGAAGAGGATGGTGTGATGGGCGACGTCCTCGTAGCGGCGGTTGGTGGCAAAGAAGAGGACGAAGAGGCCCATGCTGTATTTGCGTCGGGCTAGTTTTTGGTCGGTCCAGATGTGGCGGTGTTCCGCGGGGACGAGATTGCGGTAGACGGTCGGCGGATCGGCATTGGCCACGACAACTTCGGCTTCGAGCGTTTCGCCGTTGGCGAGACGAGCGCCGGCGGCGCGTCCTTTGCGGATGAGGATTTCCTCGACGGTGGCGCTGGTTCGGAATTGCACACCGTGGCGGTGTCCGAGATCGAGCAGTGCATCGACCAGTGCACCGGTGCCGCCGCGGGGAAACCAAACGCCCCATTCGCGTTCGAGATAGTGAATGAGAGAGTAGAGACATGAGGTGTCGAACGGGTTCCCGCCGACGAGAAGCGGTTGGATGCTAAAGAACATGCGGAGCGACGGATCGCGCAGGTGGGAGCAGACGAGATCGTAAACCGTGCGATCGCCGCGCAGGCGAACGAGATCGGGCAGGATGCGGATCATGTCCGTAAGCGAACCGAAGGGTTCGGCCGCGAGCTTGGTGAAGCCTGTGTCGTAAAGCTTCCGGGATTTTTCGAGCAGACGCAGGTATCCGCGCTGGTCGAGGGGATTGAATTTGGCGATTTCGCGAAGGGTGTCCTCGACGGTGCCTCCGTAATCGAAGGCGCGGCCTTCGTGGTCGATCATGCGATACCACGGTTTGACCGGAAGAAATTCGATGTGGTCGGCGCGGTTCTCGCCGAAGAGGGCGAATAATTCGTCGAAGAGAAACGGTGCGGTCAGGACGGTTGGCCCGGCGTCGTAGAAAAATCCGTCACGTCGGAAGACGCGGGCGCGTCCGCCATGATCCGGCTGGCGCTCGAGGAGTGTGACCTCATGTCCGAGCGCGCGCAGACGAAGGGCAGCGGCGAGTCCGCCGAAGCCGGAGCCGATAACGAGAGCTTTGCGGGAGGATGATGCGACGGTCATAGACCGCCGCTACAAGTAGTCGGATTCGCGGTGCGTTGGAAGATGGCGGGTTCGCGGATGCCGTCGGCGAGGGATGCGAGGTGGGGGGCAAATGGTGCGGGGAGGGTGGCGGCGGTGGCGGTGATTTCGTCGCAGAGACCATGGAGGTGCCCTTGCGTGGCGGCGACGGCACCCGAATCGAAAAGGCGTCCGAGCAAGAAATCGAGCTGCGTGTCGTCCGTGCGTGCGGCGGGATCGCGGAGAAAGGCGAGCAAGGCGGCACTGTCATCCGGGCGCAGGGCCAAATGAAAGAGCAAGATGGAGTTAGCCTTGCCCTCCCGGAGGTCGAGTCCCGCGCGGGCACGTCCCTTCAAACCGAGGGCATCGGCCAAGTCGTCTTGCACTTGGTAGGCGGCGCCGAGACGGGCAAACGCGTCGCCGATTGTTGCGGCGAGGTCTTCCGGCAACCGCGCCAAAATGGCGGCGGATTTTGCGCTGAGAGCGAAGAGTGCGCCGGTTTTGGCTTCGGCCATTTTTTCGTAATCCGTGAGCGTTGGCGTGGCGGTATGGAAATCGATTTCGGCAGATTGGCCCGCCGTTGCTTCGCGCAGCGTAGCGGCGAAAAGCGGACTGATGCCGCGGAGGCGCGCGGCGAGTGCGGTGGATTGCGCGATGAGGAATGTGCCGAGGTTGATCGCTTGGCTGCGTCCGAAGGTGCGCCAGATGCTGGCACGGCCGCGGCGCATTTCGTCATTGTCCTGCACGTCGTCGAGGACGAGTGAGGCGTTGTGGAGCAATTCGACCGCGGCGGCCAAGGCGATGCCTTCTTCCGGCGGGACGTGGAGGCTTTCGGACAGCGTGAGGCAGAGGCGGGCGCGGACGCGTTTGCCCGGACGTTCGAGAAGATAAGACGCGGCTTGGCCTAGTCGTCCGGGAGTGCGGGTTGCGTCGGATAGCAGTTGTTCGACCAGCGCGAGGTTGTCGGTGCGTGCGGGATTGTTAGGACGGGGGAAAGGCATGGGAAGAAGGATGAAGGAGGAGACTTGAAACCTGAAGGGGGAGAAAAAAAGCGGCCGGGGCTAATAGAGCCCCGGCCGCGGTGATTAACGGGTCAGCGTTTAGTGCGAGGCCGAGGCATACGACGGATCTTCTTCGACCGACTTGGCGCGGGCGATGAAGTAGACGTAGAGGCCGAGGCCGCATTTGGCCACGATGTCGGCGATGCTGTAACCGACCTGGAGGCCGACGTTGATCGAGCCGGGGGCGCCGAAGCCGAGCATCGGGAGCATGTAGGCGATCGGGTAGAAGGCCCAGCTCACGAGGATGAGGGTGCGGGCACCACTGATCAGACCGCGGGCGGCGGCTGGTTGACGGTCGAGGGATTTCGAGAGCTCAACCCACAGCACGTAGAGGATGTAGAGGAACGGAACCATGCTCAAGGCCCACCAGAGCCAGCGGGTGCCGGCGTCGGCGGAAATTTCGCCGGGGTAGCCGAGGCCGATCATCAAGAGGGCGGCGATGACCAAGCGGGTGAGCAGCGAGCGGGTCGTGCTTTTCGGCAAAGCGAGGACGGCCACGAGTTCCACGAGAAGGAGCGGAACGGTGAGAAGCCAGTCGACGTAACGATAGGCATCGTTGAACGGCTCGCCCGAAGCGATGTAACCGGCATCGCCCAACTCGAACGCACCCGTCCAGCTCATGAAGATGCGGAAGTAGTGGTAGCAGGCTATGAGGGTGACGAGGCCCGAAACGATGAGGGCCGGACGGTATTTGGGGAGCACCGAACCGCGTGACAAAAAGAAGAACACGGTTGATGCACCCATGGCGGCGACGGTCAAACTCAGCATGTTGTAAACCAAGCTGTATTGACCCGGACTGAGGATCTGGAGGGATTCCATAACGAATCGCAGTTTGGTGGGGTGTCAGGAGGAGGGCAACAGTTTTTGTTTGAATAATTTGGGGGTCGGTGGCGCCATGCGGCGATGGATGAATTCGACGAACGCGGGCATGCCCGGCTGATCGGCAATGTGCTTATCGCCCTCGGGATCTTCTCCTTGGGGATCGCCTTGGCCGGATTTCTGCCGGACGAGATTTTCGCGCTCCGGCCGCATTATTTCGGCGATAGCGGGGCGGCGGCGATCGGGGCGGTTTTCTTGCTCGGCGGCTTCTGGCTGCGGAAGTGAGGCGGAGGTCAGGCGCAGGAGCAACGCAGGGGATGAGGCGGCCACGTTTCGATGGTCGCGCCGGATTCGTCGATGGCCGTGTTGCCTTCGGGCGTGGAGATGATGGCGAAGGGGGTTTTGTCATCGAGCGAGGCGGCGACGAACGAGGCGGTGAGGCCGTTGACGTCGACCACGGCGCCGATGCGGAAGAGGGAGCGCGTTTCCTCGATGGCGTCGTCGCTGCCTGAGCGCAGGACGACGCGCAATTGCGGGTTGGCGGCCAGGGCGGCGACGGCCACGGCGATGTTGTCGCGTTCCTCGCTGCCGGCCGCAACGAGGGCGATGGCCTTTTGGGCACCGGCCGCGGCCAGGCCGGCTTTCGAAGCACCGTCGCCGATGAGCACGGGGATGCCGGAACTTCGGGCGATGGGCAAAGAGCGGGCCGAGGCGTGCTGTTCGATGCCGACCACGGCAATCCCGAGGGACTGCAATTCCTGGGCCAGGCGCAGACCGACCTGACCCATGCCGACGACGATAACGTGGCCGAAGCGCGGGGTGACGCGACGTCCGAAGATCGCGGCGTGGCGCCCGGAGAGCAGGTAGTTGACGATGCCCGCGGCGAAGAGCGCGGTGAAGCCCATGACGAACAGCGCGGCTGTGGTGGCCCAGAGAAGCAGCCATGGTTCATCCGGCAGGGCCGGTGTCGAAATCGTCGCCGTGGTGCGCGTGGCGTCATAAAGAGCGCGGAGGAAATTCGCGTGGCCCAGTCCGACGAAGGTATCGGCCACAATAATGGCGAGCAAACCGGCCGCGCCGCCGAGGAGCACGCGGGTGCCGGAGTCGTAGGGTCGGAATTGTCCGGCCAAACGACCGAGCAGGCCGCGCGTTTTCAGCGCTTCCGGCGTGCGGTAGGGTTCGATGCGAGCAACGTCTTTACTGCGATGCGTCACGGTGACCCACGCGGGGATTTCCGGCGTCGAGGCGCGGCGGACGGCATTCGCTTCCGGGTGGATGGCGCCGGCGACCATGGCCGGAACGGAAATCGCGGCGGGTGAGAGGACCACGCAACCGGGCACGGCGCTGCGCAACTGGGCGCGGGCCGTGCGGTCGAACATGGCAACGAAAAGTCGCGCGTCCGGACGGATGTGATGGACCATGAGTCCGTAGCGCAAGGCCTTGATGTCGTCGTGCAGCATGACGGCCACGCCGTCGATGTCGCGGGCAAGTTCGTCGCGCACTTCGGCATCGGAAGGCTCGTGCAAGTGCACAACGGAAATGCCCGAGGTGGCGAGAAGCGAGCACACGCGGCGTCCCACATCCGTCCGTCCTATGACGACAATGCGACGCGTTTTCATCCGGCAGGCAGCAGCGCCGGTTGATATCTACGATCAAGCAACCCGGCGCCATAGCCCCCGCGGATGGACCCGGGGAGAAAGGTCATGGCCAAGCTCTATCCCAGCCCTCGAGGAGGGAACAAGGATTCTCGGGCCTTTATTTGCTGCCGGGCTTGATTGCCGGGACGGAGGCGAGATCGGGCGGGAGGGCGTCGGGCGGGAAGGTTTCGGGATTGAGTTCGACCAATCCGTGGAAGGGGAAGTCCATGGCGGGGAGTTGTCCGCCGGAGCGATTGACCAGACAGGCGGCGGCGGCAACCGTGCCACCGTGTTTTTTGACGATGTCGACGGTTTCCATGAGGCGGCCGCCGCGGGTGACGACGTCTTCAATGACAATAAACTTTTCGCCGGGTCTGATTTGGAATCCGCGGCGCAGGACGAGCGCGCCGTTGTCATCTTTCTCGGCGAAGATGTGAGGCTTGCCGAGTTGGCGGGCGACTTCTTGTCCGACGATGATCCCGCCGAGGGCGGGGGAGATGACAGTATCGCAGTCGATGGCGCGGAGTTGTTCGGCGAGGGCGGTGCAGACTTGCTCGGCGACTTTCGTGTCGCGGAGGAGGAGCGCGCATTGGAAAAACTCGCGACTGTGCAGGCCGGAGCGGAGGACGAAGTGGCCGTGGAGGAGGGCGCCGGTGTGGCGGAAGAGATCGAGGAGGTCGGGTTGGTTCATGATGCGGGTGCGTTCACGAACGAAAGATTCGCCTTGTGGCGTTTGAGAAATTCTTTGGCCAACTTGCCGTAGGCTTCGGCGCCGGGGCCGCGGGGGTCGTGTTCGAAAATGGTACGGCCGAAACTGGGGGCTTCGCTCAGGCGAACCGTGCGGGGGATGACGGTGTCATAAAGGACTTCCTGGAAATGGGCGCGCACATCTTTGACCACGGCATCCGCGAGATTCGTGCGGCGGTCGAACATGGTCATGAGGAGACCGGAGAGCGTGAGGTCCGGGTTGGCTCCGGATTCGCGGATCTGGCCCATGACGAACATGAGTTTGCCGAGTCCCTCGAGGGCGTAGTACTCGCACTGCACGGGGACAAGGAGCTGGTCGGCGGCGGCGAGGGCGTTGGTCATGAGGATGCCGAGCGAGGGCGGGCAGTCGAGGATGGCGAAGTCGAAGGTGTTTTCGTCGCGCAGGGGTTGCAGGGCGCGGCGGAGCTGCTGGAGGTGGTCGTCCATACGGGCCACTTCGATTTCGAGTCCGGCGAGATCGATGTTGGCGGCGATGATCGAGAGATTTTCGATGCGGGTCGGGGTGATGGCCGAGCGGACGTCGCTCGTGCCGGTGAGCGGGCCGTAGAGGGTGGGCGGGTTTTCGATTTCGGCCGCGACGGCGCTGGTGGCGTTGCCTTGCGGGTCGAGGTCAACGAGGAGGACGCGTTGGCCGCACGCGGCGAGGCCGGCGGCGAGATTGACGGAGGTCGTGGTTTTGCCGACGCCGCCTTTTTGATTCGCGACCGCGAGGATTTTCATCGGCAGGAATTTTTAACCACGGATATCACGGATGGCACGGATGGATTTTCCTATCGGTGGAATCAGTTTCATCCGTGGTCAATTCTGCCCGTAATACGCCACGAGGCCGTCGACCACGCCGCGGACGTATTCGCGGTAGATGCTTTCGCGCGGGGTGCCGTTGATGTTGCGGCGTCCTGGGTAGTCGCCGAGTTGGACGCGGTCGACGACCTCTTGGTTGTTCATCACGTAGGGTTCGAGGTAGACGACGGGGCACTCGAAGAGGCGGTTGGCCAAGAGGTTGCGGGCCCAGATGTAGGGGGAGCCGCCGACGTTGATCGCGGAGTCCGAGGTGTAGGTGTAGGGCGGGAGGCGGGTGGCGCGGGCCATGGATTGGGCCACGGCGCGGGAGACGGAGAGTTCTTTGTCATAAGAGCGGTTAAGAAGTTTGAGCATGAGCTCGTAGCGCTGGTCGTCGAAAGCCAGTTCGCGCGAGGAGTAGCAGCCGCTGACGAGAAGGTGGAGGTGGTTGAGGTTGGTGAGGGTGGGGCGGACGGGATTGCCCCAGGATTCGGCGTTGAAATGGAGGGCGAGGACGAGGTCGGGTTTGAGCTGCTGGTTGACCTTGCGGGCGCGGGCGCGGATTTCGGCGGTGCGGTAGAAGAGGCGTTCGCTTTCGTATTCGATGCTCGCCGGGTTGATGGCGCGGCCTTGTTCGCGGAGGTGGCGGACGGCGACACCTTTGAGTTTCTCCGGGCGTAGGTTCGTGGTGGGTCGGTCGCTGTCGCGGATGAGACTGACTTTGGCGCCGTGGCGTTCGAGTTCCTTTTTGAGCAAGCGGGCCACGTAGAGGACCATGTCGCCTTCAATGATCGGCTTGTTGTCGCCGACCTGCATCCAGCGTTCTTCCATGCGGGCCCATTGTCCGCCGAGGTGGCCGGGATCGAGGGCGATGCGAAGTCCGCGCAGGCTGCGGGTCGGGTTCCAATAACGCGGGATGGGTTTGGCGCTCGCTTGATCGGACGCGAAGTCGAGGCGGAAGGGTGGTTGGCCCGGGTTGGCCACGACGGTCGCGTGGTCGTCGGCAATGGTGAAATATTCACTCCACGCATTGCCCGGGGCGTAGACTTGGGTGAGCAGCCGGGTGAATTCGTCTTTGGTGATGGTGCGTTGGAAGCGATTGAGCGAGGACCAATCGGGCGGCGTGGCCAGCGGGGTGAGTTTTTGCGCCCCGGCGAAGTTCGCGAGGAGCAGGAGGGTGAGAGCGGTGCGGACGAATTGCATGGCGGCGGAAGCGGCGAATCTCTATCTCTTCGGGTTCGAAATCAATGATCCGGATACTTTTTTTGGGCGATGTGGTCGGTGAACCGGGGCGCCA
>JBIKXZ010000026.1:0-19503 GCA_044355525.1 Chthoniobacterales bacterium
GGTGCATGACTTCCTCACCGTGGGAGCGGCGGCCCCGCTGCAGGAAGCCGCGGTCGCCGGGTTGGAACTGCCGGATGCCTACTACGAGAGCCTGCGCGGGATGTATGCGCGCAAGCGTTCGCTCTTTCTGGAATGCCTGCGGGCCACGGGGTTGGACTTCACCGAGCCGCAGGGTGCGTATTATGTCATGGTGGACATCTCGCCGCTCGGCTTCGCCACCGACACGGAGGCCGCGGAGTGGATGGTGCGGGAGATCGGCGTGGCCGGCGTGCCGGGCTCGAGCTTTTTCCGCGAGCCGGAGCAACGATACATCCGCTTCCACTTCGCCAAGCGGGAGGAAACCCTGCTAGCGGCGGGGGAACGGCTGGCAAAATTGCGCCGAGGTTAAGCCGCCGGCGTGCGGATCATGAGGCGCGCAGGCGCCAGGTCAGGACGTGGGCGATCCCGAGGAGCAGCACGAATACCGCGCCGCCAACCAAAGCACGCCCGCTCGCCGTGCTTCCGGGGATCAGCACCGTCAGCGAAGGAAGCCAGAGCAGCGCGAAGGACCCGATCAAGCTGCTGGACTGCACCAAGCCAACGCAGGTGCCGGCTCGCTGCTTCGGGCCGCTGCGCACCGCGCACGCCATCGCCAAGGGAAGCGCGGAGATAACGAGACCCAGGAAGATCACGATCGGCGTTGCCGAGGCTGCCCCCATCACGCGCGGACCAAGCACCCAGGCCGAGACGGCGAGGCACGCCAGCGCCGTCATCACCCGGAGGAGCGAAAACGGACTCGCCCTCAGCGCGATGAGCGCTGCCGTCGGCGCGCCGACCATTGTGGCGACCCAATATATGCTCACGATGAAGGCACGCTTGTCGGCCGCGAGCTCCCAGACCACCCGCGAGATAAACTCGCTCCACAACGAGCCCACCGAGTAGAGAGTCCCGCCCATCACAAAGGCGACGAAGCAGCAAATCCGCACCTCGCGGATGCCGAGGATGCTGACGATCGAGAGTTTCCCTGCGGGATCCGGGCCAAACAACGGTCCGCAGGCGGTCGAGATCTGACCGCGGAGCGTCCAGATGAGGAGGGCGAGAACGGGCGCGGCGACCGCGAGGGACAAAAGCGAAATGCGCCAACCGCCGTCGTCCGGCAGGGCTTGGCCGATCGCGGAGCCGAGCGAGACGGCGACGCCGATTGAGAAAGACAATGCGGCCATACCCAGTGGCAGCACGCGCGGCGGCAGCGTGCGCGCGGCGAGCAACCCGTAAGCCGGAGGACCCACCGCATACGAGATGCCGATGAGCGCGTAGCCTGCGATGGCCAACGCGGGACCCTGCGCCAAGGCGAAGATTCCCGCGCCCGTCGCCGCGATGGCCAGCCCCACTATCACGCAAACGCTCGGGCCAAAGCGGTCGACCGAGCGACCCGCGAAGGGCAAGGAGAGACCCGCTGCAACGAAGAATGTCCCGGCGAGAAGTCCGACCTGCGGTTGGGTGAGTTTCATCACGACCTTGAGGTCCGGGGCTGCAGCGCCGATCGCCGCCGCGATCATCATCATCAAGGCGGGGACGCAAACGACCGTGGCGAGGAGCAGGATCACGCGCCACATCGGCGGCGCGGAGGGCGCAGACGCCGCGGGACTTGGTTGATGCACGGAGGCCATTTCGGGGGTAGCGCGATCAGACGCCAAGAGACGAAGAGGTGAAAGTAGGAAAGTGGGGAAGTGGGAAGGGAGAGGGCAGTCGTCAGGAGACAGTGGACAGTAGACAGACGTCGGAGATCGGAGGTCGGAGGTAGGAATCCGGTTTGCGGAGAAACGCAAATTCTCACTCAACCTCAATCAGCGGAAGAACCACTTTCTCGAAATCGGTCAGCTTGACGATGCGGATGCCGCGCCACGGATCGAGCACCAGCAGATCAGCATCTCCGGTGACAATGGCGCGCGCACCGCTGGCCAAGGCCAGTTCGAGAAATTTATCGTCTTCGGGATCGCGGCATTCGCGCACTTGTTCGCGCAGAGTTGCTTCGGGAAACATCACCGCGGCTTTGCGCCATGTTCGTAGCAGAGTCTCGCGAGTCCGCCGGGACACATAGCGATCCAACTTGGACCTCATCAGCACATCAGCCAATTCATCATAGGTGGCCTTGGAGAAAATGAGCGGGAGCTGGCGCGCGAGCACGGCGCGGACGCACACATCAGCCCTGCTTCCCGACAGCAGTGCGGCGCTGACGAGGATGTTGGTATCGAAGATGACCACCGGTCAGCCGGGATTCTCGGCGGCGAGCAGGCGATCGAGCGTTGCGGCGGTCAGACCGCTCTTACGCGCCTCGGCCTGGAGCTTGTCCATGGATCGCGTGATCCTGCGATTCTGTGCCGAGACCAGATTGCGGTAGAGAGCCATAGGGAGGAAGACACCGAGGTCGCGCTGATGACGCTTGATGACCACCGGCTCTTGGATGCCGTAATCGAGAAATTGCCCGAAATTTTGCCGGGCTTCGGAAGCAGTCATGGCTTTCATGGGAATGACTTTATTACAAATTGTACAAAATGTCAAAAGGCTTAGCTGATCCTTCCGTCCCTGCGCGCGACGCGCTTTCGATACATCTCGAGCTGGCAGTCGAATCCTCCCAGATCGACCGCTTGGCGGTATTCCAAATTGAGCGAGGGTGAGCTTGGTCCATCGCGCAGCGGGTTGGTGAAGATGAGCAGGCCGCCCGGCTCCAGCGCTTTGCTCGCGGCGAGCAGGAGGTCGGCGATGAGTCCGCGCATGTCTTTCACCCGGACCCGTCGTCCGAGGGGAGGATTGGTGATGACCAGCGTGATGCTTCCCGGGGCGATGCCGGCTGCTTTTTCCGCGTCGCGGAAATCGCACGGAGTGAACATCGCGGAAACATTCTCCAAGCCGGCAGCTTGGAAGTTGGCGCGGGCGATCGCGATCGCCGCCGGATCGAGATCGGTGCCATGCACGACCCGGACACCGCCGAGCATCGAGCGCTCGATGAGTTCCAGTCCCGAGCCACAAAAAGGATCCCAAACCACCTGCCGGGGTTCTTCGGTGTGAGGGCTGGCTTGCGCCGCCAACCGCGCCATGCAGGCGGCCAATGGCGGGTGCGAGGCCGCGGGGATGTCATCCTGACGATAGGCAAGGCGCGGATCGGGATAGAGTCGGGGGCGTAGTTCGACGATCGCATCCCTCTGTTTCTTCGGTCCGCTACCGACCGGTATAACATCGATTGACCACGGGGCCCGACGCGCATCGTTGAGGAGTTCGGGCGCGAGCGCGTGGGCTTGCTGCACCACGTTGCGGATGGCGCCACGCTGATGACCGCGCGCCGGGAAATCCACGCGGTAACGGGGCACTCCGTCGGTTGCCGCCAGCATGATTTTCCGCGCCGTCGGGGAAGCGATGCAGCGGGCGAGGGCATCTTCCCATTCGGAACCCGAGCTGTTGTCGATCAGACCGATACGGATGCCCACGGTGGCAAAGCAGCGCAAGTCATAGAGCATGGCCAAGGAAAACGGCCGCAACGGAGTCAGCGTCACGCAGCCCGGGCGGACTTGTCCGAGACGGAAAATGTTTGGATCGAGTTGCTCCCCGGCTTCCTCGCTGACGATCTTCTCCAAACCCCGTCGGCAGCGGAGGTTGATCTGCATTCCGGGTTTGCCCGGGAGCAGTGCCTCAAGTTCCACGCTGCCGGGATTTTCGCGTCGGGCGAGGGATGCCTGCACTTTTTGCTGCGTCAGTTCCGGGAGCGATTCCCCTTGCGACATGAATGAGAGTGTCGCGCTGCCGCCGATCTTTTCCAGCGCACGGCCAAGATGGCGTCGCTCTCTCTCGCCGGCATTCTCCTTGAGCAGACTCAACATCTGCGCCTCAGCATTTTCATCCGCGCCAATCTTCGGCAGCGCCGCCATGGCGTAGCGCCGGATTTTTTCCTGCGGATCCTTGAGCAGCGCCGTGAGCCACGCGCGCACCGCCGCCTTTTCCTCATCCGTCCCGAAGCGTGCGAAAATTGTTCCCAGCGCGCGGATCAGGGCCACGCCCTGCATGCGCTCGCGCGGCGAGGCGGCATCGAATCGCGGCACCTCCGATTCCCAGAGCTGTGCCTTCGGCAGATCGCACAGTCGCTTGTAGAGATCCTGATCCGATTTCATGACACGAAAGGTGGCAGGCAGCCAGAAGACCAAAAGACCAAAAGACAGCCGGAGCGAAGCGGAGACGGGTCGCCGCGGCGACCAAAAAGACCAAAAGACTAAGAGACTAAAAGACAGCCGAGTGGAGAGACTAAGAGGCGAAGAGACTAAAAGACGAAGAGCCGGAGGCCGGATTTACGGTTGGATGATCCGCGCGCCGCGTTGCCAGGTGAAGTAGGACCACACCCAGTGGATGAAGACGTTGATGCGGTTCCGCATGTGCATGAGGAAAATGAGGTGCACGAAAAGCCACATCATCCAAGCGGAGAAGCCCCGCATCTGCAGTCCGGCTACGTTGACCACGGCGGCACTGCGCCCGATCGTCGCCATGGTGCCTTTGTCCCAGTAAACGAACGCGGGACGCGATCCGGCCCGAGCCTCGGCGGTGACGAGTTTGGCGATGAATTGACCCATTTGAATGGCAGCGGGTGATACACCGGGCACGGCCACGCCTTTCGGGTCGATCAAGGCGACAAGATCGCCGGCGGCAAAGACTTCCGGATGGCCCGGCAGACTGAGATCCGGCAGCACTTGGATGCGGCCGCTGCGATCGAGCGGAATACCGGCCAAGGTGCGGGTGATTTCACTAGCCTCGACCCCGGCGGCCCAAATGATGATGTCGGACGCGATGCGCTCGTGGGGCATTTGCACGAAGCCCGGTCCCACTTCTTTGACCGGCGAGTTCAGGTGCACATGGACGCCCATGCTGGTCAGGCGCTCGAGTGTGTAGTCGGGCAGGTTGCCGGGAAACATGGGCAGAAGTTTCGGTCCCGCCTCGATGAGGTGCACTTTGGCGCAGGAAGGGTCGATGCGGCGGAAGTCGTTTTTGAGAACCCGGCGCGACAACTCGGCCAGCGATCCCGCCATTTCCACGCCAGTCGGTCCGCCTCCCACCACCACCATGGTAAGGAGCCGTTCGGTCTCCGCCGCGTCGGCTGCCGATTCCGCGCGTTCGAAGGCGAGCAACACTTCGCGGCGAATCTGCATGGCGTCTTTCAAGCTTTTGAGTCCGTGGGTGTGTTTTTCCCATTCGGGATGTCCGAAATAACCCGTCTTGGCCCCGAGCCCGATGACCAAGTAGTCGTAGCTGAGCACGTGTTCTTTGAGGTGCACCTGTCGCGAGTCCAAATCGATGCGGGTTACTTCATCCATCAAGGTGGTGACGTTTTTCTGCGCGGACAAAATACCGCGCAGCGGTTGCGCGATTTCCGCCATGGTCAAACCGGCAGTGGCCACCTGATAGAGCAAAGGCTGGAAGAGGTGATGATTCCAGCGGTCGACCAGGGTCACGCGAAAACGCTCGTCGGTCAGCTTTTGGGCGCAGGACAGTCCGGCGAAACCACCGCCAAGAATGAGAACGTGTTTTGTCGCCATGGAGTCCGGACAACTTAACGCCTGTCGAGCGGTTAAGGGCGGAATATTTTACGATTAACGAATTTATCGTGCCTCTGTCGCTTCGGCGTCCGGCAGAAGGTCAGTGATGCAAGCCCCAGACTTGTCCTCAAGCCAATCCCGCGGGAAGGTCGCGGCATGAATCCGTGGCGGCCACATGAAGTCGAGGAAGTCTTTTGCCGGTCGAGCGGACCGGGCGGACAGCACGTCAACAAGGTCTCCACCGCAGTCACGCTGCGCCATTTGCCGACGGGTCTGTCCGTGCGGGTGAGCGCCTCAAGATCCCAAGCCCGCAACCGCGCCGAAGCGATGCGTTTGCTGGCCGCCAAATTGGAATCCG
This sequence comes from Chthoniobacterales bacterium, assembly GCA_044355525.1. GTDB lineage: Bacteria > Verrucomicrobiota > Verrucomicrobiia > Chthoniobacterales > JACTMZ01 > JACTMZ01. Next base: position 5,914 of record JBIKXZ010000026.1, read on the forward strand.
CCGCGGCTGCCGCGCGCCAGTCGCGTTTGGCCGAGGTTTCGACAAACCGCCGACGCAAGGCCAAGCGCTCGCGTGCCACCAAACGCCGTCTCGTTGAGTCAAAGCGCCGCCGCGGCGAGACAAAGCAGCTGCGTAAGAAGGTCTCGTAGTATTTTCGGCCGCGTCCTCGAACAAGTGCATACCGTGGGGGCGGTCCCCGGTCTTGCCACGAGATCATCGCGGCCGCCGCTGTGGAGACATGGGCTGATCATGAGGAGTGCAACATTCCCTCCAAAGTTCGGGCCAAGATCAACAAGCCATAACTTTCCTGCCGACTGATTTGTGGATGACTTTGGAGTTGCGCCGGGATTTCTTTGGGGCAGGTTGGCGCCCCCATGGCTCTGTTGCAGTTGAAATCGGTCTCACTTCACTACGGTGGTGACTATCTCCTCGATGGAGCCGACCTTTCGATCGAAGCGGGCGAGCGCGTGGCGCTACTGGGGCGCAACGGTTGCGGCAAGACAAGCTTGATGAGACTCATCTCCGGCGAGGAGGGACCGAGCGGGGGGGATGTGCTCCGCGCACCCGGCGCATTGATGACGCGCTTGGACCAGGAAGTTCCGCAAGGTGTGGAGGGAACGGTGTTCTCGGTGGTGCGGGGTGGGATCTCGCCGACGCGCCATGAGGAGGATTGGGAGATCGATGTGAGGCTCGAGGAATTGCTGGCCGAAATGCAATTGCCCACCGAGGCGGAGTTCGGCTCGCTTTCCGGCGGACTGAAGCGCCGCGTTCTGCTTGCCCGTGCGCTGGCCGGGCAACCGGATTTGCTCCTGCTCGATGAACCAACCAACCATCTCGATCTGGGTTCCATCCTCTGGCTGGAGGATTTTCTGCTCAGGCATCCGATAAGCCTGCTCTTTGTCACGCACGACCGGACTTTCCTCCGGCGTTTGGCCAACCGGATCGTCGAACTGGATCGCGGCAAGCTGTTCGGCTGGTCGTGTGACTATGACACATTTCTGCAGCGCAAATCCGACATGCTCGAGGCCGAGGCCGTGCAGTGGAAGGCTTTCGACAAGAAGCTGGCGCAGGAGGAGGCCTGGTTGCGTCAGGGAGTCAAAGCGCGCCGCACACGCAACGAAGGAAGGGTGCGGGCTTTGCTCGAGCTGCGCCGCGAACGCGCGCGCCGCCGCGAGCGTTCGGGGACGGCAAAGATGGAGATTCAAGCAGGCGCGCTGTCGGGTCAGCGGGTTTTGCGGGCGGAGGGTGTCACCTTCGCGCACCCGGAAATGCCCGAACCGGTGGTGCAAAAGTTTTCCAGCGAGATTTTCCGCGGCGACAAGATCGGAATCCTTGGTCCGAACGGTTGCGGCAAGACAACGCTGCTCAAATTGCTGCTCGGGCAGCTGGCCCCGCAGAGCGGTGAGGTCACCACGGGGACCAATCTGCAGGTCGTGTATTTGGATCAGATGCGGGACCAGATCGATCTGGACAAGACGGTGGCGGAAAACGTGGCCGGCGCTTCGCAGTCGGTGCATTTCCAAGGTCGTGATCGTAATATCCACAGCTATCTGGCGGATTTTCTGTTCCGCTCCGATCGAGTGCGCATGCCGGCCCGGTTGCTCTCGGGCGGTGAACGCAACCGGTTGCTCCTCGCCCGCCTGTTTTTGCAGCCGGCCAATGTGCTGGTGCTCGATGAGCCGACCAATGATCTCGATGCCGAAACGCTGGAGCTGCTTGAGGACTTGCTGGTCAGCTGGGATCAAACCTTGCTGCTGGTTTCGCATGACCGCGCCTTCCTCGATGCGGTGGTGACCAGCCTGCTGGTCTTTGAAGGTGGCGGAAAGATCAGCGAGGTCAACGGAGGCTACAGCGATTGGCAACGTTGGTCGGCGCGAGGCGCGGCGGTGCCTCCCGCCGCGTCGCCCACTCCCGCCAAGGTGGAAGAGCCGAAAAGCAAACCTCGCGGACGTGCGGAGAAATTCCTCAACCGGGAGCGCCGGGAGTTGGACGAACTGCCCGGTCAGATCGAACGTTGGGAGGCGGAGCAAGCTCGCTGTGCCGAGAAGTTGCAAGACCCACAACTCTATCGCGCCGATCCCGGAGCCCTGCCCAAGATCGAAGCGGAATCCATCGCGCTGGAAGCGAAAATCCGCGCGGCTTACAGCCGATGGGAGGAGTTGGAAGCCAAGCGATGCGCGTTGGAAGGTGCGAAGGTGGCGGAAGTTGGCAGTATCAGTTAGCAGACAACGGAGGACTGAGGTCGGAGTTCGGAGGGACGGAGTTCAGAGGTCAGAGGGTGGAATCAGGTTTGCGGGAGTAGAACCCGTGGGTTATTATGCGTCGATGAGCACGCTGGCTGAAATCGAACAAGCCGCCCAAGTCTTGCCTGCTGACCAGAAGCAGCGACTGATTGCGGCTCTGCAGGCGGGACTACCCAAGCGTGGCAACTCAAGCAGCTCAGGTGGAGCTTGCGACGAGGCCATCCATGCCAGCCTGCTTCCCTTGGCCGCCACGTCATGGTCGCAGGACTGGGATTCTGCGGAGGAGGACGAGGCGTGGCGCGATTTGTAGCCGGCGACGTGGTCGTCGTCCCTTTTCCATTCACCGATCTGGCCAGCAGTAAAGTCAGGCCGGCGGTGGTTCTCGCCACATCTACACGGAATGACATTCTGCTCTGCCAGATTACGAGCAGAGACACAGGTCATCCGGAAGCTGTCGCGGTCAAGATGACGGACTTTGCCAGTGCGGAAAAATTACCCCGCGACAGCTATGCCTTGCCCCACCGTCTGGTGACTGCGAATGAATCATGCGTGCGCCGTAGGGCCGGGCATTAGCAAGATGCCAAACTGCGCGAGGTCCGCGATCGCGTCTGCGCATTCGTGTCGGCACAGGGCGGCGATTTCTGAATCAAGCAAGGCGGGGCGTTTCTCCGATCGCGTTGATCTCTTCTTCGGTCGGAGCCGCCCCACGCATGCCCCAGACAAATCTGGTCTCCGAGACAACGGCGTGGAAGAGGAACCGGAGAATGACAGAACGACCAATCTTTGGCGGCGGGAACGCTTGGCATTCGGCGGCGCAAGCGTTACGGAATCGTCGGCGGTTTTTTTTCACGGCTGACACGTGTTGATCATATATGTGGCTCGTTGCCTTTCTACTTTCCTCCGGGATCTTTTTCTTTTTCGCGTATCGCATTCTCGGGCGAAAGCTGACGACCTATTTCGCGCTCGATCCGGAAGCCCGCACGCCTGCGCATGAGTATCGGGACGGTCTGGATTTCGAGGCGGCCAAGAAGTCGTATTTGCTGCCGCAGCATTTCTCGGCCATTGCAGCGGCTGGACCGATTGTCGGTCCCATCCTCGCCGGAACACTCTTCGGATGGTTCCCGACGTGGATCTGGATTCTTGTCGGAGCGGTTTTCATCGGCGGCATCCATGATTTCGCCACGCTGATCGCCTCGGTGCGGCACGGCGGACGGTCGATCGCGGAGGTGGTGCGGCAATATATGAACGGGCGATCTTTCACGCTCTTCCTCCTCTTCATCTGGGTCTCGCTTGTTTACGTGCTCATCGCGTTCGCCGATGTGACAGCGGGAACTTTCGTCCAAGCGGCGGCCTCTCCGGGCGCAGCGGCGCTGGGTCCGGCGGTGGCCACTTCATCGGTGGTCTATTTACTTCTGGCCGTGCTCATGGGCCTCGCCCTGCGTTTCACCGGGATGTCCGCTCTCCAGGCGAAACTCGTTTTTCTGCCGCTCGTCTTTGCCGCGATCTGGCTCGGGCCACTGGCGCCGCTCGATCTTTCGGGTTTGGCGGGAGGCAATCCCCAGAGGCTTTGGAACTATATTCTGATCGCCTATTGCTTTCTGGCGTCGATCGCGCCGCTGTGGCTGCTTCTGCAACCGCGCGGTTATCTCGGCGGCTACTTCCTTTATCTCGTTCTCATCGCCGGCGTGGCGGGAATCGTCATCGGAGGATTCACGGGAGCGTTTGATGTGGTCGCACCGCCCATTATGGCGGGGAGCGTGCTGCTCGGTCCGGCAGCCGGACCCGGTGTGGCGGCTCCGATCTTGCCGCTTCTTTTCATCACCGTGGCCTGCGGTGCTTGCTCGGGCTTCCACAGCATCGTGGCCAGCGGCACCACGTCCAAACAACTCGATCGCGAAACGGATGCCACGCCGGTCGCTTACGGCGGAATGTTGCTCGAGGGATTTTTCGCCTGCCTGAGTCTGGCCACCGTGATGATTCTGGCCAATCCTTCGGGGAAACCGGATGCCATCTACGCCGGCGGCATCTCGCGCTTTGTCGAACAGGCAACCTTCGGCTTGGTCAGCCCGCAGATCGCTTTCCAATTCGCGCTGCTTTGCTTTGCCACTTTTGTTTTCGACACACTCGACGCCTGCACGCGGTTGGCGAGGTATGTCTTGATGGAGTTGACCGGATGGAAAGGGCGGGCGGGGGCGGCGGCCGCGACGGCGCTGACACTCGTTTTCCCGCTTATCGTCCTCAGCATTCCGCCGCTGGTCGTCGATGGCAAAACGATCCCGGCGTGGCGGATTTTCTGGAATCTTTTCGGCATGTCGAACCAACTCCTTGCCGCGCTCGCCTTGCTCGGCGTGGCCGTGTGGCTGCACAAGACGGGACGCAATATGTGGCTCGGCCTGGCGCCCGCGCTTTTCATGGGGGGCATCTCGCTTTGGGCTCTCGGACTGACACTCCACAACATCCTGACAGTTCCCATTGTCGCCGGAGTCCTCTGGATCGAGGCGGGCGTCGCGGCCGTCCTCGCCGCGATGGCGATCTGGTTGCTGGCGGAAGCCGTCCTCATTCTCCGGGACAAGACTCAAAGTCCGGCCGCGGCGTAGCTTCGGTTTCCGGCGTGCACGCGGAGCGTGAGGCGTAGCCGAGGACAAACTAAAGGGCTAAAAAACCAAGGGACAAAAATAGTGGTCAGTAGACAGTTGGCAGTAGTCCGGTGACTGAGGGGCGGAGGGCGGAACCAAGTTTGTGGGAACCGCGCCCGCGGCTTTGCGCTCATGCGGTAAAGTAATGCAGTCCTGGAAGGCAACCGCAACTTCAACGTCTGACGCGTCCCCGCCCGTGTTTGCCGACTATTCACGGCTGTTGATTGTTGCATTTTCGTGTCCTATGGAACTCCGAAGGGCGCCGACAACTCGACGCACATCCTCATGACCCAGGCCGTCAAACAACATGATGCGGGCGGCAAGTCCCGCCCTGCGTGGCCGCCGGACTCCGCGGTCAGTGCGGTGTTCTCGGACTGCCAGCAATACCGCTATCAGCTCAGGGAAATATGGGACCCCGCCGGGCCGCTCGTCCTCTGGCTTCTCATGAATCCCAGTGTCGCCTGCGTGGAATACGGCGATCCGACGCTGCGAAAGACAGGGACATTCGCCCGCGCTTGGGGCTACGGCGGGCAGTTGGTCGGCAACGTCCATGCCTATCGCGCCACGGACAAAAGACGGTTGCTTGAAGTGGATGATCCGGTGGGCCCGGAAAATGACCGCATGATTCTGCAGATGGCCGCGGAAGCAAAAACTGTCGTGCTGGCTTACGGCCAACCGCCGAAGGCGTTGCGCGCCAGAGGAGCAGAAGTTGTCGCCCTGCTTCGCCACCACCCAGCGCTATGTCATCTCCGGCTGGCACAGGACGGCACCCCGGTGCACCCGCTTTATCTGCCATCCGCCCTCCGACCCGAACCCCATCGCGTGAACCGATGACCCGAGGCGTCCTCGCCGGGCTCACCCGCCGCGAGAAAAAGCGGTCAGGCCTTCCCCTTTGAATTCCCATCCCGTCCTCCCCGTGCTGACGCATGGACGTTTGGCAAAATGTCCATGTGTTGCCTTGACCATCAACCGACCGCAGCACCCCGGTTCCGCGTTTGCGATGCGCATGCCTTCCCCGATACTCTTCCCCGTGAGCACGGAGCAAAGCAAACAAGAGGGCGCCCGATAATCCACGCGTGTGTCTGTAGGCATCTCGGCAACATCGGCGCTGGTCTTGAACTGGACCGACGACAAGATCTGGCGGTCGCCGCTAACCACGGAATACCTGCGCGGTCTGGACCTCAGCGAAGGGCAATCGTTGCTCGAACGTTTCAGCGGGGAGGAAAACCTCATGCACACCCAGACGGTTTCGTGCCGGAAGTTTTTCGTGAGGAAAATGGTGTGCGACTTTCTCGAGCGACTGCAGCGTGAAGGCAGGAGTGGGCAGGTCGTGATCTTGGCCGCCGGGTTGGCACCGATGTCGGTGGAAATCGCCGGCCTCTTCCCGGCGAGCGCGGTGTTTGATGTCGATCTCCACAATATGCGCGAGAAGCAGGAACTGCTCGGTGGCCGAGCGCCCAACATAGCGTTCTGCGAGTGCGACATTACGGATATCGAAAAACTGGACGCTGCACTGGCCGGCGAGGGATTCCGCAAAGGAGAACCCACCATCGCGGTGCTCGAAGGGATCCTCTATTACCTCACGCCGGACGCGCTGCGGAACGTGTTGAGTTACCTTTCGGAAAATCAGGCCACCGTGGTCGGCGAGTTCGGTTTGAAGCCCGAATTGGTGAACGAAGTCACGCGCGTGCATCTGCTCGACGTGTTCGACAAAATCCAAGGACAGGTGAACTTGGACTTCGTCACCTTCTATTCCGACGAATCGATGAAAGGACTCTTGCGGGATGCAGGCTTTGGGTCCGTCACCCTGCACAATCTCCAACCCATACAAAAGGAACGCACGGGTGAGGAATTTCCCTTCACGTCCCCCGACAGCAGTTGGATCAAATCTTTCTTCGCAACCTGATCACCCGAGGACTCTCACGGAGGCACGTGGGCACGGAGCAAAGTGGCGAACCGTCGACCAGTCCCTCGCGCTGCGAGATGCGTGATATCTTCGGCTAGCTTGTTCCCAGGAAACCGTGGTAACGGCGAGGTGCGGATTTTACTCGCTCCGCGCCGAGCGGTGGCACCAGGTCCGGCATAGCCTGACCCCGCATGCGAGGGATGTTGCTGGCGATCTTCGGAGTCGCCTCCATGAGGAAGTCGCGCAGGGCTCGGGCGATCTGGACGTCGTTCGTGCCGAGTGAGACCCGAATGCGCTCTTTGGTGTAGTCGTCCTTGTGGACCGTGTAGTGGCACCACCAGGTTCCGTTGTTGTTCCAGATATTGCGGTTGGGATTGGGATTTTTATTTTTCACGCCCCCACCTAAACACAGGGGGTCAGACATCCGCTGTCCGAGGCCTAAAAATTTTCCGCCCGCCGGCGGACCGGCCTTACCGCTTGAGATACGGGGCCCGCTGGGCTTTATTGCCTTTTCGTCACGCGCCCGTAGCTCAACCGGATAGAGTGTCGGCCTCCGAAGCCGAAGGTTGTGGGTTCGACTCCCGCCGGGCGCATGTTTCCGTTCCGCCGGGCCGGCGGGCCCTGCCGAATGAACTCACGAGGCACCGCGATCTGGCGGTGCGGGTCTTGTGCGGGTGGGGCGGGGCGGATACAAAGATGCGCCACAGGCATGGATATTGTTTACTTCGATCTGGAAACGCAGCGGACGGCCAATGATGCGGGCGGATGGGACAAGAAGGCGGCGATGGGAATGACGGTGGGGGCGACTTACAGCACGGGCACGGGCCAATATGCCGTCTACGGCGAGGAGCGGGTGCATGATCTCGTGGAGCAACTGCAACGCGCGGATATCGTCGTGGGCTTCAACGTGATCAATTTCGATTACGAGGTGCTGATGGGTTACACGGTGATGGATCTGGCGCACAGCGTGCCGACGCTGGATTTGATGGTGTCCCTTGAGCAGAAGATCGGGCACCGGATCGGACTCGATGCGGTGTCGCAGTCGACGCTCGGCTGCGGCAAGACGGCGGACGGGCTTGATGCGATCAAATGGTGGCGCCAGGGGCGCAAGCTCGATGTGGCGCGGTATTGTTGCTTCGACGTGAAGGTGACGCGGTTGGTGCACGAATACGGGATGGCGCACGGCGAGGTGTTTTACCATGACCGGCTGGGGCGCAAGCAGCGGGTGGCGGTCGACTGGAGAGAGCCGGCGCGGGAGCGCGTGGCGGCATGATCCAGCCGCTGAAGAGCGAACCGTCCGTCTGGTCCCTGTGCTGGGTGGACGTGCCCGAGCCGCTGGCCATCGAGGACGATTTTTTCCTCCCGGTGATCTTGCTGCTGGTCGGACCTTCGTTCGAGCCGCTGGCTGCGCCGGAAGTTTTTCCGGAACTGGACCAGATCCGCGCGGAGGATTGGGTGGCCCGGCATTTCGACGAACTCGGTGCACCGGATGTCTTGCAAGTGTGGAAAGCGCCGGAATGGGTGCCGGAGGATTGGAAGTATTTCGGGCGCGACTGGAAGACGAAGGTGAAGATGGTCAATCCGCCGCCGCACGAGACGAAAATGCAGTCGGAAATGGCCGTGCAAGGTTACCGGTCATCCGCGCGCGGGCCTTCCTTGCCGAAATCGGAGGTCGCCGCCGGCTTGGTGCGCAATCTTTCGCGTCTGCGTTCCCCGCAACGCCGCCGCGCCACCTTGGAGAAGGCGGTGGAGATCGATCCCTCGTGCAGCGCGGCGTGGGTCGAATTGGCCGAGACGGAATTCCATGCCGGACATTACGAGCGCAGCCTCGAGTTGTCCGCGCGCGTCGCGGACATCGACGGACCGCTCCTGCGCAAACGCGGGGTGCAGTGGTGGACGGACCGCGCCACGCGTCCGTTGCTGCGCGCCATTTTCGGACAAATGCTCTGCCAATGGCACCTCGGACGCGCCGGCGACGCGGCCGACCTCGGGGAGGATTTGCTCGAGACGGATCCGGCGGACCATCTCGGCGCGCGTTTTTACGTTCCGCTTTTCCTGCTTCTCGCCGGCGAACACGAGGAGGCTTCGCTTTTTTTCCGTCATTACGAATCGCGTTATCCCGGCGACATGCCCAACGCGTGGCTGTCCTTCGCCTGGGGTCTGGCCCTCTGCCTCGAGGGCGACGACCAAGGCGCGCGGCGCCGCTACCGCGAGGGCATGCTGGCCAACATCTACATCGCACCGCGTTTGCTCGGGGACCGTCCGCCGCCGGAGGATATTTATCATCCGGGCGAGCGCGACGAACCGCAATCGGCGGCGGAATTCGACGGTTCGTTCGGCGGGCTGTGGGACCGCGAGGCCTCGGCCATGCGGATTTTGCGCGAGGCCTATGACGAACTTCGCCCCGTGCTGGCGGAACTTGTCGCGCGCCGCGCGGCTTTGTCCGAGTTGATGGACCAACGTTACGATCCCGAATACCGAGAGAAATGGATGCGGATGGTCGAGGAGGAGGAAGCGTTCGTCAAAAAGACGCTGCAGTAGCGCGCGGCGCGTCAGGTCGACGTCGAGACCGGGGCGGTATCGGGTGAGACTTCGGGGATGCTCTCCTTGATCGGCGTCGGTTCCGGCGCGGGAGCCGGGGCGGGCGCGGGGGCTTGCGGGGGAGGCTCCGGCAGAAGGTCGGGCAGCGGCTCGAGCGGCACGTCTTCGGGGAGGATGTCGAGGTTGAGGTCGCTGATCGGCAGATCCTCGAAATCCTCCGGCTCGGGCTCCGACCGACTCCGCGAACGCGAGCTCGAGCCGGTGGTCGACCCCGACCGGTCGGCCTTCTTGCGCTTGCCGGGCTTGAGTTTCTCCGGCGGCGGGGCGGGGGTGATGTCCTCGTTGGCCATGTAGCCGACGAGGTTGTTCTCGAGTTGCACGCGGCTGTAGCCGAATTCCTTGCGCTGCAGCATGACGGTTTCGCCGGCGCGCAGACTGAAGTCCGCCCCGCCGGCCTGCTGCGGGCCGAGTTTGAAAAATTGCGCGTAGTCGGTAGCCACCACCATGTCGGGGACAAAATCCGGCGATGGTTCCATAGGCACGGTTTCGCAACCGGCCGGAGCCAGCAATGCCAGTGCCGCGGCAGCGGCGCGCAAGTTAACAAATCGGAATTTCATCCCCCGGAGGATCTTTAGCATAACACCGGCGGGGGCGCGAAGGGCATTTGCGCGGACATGGACAATGGCTTCCCGGGGCTCCAAACTCGGCCATGCGTCCGTTCCTCTTGGTGGTTGTCCTTCTCGGCTGGACCCCGTTGCTCCGCGCCGATTCCGCGCTCCACAGCGAAGCTTCCGCACTTGCCCGTCTCGGCCTCGGCTATGGAGCCTCTTTCGTTCCGCCGGGCGAGACCTCCGCATGGCGCATGGATTGCTCCAATGCCGCGTGCTATTTGGTGCGGCAGACACGCGGGATCGAACTACCGCGCACGGCGTCGGACCAATACAATTACGTCCGACAAAATGGCCGCCTGAAACGCGTCGGCGGGCTCTTCGGCGGCGTGCCGGAAAAATCCTGGTGGGCCAAACGCCTGCAACCCGGCGACCTGCTTTTCTGGGAGCACACTTACAAGACGAAGCGCAAACCGCCGGTCACCCATGTCATGGTCTATCTCGGTCCGGACGAATCGGGAAATCTCCTCATGGCCGGCGCGCAGAATTCGCGCGGGGTCGGCATCTACAAATTGCAGCCGCACGTTTCCTACGGCGGCCACGGCGGATTCCTCGGCCTCTTCAAAAAGAAGGGCAAGCTCGTCGCTTACGGGCGGCTATGGTGAAAAGAGTGGGGAAGATAAAAACCAGAAGCGTAGGATCAAAGGGATGTTCGGTTTTACGCAGAGTTTCACTCAATCAATTCCTCGGGCACGCATTTGATCGGATTGGATTGTAGTCGAAATGGTTAAGGATGTTGTGTGACACGTAGACAGAAAACCGGCGTATAGCCCAACGTCCCTTGGCTGCGAATTGCCATGGAATCTAATACATTTTTCCTTTTTATGTTTCAGCCTGTTAGGAGTCCTGCAGCTTGAGCTTCGAGAGGATGCTGAAGTCCTCCAGCGTCGTGGTGTCGCCTTTGACGTCCTTGCCGCTGGCAATTTCTTTGAGCAGGCGCCGCATGATTTTGCCGCTGCGGGTTTTGGGCAGGGCTTCGGCGAAATGGATATCGTCCGGTTTGGCGATGGCACCGATGGCATGGCCGACATGCTTCCGGAGTTTGTCGCGCAACTCGGGGCTGGGTTTTTCGCCCTGTTTCAAGGTGACGAAGGCGACGACGCCTTGGCCCTTGATTTCATCCGGGCGTCCGACCACGGCGGCTTCGGCCACCGAGTGGTGGCTGACCAGCGCGCTTTCGATTTCCGCCGTGCCGAGGCGATGGCCGGCCACGTTGAGCACGTCGTCGATGCGACCGACGATCCAGAAGTAACCGTCCTTGTCGCGACGGGCGCCGTCGCCGGTGAAGTAGAATCCGGGGATTTCGCTCCAGTAAGTTTTCTTATAGCGCGCGCGGTCTCCGTAGATGGTGCGGAGCATGGAGGGCCAAGGTTTGCGCACGACAAGTTTGCCGCCGACATTGGGTCCGACTTCTTTGCCTTTGTCGTCCACGATGGCGGCGTCGATGCCGAAGAAGGGCAGCGTGGCTGTTCCGGGTTTGGTCGGCGTGGCGCCGGGGAGCGGGGAAATCATGATGGCGCCGGTTTCGGTTTGCCACCAGGTGTCGACAATCGGACAGCGTCCGCCGCCGATCTTCTTGTGATACCACATCCACGCTTCAGGATTGATCGGCTCGCCGACGGTGCCGAGGAGGCGCAGCGAGGAAAGGTTGTGTTTGTCGACCCACTCGTCGCCCCACTTGATGAAAGCACGGATGGCGGTGGGCGCGGTGTAGAAGACGGTCACGCCGTAGTTGTCGATGATGCGCCAGAAGCGGTCCGGGTCCGGCCAGTTCGGCGCGCCTTCATACATGAGGCAGGTCGCGCCATTGGCGAGGGGACCGTAGACGAGGTAGCTGTGTCCGGTGATCCAACCGACATCGGCCGTGCACCAGTAGATGTCGTCCTCGCGGAGATCGAAAACGTATTTCGTCGTGGCGTAGGCCTGCGTGAGGTAGCCCGCCGTGGTGTGTAGGATGCCCTTGGGTTTTCCGGTCGAACCGCTGGTGTAGAGGATGAAGAGCGGATGCTCGCTGTCATGGTGGACGACGGGGGAGTCGGCGTTGACGTATTCCAATTCGCGATGCCACCAGACGTCGCGTCCCTCTTGGATGTGCACCTCGTTATTCGCGCGCTTGAGGACGATGACCTTCTTGATCGTCGTTTCGCCGGCCAGCGCCGCGTCGACATTATGTTTGAGCGGAACAATGGCGCCGCGTCGGTAGCCGCCGTCGGCCGTGACCACGCAGGTCGCGCCGCAATCGGCGATTCGGTCGCGGATGCTGTCCGCGCTGAATCCGCCGAAGATGACCGAGTGCACCGCACCGATCCGTGCGCAGGCCAGCATGGCGATGGCGGCTTCGGGGACGAGCGGCATGTAGATGATGACCCGGTCGCCCTTTTTCACGCCATTGCGTTTGAGGACATTGGCGAAGAGGCAGACTTCGCGGTGGAGTTGTCCGTAGGTCAGCGTGCGTTTTTCGCCGGGTTCGCCTTCCCAGATGATGGCCGCTTTGTTTTTGCGGTCGCCGGCGGCGTGGCGATCGACGCAATTTTCCGCGACGTTGAGCGTGCCGCCATCGAACCAGCGGGCGAAGGGGACTTTCCATTTCAGGACGGATTTCCACTTGCGTCCCCATTTCAACTCGGAGGCTTCGTTGGCCCAGAATTTTTGCGGGTTCTTGATCGAGGCCGCATGGAGTTTTTTGTAATCGGCGAGGCTTTTGACGCGCGCCTTTTTGCTGAAGTCGCGCGGGGGTTTGACCACGCGGGTTTCGACGAGGTGGGATTCGATGTTCTGGCTCATGGGGAAAAACCGGACGGGAATGTTGATCAGTCCGCGCAGGGGGTCACAACCGAAAAAGCTCGGGCTGTTCGAGGATATTTCCGTGAAGGGGGGCGGGGCCGTGGACGAAGCGGAAGCGACGGTCGTAGCGTCCGCCGGCCAAGGTTCTGCAGCAGGAGAGGCAGGCTTCGGCACGGCGGAACGGGCGCACGCGGGCCACTTCGCGGCGGCAGGACGGACAATGGTAGAGGTATTTGCGCGCGACGCGGCGCGGGGCGGCCAGCGGGAGGGTGTGGCAGCGTTTTTCACCGGCGAGGCCGAGGTCGCGGCAGGCTTCCTGCCACTCGGGTCCGTGCGGATGGAGGAGCCGGCGCGGGTTGCGCGCGTGGGCGACCAAGTGCGCCAGTTCGTGGAGAAAGGTGCGGGTCAATTCTTCGGGAAAAGCGAGCAACCGCGGATTGATCAGGATGAGTGCGCAATCCAGGCGAGCCAGTCCGGCCGTGGTGCGCAGTCGCGCGTGCCAGCGCAAGGTGACGCGGGAGGCGAGGCGCGGCAGTTGCAAGCGCACCGCCCAAGCGCGCGCTTCGTTTTCCATGTGGCGCAGCACGTCGGCCGGATGCGGGGCACCGGGCTGGAGCGCGCGGGCGGGCATGGGCTCAGATGGAATAATCCACGTGGTCCGACTTCGCGCCCTTGGGCACGATGCGCACCTGCGCTTCCTCGCAATAGACGAGCGAATTCGGCGGGACGCTGTGCATGAGGAAGACGTTGCCGCCGATGGTGGAGTTGCGTCCGATGACCGTCTCGCCGCCGAGCACGGTGGCATTCGGATA
>JBIKXZ010000027.1:0-19375 GCA_044355525.1 Chthoniobacterales bacterium
CAGGCGGCTCACGTAAAATGGCGCTTGACCCTTATTGAGATTGAGACACAATCGCATTACCGCATCCGGCGCTAATCAGGCCTTTGGCCATTTGGAGTTCCGCAGCAGATGTGTCACTTATCTAACGCTTCTATGCTCAGTCGCTTCTTTGCTCTGCCGCTTGTCGTGATGGCAAGCATGGTACACGTCCAAGCCCTTATCGTGCCTTACACCGAGGACTTTACCTCGGGCGCCTCCAACTGGCTGAACGGATCGAGCGCCGCACCGACATGGTCGGCCACGGGTGGCGTTGATGGCGGGGGCTATATCTCGGCGCCCGGTGCCATTTCGGCCGGAGGTTTCGGAACCATCGTCTTCCGTGGCAACGACTCCGCCGGTGCCAGCGGCGACGCGTTTGTCGGAGACTGGATCTCCGGAGGTGTGAGCACGTTCAGCGCCTACGTTTCCCACAATGCTCCCGTCGCTCTCAATTTTTACGCTCGTTTGGACGCGGGCTCCGGTCGTGCCGGCAGCAGTGTCGACTTCAGTGTGGCTCCCGGCGCTTGGTTCCAACTCAACCTTCCGATCGTCAACTCGCCGGCGTCATTCCAATCCTACGGAGCCGGCACCTTCGCCACCGTTTTCAACGGAATCCAAAACGTGCAGATCGCTTTGTCCGCGACGCAAGACCCGAGCACGGCGGGACAAACTTACAATGTGTCCTTGGACCGAGTAGCCACTGTGCCTGAACCGCGAGCATTTGCTCTGTTCGGCTTGACGGCCTTGGGATGGGCGGCCTTCCGGTGGCGTTCTTACTCCCGGCGTCAAATCCCATGAGCGCAGTCCCCCGAAAGTCGTTCCCTTTGAATTTGGGGGCGAAACTGATCACGTTGTTGGTGCTATCTCCGGTCTGCCATCAATCAATGGCACAGACCGTCCCCGTCAGCTTCACCGGCGGCGGAGCAAACTCTTTTGATGGTTGGATGAATATGAATAACTCCAATCCCAATTTTTCGGGGTGGCCAACAACCCCGGCTGAGTCGAACACTTCGGGTTCGGGCGACGCTCAACTGGTGCGAGTGTCCGGTAACGCGATATTCGCCACGGAATCTCTATATTTCTTGAGCAATCAGCAGGTGACGAATGCGCCTGGTGGGACTCTCCGCGTTTCCGAACCCACACCCGTTGCCGGAGTAAAAACAATCACTCTCCAAGTCCAGATTGGCGAGGCCCTAGGATACGGGTTTGTGCAGCCGACCGGAGTTCCAATGCTCAAAATCAACGGCACAGCCGCACCACTCGCCCCGAATTACGCCAAAGTTGTCAATTCATACCAAAACGGAACTTATGACAGTCCTGTCACCGGTGAGGAACCCGTTTTCGTCAAGACATGGGCTTACCAGTGGAATGTCGGGGCGCTTGGGACTATCAACTCGGTTCAAATCGAGTTCAGTGCGGTGACTCACGCGCAGATTTATGAGATGCGTCTCGACCAAACCTCGGTGCTGCAAAGCAACAACGTTTTCGAAGCCGCCAGCCCCGCGCCCGCCATCAACCTCTCCAGCACGGGGTTGGCATTCGGCAACGTCGTTGTCGGCTCGAGCAGAACCGGGACTTTGACCATCAGCAACACCGGCAACGCGCCGCTCAACGTTTCCGGCATCACTTTCCCCGGCGGGTTGTCTGGCAACTGGAGTAGTGGCGCCATCGCGGCGGGCTCTTCGCAAAATGTCACCGTCACGTTCAGCCCGACCGCTGCGACGACGCTGAGCGGCAATATTGTGGTGTCCTCCGATGCGACAGGAGGAACAAGCACCATCGCGGTGAGCGGCAGCGGTGTCTTTGCCACGCGGGTCGTCGGGCTTTCGGGGGATATGTCCTTCGGCAACGTCACGGTCAACACGACCTCCACCCGCACGCTGACCATCTCGAACACCGGCAACTCTGTCCTGAACGTCACAGGCATTTCGTATCCCTCATCCGCGTTCACCGGTAACTGGAACGGGGGAACCATCAGCCCCAACAGCTCGCGCACCGTGACAGTCAGCTTCACCCCCACCGCGGCGACTTCCTACAGCGGCACAATCACCGTGAACTCCGACCGCACCGGCGGCACCAACACCACGTCCGCCAGCGGCACGGGCACTGCGGCGCCGACACGCGTTATCAGCGTGCCGGCATCGCTCGATTTCGGTGCTTCGCCCGTGGGGGGCGCGCGGATGCTGACCCTCATCATCAGCAATGCCGGCAACGCGCCGCTCAATGTCTCGGGCATTTCCTATCCGTCCGGACTGTCGGGAGAAACGAACGGAAGCAGCATCGTGTCCGGGGGTAGTCGCAGCATCACCGTTACTTTTCAGCCTGCCGCTGCAGGCAATTTCGGCGGATCGATCAATATTAGCTCTGATTCGACCGCGGGCAACGATGTGGTGGCCATTTCCGGAAGTGGGGTAGCACCCTCCATCAAGACACATCTTTCGGACACGCCGCAATTCAACGGGTCGGTCACGACCGTGAAGCACGACTTCGAGTCCACGCCCGCAACTTGGCTCAATATCGAATTCACCGACAATCTGGCCGACCCGAACAGCTGGACGCCCCACTCTGCACCGGTCTACTCCCAAGGCGGCCAGTTCCCGGTTACCTTCACCAAACACGGTGATCATCGCGCCAACTGGCAACGCGGCATGTTTTTCCGACTCTCATACCCGACGAAACCATGAAAAAAACCATCCGAACCAACCGCGGCTTCACGCTCATCGAGTTGCTTGTCGTCATCGCCATCCTTGCCGTTCTGGCCGGCATCGGCAGTGCGGCGCTATTGTCCGCAGCGGACAAAGGCAAGACCGCGGCCGAGACGACTGCGGCCAAGACGCTTATCGCCGCCTACCAGGCCGCAGCGGCAGACAACGGTGGTCGCTATCTCGCGGCGCGCGACACTTCGGCGAAGAATGTGCTCAATGGTGAAGGCAAGCCCGTCAGCAACCGGCAGGTGCGTGCCCGCTATCCTTTCCGACTGGCGCCGTATTTCAATTACGCCATCGAGAGCACGCTCTTGCCCGGGAATAACCGCCAGCAACTGCTCAAGGTCATGAACCTTTCGAGTCCGTCGGGCGGCATGTACGACTACGGTGTCAGCGCCTTCCCTTCATTCGGTATCAACCGTTATTTCGTCGGCGGCACTGCCGGTCAGACCAACAGCGAGTGTGTCCGCTCGGTCGCACAAGCCGATCGCTCCATCATTGCCTTTGTCTCCGCCGGCAGCAGCGACATCGACGGCTACGAGTATGTGCGCGCTCCCGGCGAGCCCGGGGGTAGTTGGGGTGGAGGCAAGTGGACCGACGATTCCGACCCGGGCGACTTCGGCTACGTCCATCCCCGTCACGGCGGCAAAGCGATTGCCGCTTTCCTCGACGGCTCCACTCGTCTAATGACGGTCGAAGAATTGCGCGACATGCGTCTCTGGAGCCGCCGGGCCGCGCAGGAGGACAACCCGAATTACACCGTCAGCCAATAAAACGAAACCTGCTAAAATTATGACAACTACCACTGCTCCCACCGGCATCATGGGCCGGCTCAAGGCCGAGACGGCCGAACAGCATGCCATTGCCGAAGCCAAACCGCTCGAAGCCGCGCTGATCGCCGGTTCCATCGCGCACGACCAATACAAAGAATACCTCGCCCAGCGCTGGCTCATTCACCGCGAACTTGAAGCCGCGACCGATCGCGTGCTCGACGAGGACCACCGCCTCTCCAAACTCGGCCTGCCCGGGCTTTACCAGACGGCCAATCTCGAGGCGGACCTCGCCTATCTCGGCGTCGATACCGCCGCGATCAAGCCGCTCAAGGGCGCGCACAATCTGATCGATACCATCCGCAACGCACCTTCGCCGGCCGTGCTCATGGGGATTTACTACGTTTTCGAAGGCAGTAAAAACGGTGCGCGTTTCATTGCCCGCGCCCTCGGCAAAGCCTGGGGCAAGACCGACCTCGAAGGCATGAAATACCTCGACCCGCACGGCGAAGCGCAGCGCGGACTGTGGATGAAATTCCGCGAGGACATGAACGCCATCGATTGGTCGTCCGAGGAACAGGACGTCATGGTCAAGGCCGCGCAGGACACCTTCGACGCCATCTCCGCCCTCGACGACGAAATCCAGGCGGCCTGACGAGGCGCTTCCGTCATTTCATGCTCCGATCCGCGACCATTTTGGCCGTGCTCTTCTCCGCGCTCGTCGCGCGTGCCGAGTCGTCGCGTCTGGTCACGGCGGGCTCGGCGGTGACGGAAATCGCCGCGGCCCTCGGTCTGGCGCCGCAGATTGTCGCGGTCGATACCTCGGGCAAAGAGATCGAGGGAATGGGGGACAAACCCGATGTCGGCTACGTGCGCATGCTCGGCGCCGAAGGCATCCTCTCGCAAAAGCCCGACCTCGTCCTTGTTTCCGGCGAAGCCGGTCCACCGCCCGTGCTCGAGCAAATCAAAGCGGCCGGTGTCGAGGTGGTGGTCATTCCCAACGGCCACTCGCTCGACAACATCGACGAAAAAATCCGCGCCGTCGCTGCGGCCACCGGTCGCGTGAAGGATGGCGAGACGCTCATCGCCGAGGTGGAGGCCGACGTGCTGAAACTCCGCGAGGCGACCGCCGACAACACCGGCGAGCGCCCCGGCGTCGTCTTCCTTCTCGCCCGCTACGGCGGCAACCTGATGGCCGCCGGCAGTGATACCGCCGCGCATGCCATGATCGAGGCGAGCGGCGGACGCAACATCTGCGCCGACTTCAGCGGCTACAAACCGCTCTCCGCGGAAATTTTCGCCGCGGCAACGCCGGCTTTTGTCATAGTCTCGGAAAGTGTCGGCGGTGATGATGCGCAACTTCTGGCCAGCATGCCCGGTCTCGGCGCCACGGCGGCCGGACGCGAATTGCGTGTCATCCGCGTCGACGACGCCGCTTTCCTCGGTTTCGGTCCGCGCACGCCGTCCGCCGCGACCGAAGTGGCCGCGGCCCTGCGGCAGCCGTGAACCCGTCGCGCGAGGACGACGTCCTGCGCCGTCGACGCGCGCACCGGAGGCTCTGGTTTCTCGTCGCCTTGTTCCCCGTCGTTATTGTCGCCGCGTCTTCGCTTGGCGCGGTGAATATCGCTCTGCCTGACTTGGGCAGAGTTCTCTTCGGATCCGGCGAAACTCCGGAAGTCGTGCGGGCCGTATTCTGGGACATCAGGATGCCGCGCGTTTTGCTTGCGGCGCTGGTCGGTGCATCGCTCGCGCTGGCCGGAGCCGGAGTGCAGGGACTCTTCCGCAATCCGCTGGCCGACCCCGCGCTGATCGGTGTGAGCGCCGGCGCCGCCTTGGGCGCGGTGCTCTGTTTCTTTTTCGGATGGCAGGGATGGCTCGGCGGCTGGTTTTTGCCGATCGCCGCTTTCGTCGGCGGATGGCTCGCGGTGCTCGTGCTCGGACTTTTCAACACGGGCTTCGTCGCCGGCGGCACGGCCAAGCTCATTCTCGGGGGCGTCGCGCTCAACGCCATGATCGGCAGCGTGCTCGGTTTCTTTCTTTTCTCGGCCAGCGATGACGCCTTGCGGTCCATGACCTTTTGGACGCTGGGCAGTTGCGCCTCCGCGCAGTGGCCGCAGGTCGCGGTTCTGTTCGTGTTCCTTGGTGTTGGCGCCTTCTTCCTGTGGCGCAACGCCCGCTCGCTCGACGCTTTGCAACTCGGAGAAGACCAAGCCGCGCATCTCGGCGTGTCGGTTGCGCGTGTTCGCCGCGAAACGATCATCGCCGCGGCGCTCCTCGTCGGTGCCGCCACGGCGTTCGCCGGCACAATCGGTTTCATCGGTCTGGTCGCCCCGCACATGGCGCGGTTGCTGCTCGGCGGATTGCACCGTCTGGTTCTTCCCGGCGCGCTGTTGCTCGGCGGTATGCTGCTGGTGCTGGCCGATCTCGGCGCGCGCACGCTGGCCGCACCGGCCGAGCTGGCGGTCGGCATCCTTACCGCGGCGATCGGCGGACCGTTTTTCCTCTGGTTGCTGCGGCGTCCATCGTCGTGGTCCGTATGATGAGCAAGACCGCACCATCTCTTGTTGTCGAAAACATCACGCTGACACGCGAGGGGCGGCGCATTCTCGACGGGGTGTCGCTTGCGGTGCAACCGGGACGCTTTCTCGCCGTGATCGGACCCAACGGCGCGGGCAAGTCATCGCTGCTTTCGATCATGTCCGGTCTGTGGAAGGCGGACAGCGGACGCGCGCTGCTCAACGGGCGCGACGTCACCGTTTACCATCCGGCCGAGCGCGCGCGGCATTGCGCTGTCATGCGTCAGGACAACGCGCGTCCGGCGGGCATGACCGTGCTCGAGTCGGTCGAACTCGGACGTCTGTCCCATGGAGCCGGCGAGCAGGACCGGTCCGTGGCCCGGGAGATGTTGCGGCAAATGGATCTCGTCGATCTGGCCGGCCGCGACTGCGGGCGGCTGTCCGGTGGCGAATGGCAGCGCGTCGCGTTCGCCCGGACCGTGGCGCAGATCACCGACGCGGCAAGCGCCGGCGTGCTCCTGCTCGACGAACCGGTCTCCAGTCTCGATCCCTCGCACCAGCACGAATTGCTCGGCGCGGCGCGGCGACTGGCGCGCGACGGCCATGCCGTGCTGGCCATTTTGCATGATCTCAATCTCACCGCGCACTATGCGGACGAAGTGGCGCTCTTGGCCGGGGGACGCCTCCGCGCGTGCGGCCCCGCCGCGGAAATCATGCAACCGGACATTCTCTCCGGCATCTACGGTTGCCGCGTCGTCGAAATCCGCGAGGGCAGCCGGCGCGCGTTGGTCAGTCTGCCGGAGTGACCGCGGGTGCGGGTGAAACTCCGGCCAATTCGGAGAGCAGTGCGACGAAGTCGGCGGGAACGGTAACTTTTTCGTTGGAGCCTTCGACGCGCGCAAAAACCGTGCCATCGGCCGCCACCGATCCGAAGTCCGCCCCGGCGAGCACATGCCCGCCCGCCGGCTCCTCCGCGGTGTTCTCGGAGAGCCAGGCAAAGAAACGCAAGCGCAGGTGCGGCTGGTGCAGTCCGGTTTCTTCCGCAACGGCGGCGGTGGCGAAGGAAGTCACGCGTGTTTCGTTGAATGATCCGACGAGACGCGCGATACGGTCCGTGTCGATGACACGCTCGTCCTCCGCCGTGACCCAGCCGTCACCGCGCCGCGCGATGGATACCGTCCGCCCGTCGGCGTCTATGACAATCCGGTCGATGGTGTCCGGCTCCACGTAGCCCAACGAACGGTCCCGCAGCATCTCCGGCGAGAGGTCGAAGAGCAACGCCGCGGCGGGATCGACGCCGAGCGATGTGCCGCGCGGTTGGAAGCGGGCGGTGAAGGTTCCTTCGGCGGGGCCGCGCACCAATTCGATGGCAATTTCCTCGCCGCCGCCGCGGGGCGTCAGCGCGAGGCGGGCGGACTGTCCGGGCAGGGCGTCGGGCGGCGCGCCCGCACCGGGCGCGGGAAACGAGGTCACGGCCAGACCGAGCAAGCGCTCGAGGAAATCGCGCACCGCGCGAGGATCGGCCGGGGCCTGCACGGGCTTCTCCACGATCCAGCGGCCGCGTTCGAGGCGCACGGTCATTTCGCCGTCCGCGCGCTGCACGGTGAACTTTTCGATGTCGTCGGCGGACAACTCCGTCAGCCGCGGATCGCGGAGCTTGTCGACCGGGGCATTGACCTGTTCGAGGATGGTGTCCGGCACGCGCAGCACCTCGGGCCGACCGCCGACGCGCGCGAAGATTTCCCCCGGCAACGCGGTGGCCCCGCCGAGATCGAGACGGATGTCATCCGCCCCGCGCAAATCAATCCGCACACGCGGCGTGGCCAGTCCGCTTTCCGGCACGGCGGCCGGATCTTTGGCCGCCTCCCGGTCGCGGACATCGAGGAAACGGACGGCGAGCAGCAGGCGGTCGACGGCTTCGGGATCGGCGCGGTCTTCGACCGGCGCGATGAGGCGCCAACCGCCGTTGGCGCGGCGCAGGCTGACCGTTTCATTGCCGCGCACGAGATCGATCTCCGCGACTTCGCCGGGTTCGAAGATGGCGGCGTAGCGCCGGTTCTCCGCAGCCGCGCGGGTCGGGTCGATGTTGATGCGCAGGTAAACCAGACCTCCGACGACGAGGAGGGTGACGAGAAGGAGGACGATGGTCGCGCGGGGATTCACGGCTCAGCGGCGGCGGCGCCACCATATGAAAGCGCCGGCGATCAGCGCGGCGGCCGGGATGACCACCATGGTGAAGAGGGCGATGCGTCCCGTTTCGAGGTCGGTAAGGTTGAGAGTGAAGGCGCGCACGGGCTTGGGTGTGACCCGGGCGAGGTAACCGCGATCGAGCATCCAGTTGAGCGCACCGAGGACGAAATCGAGGTTGGGTTCGGTGATGGAACCATCGGCCACGAAAGCGCTGTTGCCGGCCACCACGAGGCGCGACGAGTTGAGGTCGACTTGCTCGTCGGCGACGCCGCCGCGTTCGGCCATGGCGGCCAGCACGAGCGGTGCCGCGTGGTCTGTTTCTTCCACAAAGACCACGCCTTTCTCGTTGTCGGTCACGTATTCCGTCTCGCCCCAGAACGGTTCCTCCGCAGTGATCATCGGTGTCAGGGCGGTGTCCGGCGTTTGCCGGTCCAAGGCGAGCGAACAGGTCCCGCCGGGGAGCATCGCTTCGGCGCCGCGCAGCTTGCGCGTCACGCGGTTCTCCGCGTCGAACTTTCCCGCCACGTCGCGCACGATGCCGGTGGCGAAGCCGAGTTGCACGGTGCGCAGCACGCGGTCGTTGCGCGGCGCGATGCCCGCGGATTCGAGGAACGCGCGCAGCAACGGCGTGTCCGCATCGGGATCGAGCAGGACCATGAGGCGTCCGTTGTTTTGCCAGTAAGCGCGCAGGGCCTCGAGCGAGGCGGGGGTGAGATCGTAGCGCGGACCGGCGATGATGACCGCACCGGCTTCGGCGGGCACGGCGTTGGTGATGGAAAGATTGAGCGGTTCGACGCGCACGCCCTGGCGAGCGATGTATTCCTGGAGCAGGGAGAGGGGCGAACCTTCGCCCGCGGACGGCTCGCCGTGGCCCTGCAGGAAATAAACGACGCGCTGCTCCGGCGCGAGCAACTCGAGCAGCGCGCTGGTCAGCATCTGTTCGCCTTTGAAAGCGGTGACGCGCGGAGGATCGCCCGTGACCTGCGGCAGGTAGTCGTATTCGGCCATGTCCACCGCGGCGATCTGCTTGGTCCGTCCCGCGGTTTCGACGATGACGAGATTTTCCTCGGACCCGAACTGGTGGAGCGACTGCAGTTCGCGGGCGCGGGAGAGGTTGCGCATCGGGTCGATGTATTCCACGGTGATGCGGCTGCGCTCGGCGGACTGGTATTCCTTGAGCAAGTTTATGACATCGCCGTAGACCTCGAAACCCGGCGCGGCGGTCGTGGGGGAGAAGAAGACGTAGATGTTGACCGGTTCGGGGAGGTTGCGGATGAGGCTCTTGGTCTGCTCGCTCAGCCGGTAACGCTGGTTCGGCGACCAGTCCCCGCGCAGGTAATAGTGGAAGCCCGCGTAGTTGACCGCGCCGAGCAGGATGGTCGCGAGGACGATCTGGAGCCCGACACCCCAGCGGGTGCCGGCGCGGCGACGGGAGGAGTCCTGCGGTGTTTTCATGGCGGCTCAGCTCCTCCAGCGGCGCGACTGGAAGACGTGGAAGGTGAGGAACAACGTGAAGACGGTGAGCGACAGGTAGAACACGAGCGGTCGCGTGTCGAAAAACCCGCGCGAAGCCTCGCTCATGTGATCGAGCGCGGAAAAATAGGCGGTCAGCTCGCGCAGCGCCGGGGTCACGCTGAGGATGAAAAACGAGAGCAACCCCGTGAAGAAAAGCAGCGCGATGATGCTGAACGACATGACCGCCGCGATGATCTGGTTGCGGGTCATGGCCGAGGTCAGGCAACCGATGGCCAGATAAAACATGCCGATGAGCAGGAGCATGGCGTAGGCCCCGATGTAGGGTCCGGCCGCGCCGGCCGCGTCGAGTTGGGTCACCTGCTGGAAGACGACGAAATAGAGCAGGCTCGGGAGCCAGAGGACGATGAAGAAGAAAAGCGCGGCGAGGTATTTGGACAGCACGACCTGGCTGTCGCGCACCGGCGCGGTCATCAGGGGCTCGATCGTCCCCATTTTGTATTCCTCGGAAAAAAGCCGCATGGTGAGGAGCGGCAGGACGAGGATGAACCCGAACCAGAAAAACACCGTGTTGAAGAAAGCCTCAACCACGGTGACTTCGCTCGGGCCGCGGTTCAGCGCGGCCATGCCGGCGTAAAAGTTGAATCCGGTCAGCAGGAGGAAAAAGAAAAGCACGACCCACGCGACGGGCGAGAGGAAGAAGGCGCGGATCTCGCGATTGAGGAGCGTGAGGAAGGTGAGCATGGCGTCAGATTTCCCCGCCCTGGGTGATTTCGGCGAAGACGCGCTCGAGGCTGACTTGTTCCTGGCCGAGTTCGCGCAAAGGCCAGCGGCGCTCCGCGGCCAGACGGGCGATGTCCGACCGCGGATCGCGGTTGGCATCGGTGCGCAAACGGCATTCCTGCCAGCCGTCCTCGAGGGCGGCGACCTCGTTCTTGCGCACGCCGGGCAGCGCGGACAGGGCCTTTTCCAGCTCGGCTCCCGGCGCCCGGATTTCCGCGCGGATCCCGCCCGCGGTGCGCACGCGGCCGGCCAGGGCCTCGGGCGTGTCGGAGGCCGCGATGCGTCCTTTGTTGATGATGAGCACGCGGCTGCAGGTCATCTCGACCTCGGTGAGAATGTGCGTGGAGAGGAGGATGGTATGGCGTTTGCCGAGATCCTTGATCAACTGCCGCACTTGGCGGATTTGGTTCGGGTCGAGGCCGATGGTCGGTTCGTCGAGGATGAGCAGGTCCGGATCGTGGAGCAACGCATCGGCCAGGCCCACGCGCTGACGGTAGCCCTTGGAGAGCGCGCCGATCAGCTTTTGCTCCACATCGCGCAAGCCGCACAATTCTTTCACCGCATTGGCGCGCCGGCGTTTGGTGCGTCCGCGGATGCCTTTGAGCGCCGCGCGGTATTCGAGATATTCCTGCACGCGCATCTCCGGATAGAGCGCCACGTTTTCCGGCATGTAACCGACGCGCGAACGCACCTCGCGGGATTGGCTGGCCACGTCGAACCCCGCCACGCTGGCCCGGCCGCTGGTCGCCGGCAGGTAACATGAAAGGATGCGCATGGTCGTGCTCTTGCCCGCGCCATTGGGTCCGAGAAAACCGACGATCTCACCCTTCTCGACGGTGAAGTCGAGGTTCTGGATGGCGGTGATGCCGGTGTATTTTTTGGTCAGTCCTTCAACCTTGATCATGACGCGGGGCCCGTGCCCCCCTCCGGGACCGGGTCGGAAGGTTATTTATGGCGCGGTCCGGGGGCGCTGGCAAGAAAGGGCGGTCGGCGGCCGGCAACAGAAAAAAGGTCCCCCCGGCCTCCTGTCGGGGTTGCATCCGGCGGCGCTTCGGGTGATTCTCCCCGCTCGTCGCATCCATGAGCCAATCCTTGTCGGGAAACTGGAACTCCGAACTGCTCGAAGAGAATTACGAGCGCTGGAAAAAAGACACCGAGTCGGTCAGTCCCGAGTGGAACGCCTTCTTCGAGGGATTCGAACTCGGCCTGACCCAATCCGAGGAACTCGCCGAGGGCGCCCGCGCCGCGGTGCCGGAGGATGCCGCGCTGGAACGCCGTGCCGATTCGCTCGCTTACGCTTACCGCACGCTCGGTCACACCATCGCGCGCCTCGATCCGCTGACGCACGAGCCGCCGGAAAACCCGCTCCTCGCGCTGAAAGCCATCGGTTTCACCGATAGCGATCTGGAACGCACAGTTTCCTCGAAATACTTCCGCGACGGCAAGCCGATGCTCCTGCGCGAGATGATTTCCGAACTGCGCGACATCTACAGCGACACGATCGGCGCCGAGTTCATGCACATCCAGGATCCGCGCATGCGCAACTGGATCCGCGAGCGAATCGAAAACCGCGGCAACGGCAACTGCGCCGACGCCGACCTGCACCGCGCCATCCTCCGCCAACTCTACGAGGCCGAGACCTTCGAGCACTTCCTGCATACGCGTTATGTCGGACAAAAACGCTTCTCGCTCGAGGGCGCCGAATCGCTCCTCGTCATTCTCGACACCATCCTGCAGCGCTGCGAGCCCTGCAAAATCGAGGAGATTGTCATGGGCATGGCCCACCGCGGACGCCTCAATGTCCTGGCCAATTTCCTGAGCAAGCCGCTCACCCTCATTTTCAACGAGTTCTCGGAGAACTTCATTCCCGACGTGGTCGGCGGCAACGGCGACGTGAAATACCACCTCGGCTACCTCGCCGAGCGCAAAACCACCAGCGGTTACAAGGTCACCGTCCGCCTCGCACCGAACCCGAGCCACCTCGAAGCGGTCGACCCCGTGGTCGAAGGCATGGCCCGCGCCCGCCAGCGCATCCTCGGCGACACGGAGAAGCGCAAAAAAGTTTTGCCTCTCCTCATCCACGGCGATGCCGCCTTCGCGGGGCAGGGGATCGTGGCCGAGGTTTTCAACATGTCGCAACTCCCCGGCTACAAGACCGGCGGCACCGTCCATATCATCGTCAACAACCAGATCGGCTTCACCACGCTCCCGGCCGATGCCCGTTCCAGTCTCTACGCGACCGACGTGGCCAAAATGATCGACGCGCCCATTTTCCACGTCAACGCGGAGGACCCGCTGGCCGTGACCACTGTCACGCAGATCGCCCTCGATTTTCGCCAGGAATTCGGACGCGATGTGGTCATCGACCTCTACTGCTACCGCCGCCACGGACACAACGAAGGCGACGAACCCACCTTCACCCAGCCCCACCTTTACAACGCGATCAACAAGCACCCGCTGCCCAGCGAAACCTTCGTCAACGAACTCGCCGCCCTCGGCACGGTCACGCCCGCCGAAGCCGCGGTGATCAAAAACGAAGCCGCCGCCGACCTCGAGGAGGCCTTCGACATCGTCAAAAAATCCGAGAGCGAACGCCGCGAGGGCGGACGCTTCGCCGGTTCCACCGCCGTTTTCCAGCCGCCGTATTCCTACGATCCGGCGCACACCGCGATCAGCGCCGGCATGTTGCGCGAAGTTGTCGAGGGGCTCTGCCGCATTCCGGATGATTTCCATATCTTGCCCAAAGTCCGCCGCATGCTCATCGAGCGCCGTCTCGAAATCCTGCGCGAGGGCGGACCCTACGACTGGGCTTTCAGCGAAGCGCTCGCTTTCGGCTCCCTCCTCGTCGAAGGCACGCCGGTGCGTCTCTCCGGACAGGACAGCCGCCGCGGCACCTTCAGCCAGCGACACTCGACATTTTATGACGCCGAGCAGCGCGTCGATTACGTTCCGCTCAACCACCTCAAGGACGGCCAAGCCAAGTTCTGCGTTTACAACAGCCTCTTGAGCGAAGCCGCCGTGCTCGGGTTCGACTACGGCTATTCGCTCGATTACCCGGAAATGCTCTGCATGTGGGAAGCGCAGTTCGGCGACTTCGCCAATGGCGCGCAGGTCATCATCGACCAGTTCATTTCTTCAGCCGAATCCAAATGGCAGCGGCCCAGCTCGCTCGTCATGCTCCTGCCCCACGGCTACGAGGGCCAGGGCCCCGAGCATTCCAGCGCGCGGCTCGAAAGGTTTCTGCAGTTGTGCGCGGACAACAACATGCAGGTCTGCAATCTCACGACCCCTGCGCAGTATTTCCACGCCCTGCGCCGCCAGATCCACCGCGACTACCGCAAACCGCTCATCGTCATGACGCCGAAGAGCCTGCTGCGTCATCCGCTCGTTGTTTCCAAGCAGAAGGATTTCACCGACGGACGTTTCTACGCCATCCTCGCCGATCCCTTGCCGGAAGATCGCGCGCAGATCACCCGCGTCGTCCTCTGCTCCGGCAAAGTCTACTATGACCTCAAGGCCGAGCAGGAAAAACGCGGCGCGACCGACACGACCATCCTCCGCGTCGAGCAGCTTTACCCGCTGCACACCGAAAAAATCAAACGCATCGCCAACAGCTGCCCGAACCTCAAGCGCATCGTCTGGTGCCAGGAAGAACCGCAAAACATGGGCGCGTGGTTCTACATGGCGATGAAGCTGCGCGAACTCTTCGGGTGCAACATCCACTACGCCGGCCGCCCGGAGAGCCCGAGCCCGGCCGTCGGCGCACTGGCCATCCATCGTCTCCAGCAGGCCGAACTCGTCAGCCGCGCCTTCGAAGTGTAGTCTCGCCCTTTCATGAGCGCCGAAATCAAGGTCCCCGCTGTCGGGGAATCGATCTCCTCCGGAATCATCTCCCTCTGGCACCGGCAGGACGGCGATTACGTCCGTGCCGGCGACCTGCTCTTCACGCTCGACACGGACAAAGTTTCCACCGAAGTCGCCGCCCAAGCCGCCGGCCTTGTCCGCATCAAGGCCCCCGCCGACACCGAAGTGAAAATCGGCGAAGTCGTCGGCCTGATCGAAGAGGCCCCCGAACCCGCCGCGCCTGCAACTGCCCCTGTCGCGGCGCCGGTTGTTTCTCCTTCGGCCCCCACGCCCAGTCCGGTTCCCGCGCCCGCTGCTCCAACCACCCCCGTCGAACTCGAACCCCAAGAACGCCGGGTCACCCGCAAGAAGCTTTCCCCGCTGCGCAAAAAGATTTCCACCCAGCTGGTTGCCGCCCAGCGCAACGCCGCCATCCTCACCACCTTCAACGAGTGCGACATGGCGGCTGTCATGAAACTGCGCGCCGATATCCAGGAAACCTTCCAGGCCAAATACGGCATCAAGCTCGGCTTCATGTCGTTCTTCATCAAAGCCGTGGTCGACGCCCTGAAGAGCGAGCCCCAAATCAACTCGCGTCTCGACGGCGACGAACTGGTGCAAAACCATTTTTATGACATCGGTGTCGCCGTCGGCACCGAGCGCGGACTCATCGTCCCCGTCATCCGCGATGCCGACCGCAAAACGTTCCCCGAACTCGAGCAGGACCTCGCCTACTACGCGAAGAAGGCCCGCGACGGTGCCATCACCATCGAGGACCTGCAGGGCGGTGTCTTCACCATTTCCAACGGCGGCGTCTACGGCTCGCTCCTCAGCACGCCGATCCTCAATCCCCCGCAAAGCGGCATCCTCGGCATGCACAAAATCCAGGAACGCCCCGTCGCCGTCGACGGACAAGTCGTCATCCGTCCCATGATGTATCTTGCCCTGAGCTACGATCACCGCGTGGTCGACGGCAAGGAAGCGGTCACGTTCCTCGTCCGCGTCAAAGAAGCCATCGAAAATCCGTTGCGGCTCTTTCTCGGAGACCAAAAATGAGAAGGACGATCGCCGCCTTGCTTTTGGTCCTCCTCTCGACCGGAGCAGCCCAAGAGGCGGCGCCCGATCAGGCCGCCGATCCGCTCGTCGTGCAGCGGCGCTTGGCCATGGTGCTGCGTCAATCGACCCAACATTACGAAGCCGGCGAATACCAGGCGGCCCTCGACCGTCTCGGCGTGCTGCAGGGCCCGGCGGGGCAGGACTTGAGCGTCCTCAACCTCCGCGGTGCCATCCTCACCAAGCTCGGCCAATACGACGAGGCGGCCGGCTTGTTTCGTTCCATCCTGACCACCGACCCGAACTATTTTCCCGCCGCTTTCAATCTCGGCGAAGTGGAATTCATCCGCGGCAACTATGCCGACGCGCTCGAATTGTTCCAAGAGATGCGCCGCCGCGATCCGCGCAATGAATTGGTCCGCTTCAAAGTCTTCCTGTGCCAACTTCTCCTCGGTCAGAACGACGAGGCGCAGAAAATGGCCCTCGGTCTCATCCCGGCCGGCAACACGCCGGCCTGGTATTACGCCCAAGCCATGCTGGCCCGCCAAGCCGGCGACGAGAAAACCACGGCCAAGCATCTCTCCGTGGCCCGGTCCATCTACACCGAGAGCGGTTGCAAGCTCTTCGACGAATCGATCGAGACGATTAAATTTTGATGACGCAGTCGAAAGCAAAAAGTAGAAGCGGCGTCCCCGCCGCTTAACCTTGAACGACAAGCGGCGGGGATATCGCTTCTGCTCTTCCGAACCGTTGCAGCGAGAGCAGGACTGAAAAGTTGGCCCGCTGCTTCGCCGTATGATTCCTGCCGCTGGGTTCTCGCCTCAGGGTGCCGCGACCCGCTCGCCGCGCTTGCGGTAATAATCATAACGAGCGCGCACGGCCGCGATGTAGGCCCGCGTGCTCGGGATATCCATGGCCTCGTCGAGCGCGGCCGCGGTCATGAGTTCGCCCCCCGACCAACGTTTCACGCGGCTGCGTCCGGCGTTGTATTCCCCGAGGGCGAAAGGCAGCGGATCTTCCTGGCCCGACCAGTGCTTGAGGGCCCGGCCGAGATACCACGTGCCGACTTCGATGTTCGTCTTCGGGTCGAGCAAATCCCCGGGCACGAAGGTTTCCACGCCGGTGGCCCGCACCCAGTCGGCCGCGGCGGGCTCGGTCACCTGCATGAGTCCGCGCTCCCCGTGGCCGCCGAGTTTGTCCGGGTGGAAGCGGCTCTCCTGCCAAATGACCGCTTTGACCAGCAGCGGATCGACCCCGTGCCGCGCCGCCGCCACGGCGATCATTTCGTCGTGGGCCTGGTTCCGTCCGAAACTCAACCACGAAGCCAGCCGGTAAGCGGGGTCCTCGTCCGTCAGCACCAGAAAGGCGGCCGTCGCCGCGAGCGCCAACGCGGTAAGGCCGAGGATCCGGATAACGTGTTTCGACATGATGCTTCAAGATAGCGCGCCGGACGCGCGCCATCCAGAGCTATGGCGCCGGACGTCGCTGTGGTAGGATCCGACTGATGAAGGAAACCCCCGCCCGCATTTTGAGCATCGTCCTGCGCGTCGTGCTCGGATGGATCTTCCTCGCCGCCGGATGGTCGAAGATCGGTAAGACCCTGCCCACGCTCGCCTCCATCTATTCTTACCAGATCGTCATTCCCGACGGCCTCGCCGAATTCATCGCCATGGCCCTGCCGTGGGTGGAGCTGCTGCTGGCCGTCGCGCTCTTCTCCGGGTTGTTTTTTCCATGGACGCTCTGGGTCACCGGTCTCGTGCTCGGCGCCTTCACGCTTTTGACCGCGCAGGCCTGGTGGCGCGGGCTGGATATCGATTGTGGCTGTTTCGATTTCAGCGCGATCCATCCGTCGCTCGCCGTGCTCGGCACGCCCGGGGGGGCGACGTTGCGCAATCTCGTGTTGCTGGCACTGACCGGCGCGCTGTGGTGGTTGTGGAGTTCGGGGAAAAACAAAAGCGGCGTCCCCGCCGCTTGACTGAAACGATAAGCGGCGGGGATGCCGCTTCTGCTTTTGGGCTCAGCGCCAAAGCTCCGCATAAGCGTCCGCGAAACGCTCCGTGGCCTCCGCATCGGGCAGGACTTCGACCAGGCGCGGCGTGCCGGCGGGGAAGGGTTCGTCCGGCCCGCGCATCGTCCCGTAGTGCCAACCGAATATTTCCGCCCAGCCGCGCAGGCGCAGATCGTGGGCGTTGAGAAACGACGGACGACGGAACATGCGGTCGAAAATCTTCCCGCCGCCGTTGTTGATCACCGCGAGCGTGATGTCTTCGGATTCCAATTGCGCGGCCGGCCAGAGTCCGGCCAAGTCATAAAGCGCGGACAAATCGCCGAGCACGGCGGTGGTCGGACGGTCGCCACCGGACAGCCCGAGGGCGGTGGAGACAAGCCCGTCGATGCCGTTGACCCCGCGGTTGGCGAAAAAAGTGCGCGCGTCCGGGGTGCGCGGGGCGGCGAGGTCCCATTCGCGAATGGGCAGGCTGTTGCCGAGAAAAACACGGGCATTCTCCGGACCGCGCCGCGCCAAGGCGCGGACCAGACCCGCTTCGCTCTGCGGTTCGGCCTCGAGCAGTGATGTCAATTTTTCCGCGGTGGCGCGGTCCCGGGCGAAAAGCGCTTCGCTTTTCCCCGCGGCCGGGACGAAGGACGGGCAGAGTTCGCGGAAGATATCCATTGGCACAACGGCACCCGATCGAGCGAGCCCGGGAAGATTGACCCGCGAGACGTG
The DNA here is from genome assembly GCA_044355525.1 of Chthoniobacterales bacterium. Classification (GTDB taxonomy): domain Bacteria; phylum Verrucomicrobiota; class Verrucomicrobiia; order Chthoniobacterales; family JACTMZ01; genus JACTMZ01. The sequence continues at coordinate 18,077 of JBIKXZ010000027.1, forward strand.
CAGCACGGGGAGGTCTTCGCACTCGCGCCAGAAGCGCGGGGTGGGCACCCCGCCGATACGGACCACGCCGTCGCATGCTTCGCGGCACTCGGGCGTGAGGAGGATGCGCTCGCCGGCGTGGAGGCTGAACTCCTGCAGTGTGCGGTGATTGCGCAATTGCGAGACGGCTTCGAGGTAGAGCGGACTGCTCAGGGAGGCCAACCACGGGGCCAGATGGTGCGCGTCGGCCGCGGACAGCGAGGACACGAGGATGAGCGGACACCGCACGCGGGCGAAAAAGTCCTCGCACACGCGACGGGCCTGCGCGGTGTCCATCCACGGCTCCGCAGGCAGTGCGGTGGACGCCGCCGCGGGGAGTGTCATAATGACCGGTCCGTCCACGAGCGGTTCGTCGAAGCATACGTTGAGGTGAACCGGTCCGGCGGGCAGCGCCTCGAGTTGTCCGGGTGCGTCGAGATCAAGAACGGGAATCCCGGCGGCGGCAAAGAGCGGCACTTGGTCGATTGTCTGCGGGGCGCCGGTGCCGCGCAGACGGCGCGGGCGGTCGGCGGTCACGGCGACGAGCGCGATGCCGGCATGCACGGCCTCGAGCATGGCCGGCAGCAGTTCCGCGGCCGCCGTGCCGGAGGTGGTCATCACCGCGACGGGGACACCATCGCGTTGCGCGCGCCCGGTGGCGAAAAAAGCCGCGCTGCGCTCCTCGAAAAAGGAAACCACTTCGAACGAGTCCGCCGCAGCTTCGGCCGCCAGAACGAGCGGCGCATTGCGTCCGCCCGGACACACACACAGCGTGCGCACGCCCGCCCCGTGCAGGACGGAAAGAATCTCCGCGGCGAGCAGACGGTTGGTTTCGACCGGACTCAAAGCCCGAGATTGCCGCGGGCGGCGGCCAGTTTCAACCGCAGTTCCGCCGCCTCGCGGGCGGGGCGGCTGGCCGGCAGAAGTCCGCAACCGGCCCCGCAGCGCGCGACGTTGCGGTCCCATTGCACGTTGCGGATGGCGACGAGGCAGCGGGCTTGTCCGCCGGGAAGAAGAAGACCGAAAGGCGCGGCGAAGCGTCCGCGCGGTTCGGTGTCGAGCACGGCCACCTGCCCGCGCCAAGCGGCGCGCGGGGCGGTGCCGACCGCGGGGGTCGGATGGAGCCGCGCGACGAGATCATCGAAGGCGACGCGGTGACCGGGGAGCAAACGCAGATCGGTGCGCAGGTGCGAAAGCATGCCGATCCGCCAGAGGCGCGTGGCCCCGCGCGTGACGCGTCCGAGCGGCGCGAGCTGCTTTTCCAGATCCTCGAGTACGAAG
>JBIKXZ010000140.1:0-6250 GCA_044355525.1 Chthoniobacterales bacterium
AAGAGGGTCCCGAGCGAGAGCATGCCGAGACCCATCACGGTGAAGCCGGCAAACATGATGGGTTTGCGTCCGAGGCGGTCGACAAAGGCGATGGCGATGAAGGTGGCCAGCACGTTGATCGTGCCGATGAGCACGGTGCCCCACATTTGCTCGGCGGTGGTGTTGAAACCGGCCTCGTTGAGGATGCGCGGGGCGTAATACATGATGACGTTGATCCCGGTGAACTGCTGGATGACCTGCAGACCGACCCCGAGGAAGACGGCGCGGCGGAAATGGCGGTTGTCACGGAAGAGGCGGAAGCCTTTTTGTTCGACTTGCAGACTGGACTGGATGTCGTCCAATTCCCGACCCGCTTCCGCGTCGCTCGAGGCCAGCCGGCGGAGGACGGTGCGCGCTTCGTCGATGCGCTTTTTCAGGACGAGCCAACGCGGACTTTCCGGCAGGAAGAGCATGCCGAGGAACATGAGCGCGGCGGGAATGGCGATGACCCCGAGCATCCAACGCCAGGGCATGGAGAGGTAGCCCTCCATGACCATCTGTCCTCGTCCGCCGGCGATCGAACTGACCGATTCGCTGATCGTGGTGGCGAGCGGCTGGAGGTTGGCGTAGGTGGCGAAGAAGGTGTCGCTCAAAAAGGCGATGACGATGCCGATGGTGATCATCAGTTGATACATCGAGATGAGCGCGCCGCGCACGCTCTGCGGGGCGATTTCCGAGAGGTAAAGCGGGGCGACGAAGGACGCCATGCCCACGGCGATGCCGAGGAAAAACCGCGCGGCGATGAGCGCGCCGGGCGAGGGGGCCAGTGCGCAGAAGATCGACCCGACGGCGAAGACCAGGGCGCTGATCAGGATGGTGCCGCGGCGTCCGAGGCGGAGGGAAAAGAACCCGCTGATCAGCACGCCGAAGACCGCGCCCCAAAGCAGGGCACTGACGATGTTCTCGATGGTGCGGTCATCGACGCCGAAATCTTTCTGGATGAATTCGTTCGCGCCGGAAATGACGCCGACGTCGAGGCCGAAGAGAAGTCCGGCCAGCGCGGCGGTGAGTCCGACGAAGTAGACGATGGGTTTGGTTTTGCCGGCGAGGGGATGCGCAGCGGGACCGGTTGGGGGGATGACGGCGGACATGATGAGGTTGAGGGCTTAGGGATGAGGGTTGAGTGAAGGGCTAGATCCAAGTGCCGTCGGGGATGATGGCGTTTTTCGGGACAATGACGATGCCGTCGCGGAGGTAAAAGTTGTCCCCGTCATAGTCGGCCGGTTTGCCTTCCGGGCTGATGACGACGCGTTCGCCGATGCGGGCGTTCTTGTCCACGATGGCGTCGCTGATCGTCGTGTTGCGTCCGATGCCGAGAGGCGGCGCGCCGGGCGGGGGCGAGGTTTGCGATTCGTAGAAGTCGGCGCCCATGAGGACGACGTTGCGCAGGACAGCGCCGCTTTCGATGATGCTGCGGATGCCGACGACGCAACGGTCGAGGGTGGCGTCGGTGATGATGCAGCCGTCCGACACCACGGCGCGGCTGACCGTCGCCCCGTTGAGCTTGCTGGCGGGCAGGAAGCGCGGACGCGAATAGATGCCCGCGCCCGGGCGGTAGAAGTTGAAAGGCGGCTCGACTTCCGCGAGGGCAAGGTTGGCTTCGAAGAACGAGCGGATCGTGCCGATGTCCTCCCAGTAGCCCTGGAAAACATGCGCTTGCACGCGGCGATCCTTGATCGCAGCGGGGATGATGTGCTTGCCGAAGTCATCGTGCTGGTTGTCCAGGCAGGCCTCCAGCACGGAACGGTTGAAAAGGTAGATGCCCATCGAGGCCTGGTAGCGGTCGGCGTCGGGCGGGAGTCCGAGTTCCGCGCCCAAGGCCGGCGGAATGCGCAGACTGTCGAGCACAGCTGGGTCGGTCGGCTTTTCGACGAAGCGCGTGATGCGTTTGCGTTCGTCGGTCTGCATGATGCCGAAGCCTTGGGCGTCGTGGCGGTTGACCGGCAACGTGGCGATGGTCAGTTCCGCATCCGCCGCGAGATGGCTGGCCATCAGCTCGCGGAAATCCATTTGGTAAAGCTGGTCGCCGCTGAGGATGAGGTAGTAGTCCCACGGTTTCTCGAGGAAGTAGGCGAGGTTTTGCCGCACCGCATCGGCCGTGCCCTGATACCACCCGGCCCCGGTCGGCGTCTGCTGTGCAGCGAGGATTTCCACGAAGCTGCCCGCGCTGAAGATGTCGAACTTGTAGGTCCCGTTGATGTGCTGGTGCAGCGAGGCGGTGTTGAACTGGGTGAGCACGTAGATGCTGCGGATGCCGGAGTTGAGGCAATTGCTGATCGGGATGTCGACGAGGCGGTATTTGCCGCCGAGCGGCACGGCGGGTTTGGCGCGGTCTTTGGTCAGGGGAAAGAGGCGTTTGCCCGCCCCGCCGCCCATGATGATGCCCAATGTCCGCGCGAGGGCGGCATCAACCCGGGGGATATCCGTGGCGGCCATGTGGACACTGGGGTTCGCGCAAAAATGGCGTTTTGTCACGCTGGTAATTGTCAGGGATTCTCCCCGTCTCGCGGGGGTTGCCATGCGGGGCGAGGTGCACCAATATACGAGGTTACTTATGTGCGGCATTGTCGGTTACGTCGGCCCGTCGGAGGCGGCACCCATCCTTTTGGATGGGCTGCGGCGCCTGGAGTATCGCGGCTATGATTCGGCCGGGGTGGCTCTCGGCAACAACGGTTCGCTGGAAATCCGCCGGTCGGTCGGACGCATCCAGAATCTCGCGCAGCTCATCGCCGACGATCCGGTCCACGGCAACCGCGGGATCTGTCACACACGCTGGGCCACGCACGGCGCGGTGACCCAGGAGAACGCCCACCCGCACACCGATCAAAGCGGACGCATCGTGCTGGTGCACAATGGCGTGATCGAGAATTACGAAAAGTTGCGCACCGAACTCGAGCGCGAGGGGCATCTTTTCCGCTCCCAGACCGACACCGAGGTCCTGGCCCATCTCATCGGCAAATACGCCATCCAGCTCGGCGAGCCCTCGGCCGATTCCCTCGTCGAGGCGGTGCGCATGGCCTTGCGCGAAGTGCACGGGACCTACGGCATCGCGGTCATGCACCGTGACGTGCCGGATCTGCTCATCGGCGCGCGGCGCGGCAGTCCGCTCGTCCTCGGCGTGGGCAAAGGTGAGAACTTCCTGGCCAGCGACCCGCTGGCTTTGGTCAACCACACGCGCGACGTGGTTTATTTGAAGGACTTCGAAATCGTCCTGCTGCGGCCGGACAGTTTCCAGATCCAATCGCTGGCCGGCGACGGACGCGATTACGAAATCAGCACGGTCGACTTCGACGCGGAGGAAGCGTCCAAGGGTGACTACGCGCACTTCATGCTCAAGGAGATCTTCGAGCAGGCCTCGACGGTGCGCGATGCCATGCGCGGACGCCTTTCCGCCGAGGAAGCCACCGCCAAGTTGGGCGGACTCAACATGACCTCGGCCGAATTGCGCGCGGTCGAGCGTATCGTCCTCATCGGCTGCGGCACGGCCTACCACGCGGCCATGGTCGGCGAATACGCCATGGAGAGCCTGGCTTGCCTCCCGACCGAGGTGGAGATCGCCAGCGAATTCCGCTACCGCAACATGCCGCTCGACAAAGACACGCTGACGTTCGTCATCAGCCAGAGTGGCGAAACGGCCGATACCTTGGCCGCTTTGCGCGAAAGCCAGCGCAAGGGTCACCGCACCCTCGGAATTTGCAACAACGTGGCCAGCACCATCGCCCGCGAAAGCGACGGCGGCGTCTACATGCATGCCGGACCGGAGATCGGCGTGGCTGCGACGAAATCGTTCACTTCGCAAGTCACCATTCTCACGCTGCTTTCGCTGCTCATGGGCCGCATCCGCAATCTTTCCAGTTCGGACGGCCTGCGCATCATCGAAGAACTCGAGCAATTGCCGGACAAAGTTGCGCGCGTGCTCGAGATGAACCCGCATCTCCCCGAGGTCGCGGACAAGTATGCCAACGCCCACGGCATGCTCTTCATGGGCCGTCAGTTCCAATATCCCGTGGCCATGGAAGCCGCACTCAAGCTCAAGGAGATCAGCTACATGTCAGCCTCCGGTTATCCGAGCGCCGAGTTGAAGCACGGTGTCATTGCGCTGATCAATCCCGACATGCCCTCCGTCTTCATCGCGCCCGACGACGCGCTTTTCGAAAAGAACGCGAGCAACATCCAAGAAGTCCGCGCCCGCAAAGGTCCCGTCATCGGCGTCGGCACCGAAGGTCACCGCGCCCTCGAAAAAATCACCGACGACGTCCTCTGGGTCCCACCCGCGCCCGATTACCTCATGCCGGTGCTCAGCATCATCCCGCTCCAGTTGCTTTCCTACCATATCGCCGTCCAGCGCGGCTGCGACGTGGACAAGCCGCGCAATTTGGCCAAGAGCGTGACGGTGGAGTAACCGCCGCGGGACATCACGCGGTTACCACTGCAGCTTGCAGCGGTATTTTTTCCAGTTGCGATCGTTGGTCACGGCAATCGCGCCGTTTTCGATGGTTTGGGCGATGAGGAGGAGATCGAAGGGGTCGCGGTGGTGTTGGGGTAAAGTGGCAAGGCGGTCGAGGTCGGTTGGGGCGATCGGGAGCAGGGTGAAGCCGTGTTTCATTTCCAGATCGGCGGCGAAGTCTTCGAGCGAGCCTTCAAAGTCGAGTTTGCCAAGGGAGCGCTTGATGGTCATTTCCCACAGGCTGACGATGCTGACGAGGATTTCGTTGTCGGGTGAGTAAAAGATGGGTTCCCACTTGGCGCGGTTGAGGCGCGGGTCGTTTTCCCGCATCCAGAGCATGGTATGGGTGTCGAGGAGGTAGCGCATGCGGCTACTCCATGTATTCCTTCATGTCCTCGATCGGCTCACAAAAGTCGTCCGCCACCCAGATCTTGCCCTTCATGTCGCCCCAGTGGCCTTTGCCACGTTTGACGGGGGCCGGCTTGAGCTCGGCGACGGGTTTGCCGCGTTGGGTGATGATGAAGGATTTGCCCGCGCGCGTCTGGCGGAGGAGGCGGGACAGGTTGGTCTTGGCCTCGTAGGCGCCGACTTCCTGGACGCGGGGCGCCGGTTTCATGGAACTAGTCTATTGAACCGACCAGTGGGGTCAAGCGGTCCGGCGGCCGTGGACGGCCGCCCTCCAGGGGGCGCGGATGGAGGGCGAGCGTCCTCGCGAGCCGCCAAGGCTTCCAGAGGGGGGCGGTTTGTGGGAGTTTGATCGGGTCCGTTTATGGTTTCCCACCCTCCCTCTTTGCCGCTATCCGCGGAGGAATATGCCCGCGGGGTGCTGGCGGGCGATACGACGGTGCTGGCGCGGGCCATCACCCTCGTGGAAAGCACGGCGCCGCAGCATGCGGCGGTGGCGGCGGATTTGATGAAGGCTTTGTTGCCACACCGGGATAGCTCGGTCCGGATTGGAATTACCGGAATTCCCGGTGTGGGGAAGAGCACGTTTATCGAGGCGTTCGGGTTGTATCTTTGCAAGGCTGGGCATCGTGTCGCGGTGCTGGCGGTGGATCCGACGAGTGCGATTTCGGGCGGGAGCATTCTGGGGGACAAGACGCGGATGGAAAAGTTGTCGCGTCATCCGGCGGCTTACATCCGTCCGTCTCCCTCGGGCGGCGCGTTGGGCGGGGTGACGCGCAAGACGCGGGAGACGATCACGCTGTGCGAGGCGGCGGGGTATGACGTGATTCTGGTCGAGACCGTCGGGGTGGGTCAGAGCGAGATTGCGGTGCGGTCGATGACGGATTTTTTTCTGCTACTTGCTTTAACGGGTGCAGGGGATGAATTGCAGGGGATCAAAAAGGGGATCGTCGAGATGGCGGATGCCATCGCGGTGACGAAGGCGGATGGGGACAACGTAACAGCAGCGGAGAAGTTGAAATTGGAGTTGGCGCAGGTCTTGCACTTCTTGACCGCGGCGACACGGGGATGGCAGCCCGAGGTGTTGAGTTGCTCGGCGTTGAAGGGGAACGGGATTGCGGAGATTTGGAAGCTGGTGGAGAAATTCCGGGCTGAGATGACGGCGTCCGGCGAGTGGCCAGCGCGGCGGTTGGCTCAGGTGCAGGAAGGACTTTTGGAATTTGCCCGCGAGCAGGTGTTGGCGGGGATGGTCGGGAGCGAGGTGGTGCAGCGGGATTTGGGGAAATTCGGATTGGAGGTGGCGGAGGGGAAGATGACTTTGCGGGAGGCGGCGACGCGGATTGCGGGGGATTTTTTGCG
>JBIKXZ010000141.1:0-6234 GCA_044355525.1 Chthoniobacterales bacterium
AGTCGCTCTCATCGCCTGCGCCAGAAAATTCCTCACCTACCTCAACTCCCAAATCAAAAACCTCGAAAACTGCCCCACCTAAAAACACAGTTGCTTCTACTCTTTCGAACCGTCGTGGGACTTCTTTGATGGTTGTTTTGCCATTGACTCCCAACGGCATCCGCGTGCCCGCTTCCGTCGAATAATTCCTGGGCCCCCATTGTCCCTCTTCTCTGTCCCCCCGCATAAAATCACCCCATGGCAAACTAAATTGAACGATCGTTTGGAACGACTGTCAGAATCAGTGTCGGAACAAAACCACCAACCCTGAAAACCACCACCATGGACTCCCCTGACACCAACATCGGACTCTACCTGCGCGAGATCAGCCAAGTCCCGCTTCTGACCCCCCAAGAGGAGGTCAAGTTGGCGGCCCAGATCAAGCGCGGCAACAAGAAGGCCCGCGAAAAGATGATCAAGGCCAATCTCCGCCTCGTGGTAAAGATTGCCCATGACTTCAGCAACTACGGTCTTCCCCTGCTGGACCTCGTTTCCGAGGGCAACATCGGCCTGATGAAAGCCGTTGAGCGATTTGACCCGAAAAAAGGCGGCAAGCTCAGCACTTACGCCTCTTGGTGGATCAAGCAGTCGATCAAACGCGCCCTGGCCAACCAGAGCAAAACGATTCGTCTTCCCGTCCACCTTGTCGATAAGATCGGAAAAATCCGCCGCGTGTCCGCGCAAATGACCGAGGAACTCGGTCGCGAGCCAAGCACCGAGGAACTGGCTGAAGAGCTGGGTCTGGCCCCGGCCAAGGTGGCCCATTTGAAAAATGTCGCCGTCCGCCCCGCTTCGCTCGACGCCAAGATCAATGCCGATGACGACACCGCTTTCGGCGATCTGGTCAGCGACGAGCGTGCCGAGGATCCTTTTGCGGCCCTGCGCGACAAGGACCTTCGCGAGGAAGTCGGCGATTTGCTCGACGTCCTTGATCCGCGCGAGCGCAAGATCATCGCCTTCCGTTTCGGCCTGGGCGGCGGCAAAGAGCGAACCTTGGAGGAGGTCGGACGCAAGTTCGGCGTGACCCGCGAGCGCATCCGTCAGTTGCAGAACATCGCCCTCCTGAAAATGCGGAAGGCCCTGCGCAAGCGCGAGGAAATCAAATTTCCCGAGCCCCAGCCGGTCTGACCGGCGGGGCGAGGGGGAAGTTTTGGTGGGGACGGGTCCGCCAGCCCGCAAGGGCGGCGGGCCCGTTTAGTTTTTGCCGCCCTCGTCGCCGCGGCGACGCTACAATGTGTAGCCGGTCGCGCGTTCAGGCGGACTCACGGCACGATCCGCAACTGCACCGACTCATGCCGCCGGTCGCCTTCGAGAATATCGGTCACCACGACGAGATGGTCGCCCGGTTCGGCCAGGCCCTTGAGCAGGAGCGCTGCCTCGGCAGCAAAGACGTTTTTGTCCGGTTCCGGCAAGAAACCCATCCGCTGCGCCTGCACGCCGTAGAGCAGCGCAAGGCGCCGGCAGACGCGTTCGTCCGGACTGAAAGCGAAAATCGGCGCGTGCTGCGGACGCAGGTGCGAGACGTAAAGCGCCATCGTTCCGTGGAAAGTGAAGACAACCATCTTGGCCTGCGGGAAATTGTTGGCCAGCGACACGGCGGCAGCCACCGTCTTTTGCCGCGGACCCTCCACGATCGCCTCGCGGGCGAATCCGGCGCCGCCGCTACGCTCGATGCGGCGGGCGACACGGTCGAAAATCTCCACGCACTGCACCGGATATTTTCCCACGCTGGTCTCGCCGCTGAGCATGATGGCATCCGCCTGCTCGTAAACCGCATTGGCCACGTCGGTGATCTCCGCGCGGGTGGGCAGGGGATTGGTGATCATGGACTCGAGCATGTGGGTGGCCACGATGACCGGCTTTCCGACCTGCAGGCAGCTCTTCACGATTCGGCGCTGGATGATGGGAAGTTCCTCCATCGGGCATTCGACGCCCAGATCACCGCGGGCCACCATGACGGCATCGGCGGAGGAGATGATCTCTTTGACGAATTTGACCGCGTGTTGGTCCTCGATCTTGGCGATGATGTGCGCGTCGCTGCCCAACCGCTGCAATTCGGCGCGCATGGCCTCGACGTCGGACTTCTCGCGGCAGAAGCTCAGCGCGAAATAGTCGACCTCCAATTCCACCCCGACGGCGATGTCCTTGAGGTCTTTTTCCGTCATGGGCGGAAGATTCACCTTCACCCCGGGCAAATTGATGTGGCGACGCGATCCGAGGACGCCTTGGGTCAGAACTTCGCAGTGGATGCGGTTTTCCTTTTTGGCCAGCACCTTCATGTGGAGGTTGCCATTGTCGACCAACACGACGTCGCCCTCGTGAATGTCGTCGATCAGCCCGTCGTAGTTCACGTCCACCGAGTAATGCTCCTCGCTTTTCGCCCCGCGCACGGTGAACTCGACCTTGTCGCCGGGGTGCAGATCGAGGTTGGTTGCCACGTCTCCGGTCCTGATGGCCGGGCCTTGGGTGTCCATCATGATGGCGATATTGGCCGAAGTCTGACGGGCCACCTCGCGGATGCGGGGGACGATGGCGCGGACCCATTCGTGCGTGGCATGGCTCATGTTGAGCCGGAAAACATTGGCTCCGGCGGCGATCAGGCGGGCCAGCATCTCGGGGGACTCTGTGGCTGGACCGAGGGTGCAGACGATTTTGGTTTTGCGCATACGAAAGGAAATCGCGCAGGCGGGGGCGAGGCAAGAGCATCTTCAGAACGCCCGAATTGAAGCTTGCCGAGGTCGGTGCCGGATCGTTTTCTTTGGAGGTTTATGAACGATCCGTTTGCCGCCTTGCAGAAGTTCGTCCCCGCGCCGGGACGCGAAGGACTTTTTTATTCGCTACCGCACCTCGAGGAGTCCGGTCTCGGCCCCATCTCGCGCCTGCCGGTAAGCATCCGTATCGTGCTGGAGTCCGTTTTGCGCAATTGCGACGGACGCAAGGTGAGCGAGAAAGACGTCCGCACCTTGGCTTCATGGAATGCGAAGAAACCTGCGGCGGAGGAAATTCCCTTCGTTGTCGCCCGCATCGTCCTGCAGGACTTCACCGGCGTGCCGCTCCTTGTCGATTTGGCGGCGATGCGCAATGCCGTGGCCGCCGCGGGCAAGGATCCGGCCATGATCGAGCCGCTCGTCCCTGTCGACCTCGTCGTCGACCACTCCGTGCAAGTCGATTTCTTCGGCAGTGCCGAAGCGCTCCAGCTTAACCTCGAAATGGAATTCCGCCGCAACCGCGAGCGCTACCAATTCCTCAAATGGGGCCAGCAGGCTTTCCAAACTTTCGGCGTTGTCCCGCCCGGTATCGGTATCGTGCACCAGGTGAATCTCGAATACCTGGCCAAAGGCGTCCTCTCGCAGGCCTCCGGCGGAAGCCAACTTTACTATCCCGACACGCTGGTCGGCACGGATTCGCACACCACGATGATCAACGGTCTGGGTGTCGTCGGCTGGGGCGTGGGCGGGATCGAGGCCGAGGCCGGCATGCTCGGACAACCGGTCTATTTCCTAACCCCGGAAGTGGTCGGGGTCCATTTGAGCGGACGCCTGCGCGAAGGCGTCACCGCGACCGACCTCGCGTTGCATGTCACCGAACTCCTGCGCAAAACCAAAGTCGTCGGCAAATTCGTCGAGTTCTACGGGGAGGGAGCCGAAACCCTGCCGCTGCCCGATCGCGCGACCATTGCCAACATGGCGCCGGAATACGGGGCGACCATGGGTTATTTCCCGGTCGATGCCGAGTCGGTCAATTATCTGCGCGGCACCGGCCGCACCGATGAGCAGTGCGCCGCATTTGAGTCCTATTTCAAAGCTCAGAAAATGTTCGGCATGCCGCGCAAAGGCGAGATCGACTACAGCGTCGACCTGGAACTCGACCTCGGTTCGGTGCAGCCCGGCGTGGCCGGACCCAAGCGTCCGCAGGACCGCATCAATCTGCCGGATCTGAAAAACACCTTTGTTTCACTCCTCGAGAAACCGGTGGCCGACGGCGGCTACAACAAACCTGCCTCCGCTCGCGGTGCCGCAGCCTCGATCAAGGTGGTGCATCCGCGCTTCGAAATGCCCGCCGACGAGAAAAAGCAGGTCGAGGAAATGGAAGAAGACCGTCCCACGCCGGACAATGTCGCCGGTCGCCCCGGCAATGGTTCCGCCACCTTGGACCACGGCAGCGTCGTCATCGCCGCCATCACGAGTTGCACGAACACAAGCAATCCGAGCGTCATGCTCGGCGCAGGCTTGCTGGCCAAGAAAGCGGTGGAACGCGGGCTCCATGTTTCGCCTGCGGTGAAGACGTCGCTGGCTCCCGGTTCGCGGGTGGTGCAGGACTATCTGAATTCGACCGGACTTCAGCCCTACCTAGACAAACTCGGTTTCCAGATCGTCGGTTACGGCTGTACCACGTGCATCGGCAATTCGGGTCCGCTGCCGCAGGCGGTGGAAGAAGCCATCACCGGACACGATCTCGTCGCGGCGTCCGTGCTCTCCGGCAACCGCAACTTCGAGGCCCGCGTCCACCAGAACGTGAAGGCGAATTTCCTCATGTCACCCCCGCTGGTTGTTGCCTTCGCCTTGGCCGGACGGGTGGATATCGATCTGACCAAGGAGCCCTTGGGCCAAGACAAAGACGGCAAGGATGTCTACCTGAGAGACCTCTGGCCCTCGCTCCAGGAAATCCGCGATGCCATGCAGTCCGCGCTCAAACCGGAAATCTTCCGCAAACTTTACCGCGACTTCGCCGAGCAGAATCCGAAATGGAACGAAATCCCGGGCTCGGTTGGACAGTTATACGCGTGGGATCCTGACAGCACCTACATCCAAAATCCGCCGTTCTTCGAAAACTTCTCGATGAAGCCGGGAACGATCGCCGACATCACGGGGGCGCGCCCGCTCGGCATCTTCGGCGATTCGGTCACAACCGACCACATCTCCCCCGCCGGCGCGATCAAAGCCGCGTCACCCGCGGGCAAGTATCTGGTCGAGCACGGTGTCGAGCCGAAGGATTTCAACAGCTACGGCTCACGCCGCGGCAACGATCGCATCATGACCCGCGGAACGTTTGCCAACGTCCGCATCAAAAACCTCATGGTCCCGGGTGTTGAGGGTGGGGTGACCAAGTATTTCGGTCCTGGCAGCAAAGACGGCGAGCAACTGGCCATCTTTGATGCCGCCGAGAAATACAAAGCCGACGGCACGCCGCTGGTCGTGCTGGCTGGGCAGGAATACGGCACCGGCTCCAGCCGCGACTGGGCAGCCAAAGGCACGATGCTCCTCGGGGTGAAAGCGGTCGTAGCGCAAAGCTACGAGCGCATCCACCGTTCGAATCTCGTGGGCATGGGCGTTTTGCCGCTGCAATTCGAGGAAGGCACCAGCGCGCAGACGCTCGGCTTGGATGGATCGGAAACTTTTGATGTGGTGGGTCTTTCCGATCAAGTCAAACCGCGGCAAAAACTGACACTTTGCATCACCAAGGCCGACGGCACGACGCAAGACGTTCCCGTTGTCCTGCGCATCGATACCCCGATCGAAGTGGAATACTACCGCCACGGCGGAATCCTGCCCTTCGTTTTGCGCGAGTTGATGGCCGCGGCCTAACCAACGACCTACCGTAGCAATGAAGCCTTGGTGTCAGCCGAAAGGTTGGAGCCACCGATCCACGCTTTGGCTGCGGCAGGATCTATTTGGATCCACTGGCTGCACATATACTGCAGTTCCTGTTCACGCCGTGGAGCCGAAGTCATGCGCGAAATCCAGAGCACAGCCGCAGCCGGATCTTCGTTGGCGACGATTTGTCCTATTGACGAGAGTCCGGCGTCTCGCGCATCGCCCGGTGGGAGTTTGTCCACCCATCGACCGGCCAAGTCCGGTGAATAGGGCATCCACTCCTGGGCGACCGCGGTGACAAGGTCGCCGCGACTGTCGTTGGCCTGAGCAAAGGCCGCAGCCTCCTGAGGTGCGCGGCGTGCCCATTGAGAAACAACACCCGGCAGGGCAGTTCCTTTCGTCTCCTCGTCGAGCGTGGCTGCCCATGCCGCGGCTCGCGCCGGTTCAGCCGCAGCCCATCCCTCCGCCAAACCCGCGGCGGCATCGATTCGCAGCGCAGGGTCCATTCGTCCGATCATTTGCGAGGCCGTGGCAGCATCGCGCCGGCCCAGCTCATCGAAGACAACTCTTGCGGCTGCAGACTTGGCCGAGGCCGATGGCA
>JBIKXZ010000142.1:0-6197 GCA_044355525.1 Chthoniobacterales bacterium
CCCGTGACCGGACTCGACATCCCCGCGCGGTAATCGACGCCGCGGGTGGCGAGAAAAGTCGCCAGGGTGCGGCGCGCCTCTTCTTGCCCGCCTCGTTGTGCCTCGGGTTTGTCGGTGGGGGGCAGACCAAGATCGGCCGCCGCGAGCAGGCCTGCACTGCGCACGCCGGGGACGTCATTCAAAGCGGGCGGCAGACCGGCCGGTTCGCGCATGAATTCCTCCCAGTGCCGCGACCAGCCGTTGCGTGAAGCGAGGCGCCTGACCACCCCATCCTGGCGGAACTCATGCCAAGGCACCCCTTGCTCGCGGCACCATGCCGCGACTTCGCGATCACGCCGGAACGTGCGGTCGCTGCCGGTTTCTTCGTGGGACCAGAGGGAAACAAACGACGTCTCTTCCTTCAGCGCGTGGAGGACTTCGGCCACCCGGCCACGCCGCAGCACAAGACTGCCGCCCAGCTCGCGGAGGGAGTGCTCCAAGGACCGCAGGGATTCATTGAGAAAGACCAGATGCGCCGCGGTGAATTCCTCGCTGCCAGGCAATTCCGGCTCGTAAACATACAGGGCAACCACCGGTCCGCGCCGTGCGGCTTCGGTCAGCGGGCGATGATCCTCCACGCGCAGGTCGCGCTTGAACCACACGAGCTGCACATCCTCTTTCATCGGCCCGCCGGCTTCGTCCGGCGGCAACGCTCGCTGCAGAAACGGACTACATTCCACACTTTCTCCCACTTCTTCCGCCACACGAACGGACGTCCGCAGACAACGCATATTTTGGAGGGCAGATCCTGCTTTTTCACGCCGCGCATAGCTTATGCTTTACGCGCCGGCCGCCAATGTCGATGCAGCGGCGATTTCTTTGGAACCCGTGTCGATCCCGGCTAGCGTAACCAGATATTGTCATGAAGTCGGAGCAGATGCAGACCAACCGGGAGGCCGATCCGGTCAAGACACCCACGTCCTTGCAGCGTCTTGCCTTGCAGCAACCGCCGGCGGCCGCACCTGTCATGCGGCAGCGGTGGAGCGATCTTCTCTTCCTCCACTGGCCGGTCGCCCCGGAGGTCATCGGCTCCCACCTGCCCCGGGGTCTTCATGCAGACTTGTTCGATGGCCAAGCGTGGATCGGCATCGTGCCCTTCGCCATGGAACGTGTCCGTCCTGTCGGGCTGCCACCCCTGCCGTGGATCTCCTGGTTTCTCGAACTCAACGTGCGGACCTATGTGCACGACGAGTCCGGGCGGCCGGGTGTTTGGTTCTTTTCGCTCGATTGCAACCAGCCCATCGCCGTCGAAGTGGCCCGCCGCTTCTTTCACCTGCCTTACCACCACGCACGCATGAGCGCCAACCTGCGCGGCGCGGAAATCTTCTACTCCAGCTGCCGCAAAGGTTCGGACATGGCATCACGGTTCCGCTACCGGCGACCGGTCAAGGCCGAGCCGGCACGGGAGCATTCGCTCGAATGGTTTCTGGTCGAGCGATACCTCCTTTTTGCGGCCGACAGTGCCGGAAAAATCCGATCCGGACGCGTTCACCACAAACCCTACCGCATCGAAAAGGCGGAGTGCACAGAGTGGTCATCCGCGCCGATCGAGGAAGATGGCTTGGGCCGCGTGGCCGGACCGCCCGTCTCGATGCTCGTCGCCGAACCGGTCGATGTGCGGATTTTTCCCTTGGAATAGCAACCCACCAGACACGCGGGCGAAACGGGCCCCGCCGCCACGCCCGATCGTCAAGTGCTTGCATCCATGGATTCCCCCCATGGCCCGCCATGAGCCTCAGTTCCGTCTCCGTTATCGCCAACGCCCTGCGCTTGGGGCGTTGGCGTGTTTGAAGGCAACGCCTCGAACAACCAAAGTTCTCCCTTCCGCGGTGCACAAGCTTTTGTAGCGTCGGCGTCCCCGCCGACGGTCGTTTAACCGACAACAACCGACGCCGGGGACGGCGCCGCTACAGCGTGAGGACTTGGTTTCGTTCGCCTCAATCCTTGGGCAAGCGCGCCTCGAGCAGCTTGTAGGCCGCGGCGGCCTTGGCTGCTTCGCGGGTGGCCTTGTCGTAGTCGCCGTGGTCGGCGTCGTGGGCGGTCTGGCCCCAGGCTTTGGCGGCGTTGTTGGCCATGCCCTCGATACGCTGGCGCACGGTTTCGTCCGAGCCGGTGACCATGCCGGGTAGGGCCCGCACATAGGCCGCGAGCAGATCAGTGCTGGCGTGGGCGGCTTTCGCGTCTTTGGCACCGAGTGTTTCCGTGAGCTTCATTTGCTGTTTCGCGATGCCGGCGCGGACCTCCGGCAACGTGGCCGGCACTTTGATGTCGGCGTGGCTGTGACCGTGGTCGTGGTCCTCGCCCGCGGGTAATGTTACGGCGAAGCCGAGGACAAGGAGGATGGGGATGAGGTGTTTCATGGTTGTGTGTCTGTTGTTGGTTGATTGGAAAATGCCTGCG
Organism: Chthoniobacterales bacterium; assembly: GCA_044355525.1. Taxonomy (GTDB): domain Bacteria; phylum Verrucomicrobiota; class Verrucomicrobiia; order Chthoniobacterales; family JACTMZ01; genus JACTMZ01. The sequence continues at coordinate 2,440 of JBIKXZ010000142.1, forward strand.
GGACGAGCCGCCGGGCGGCGCGGCGTCCGTATTGCCAGAAAACAAGCGGACGCACGACCAGATCGAGCAACGTGCTGCTGAAAAGCCCGCAGAAAATGACCACCGCCACGGGATGGAGGATTTCTTTGCCCGGCTGACCGGCCCCGAGAAGCAGCGGGAAGAGGGCCAATCCCGCGGTGAGGGCCGTCATGAGCACGGGCACGATCCGTTCCTGCGTGCCGCGCAGGATCATGGCCCGGTCGAATGCCATCCCCTCCTCCCTCATGAGATGGAGGTAGTGCGTGATCATCATGATGCCGTTGCGCGCGGCGATGCCGGTCAGGGCGATGAAGCCGACGAGCGAGGCGACCGAGAGCACACCGCCGGAGAGGAATTTCACCCCGAAGACGGCACCGACAAAGGCCAGAGGGATATTGAGCATGACCTGAGCCGCAAGGGCCGTGCTCTGGAACTGCATGTAGAGGACGAGGAACATGGCGCCGAGGCTCAGGGCACCGAGCAGGAGGATCATCCGCGAGGCGTCTGCCTCGCTCTCGAATTGTCCCCCGTAAGTCACGAAGTAGCCCTCGGGAAAAACGACTTTGCCGGCCACCGCGGCCTGCGCGTCCTGCACCGTGGAGACCAGATCGCGGCCGGCCGCGTTGGCCGAGACGTAGATCCGGCGCTGCGCGTTCTCGCGGTTGATCATGTTCGGCCCCATGGCCTCGGAAACATCGGCGACCAGGCCAAGGGGGACGATTTCGCCGCCCAGCGTGTCGATCGGGATGGCCCGGATGGCATCGAGATCCTCCCGCGCTTCATCGGTGAGCCGCAGAACCACATCGAAGGAGCGTTGTCCCTCGAGCACCTTGGTAACCGCCGCGCCCTTGAGGGCGAGCGAGGTGTAGCGTGCGGCCTCCCCCGGACGCAATCCGTAGGCCGCGCATTTGGCACGGTCGAAGCGCACGTGGACTTGCGGCACGAGGGTGACACGCTCGATTTGCACGTCGGCCATGCCGGGAACACCGGACACCGCATCACGCACCTCACCGGCCAGACGCCGCAATTCCTCCAAGTCGTCGCCGAAAATCTTGATCGCGATCTGGGCCTGCACGCCGGACAAAATGTGGTCGATACGGTGCGAGATGGGCTGACCCACACTCACCCCAACCCCGGGCAGGGTGGCGAGGCGCTCGCGGATGTCGGCCAGGATTTCCGCTTTCGAGCGGTCGGAGGGCTCCAATTCGAATTCGATCTCCGTGGTATTGACCTCGAGCACATGCTCGTCGCCTTCGGCGCGTCCCGTGCGGCGCGCGATGGTCCTGGCCTCGGGCACGCCACCGAGCAGCTCCTCGGCAATGCGGCTGATGCGGTTGCTTTCCTCCAGCGAGGTGCCCGGTGCGGAGACGACAAAGGCCGTGATGCTGCCCTCGTTGAATTCGGGCAAAAACTCGCGGCCGAGGGTGGGCAAGGTGGCCAGCGCGGCAAGGAAAAGGGCGCCGGCGGCCAGATAGATTTTGCTCGGGGCGGCGAAACCGAAGTCGAGGACCCGGGCCTCGAAGGATTTAATCCGGCGGACCAGCCATCCGTCCTCCCGGTGCCCCATGCGCTTCATGCGCGGAAGAAGCAGGGCGCAAAGTGCGGGGGTCACGGTCAAGGACACGAGCAGCGAGGCAAGGATCGAGACGATATAAGCCACGGCCAGCGGCGTGAAAATGCGGCCCTCGATGCCCTGCAAGGCGAAGAGCGGGAGGAAGACGAGGACAACAAGCACCGTGGCGTAGACGATGGAATTGCGGATTTCGCGCGAGGCGGAGACGACCACATCGAGGACCGGACGCGGTTGCGCGGCGTGGCGGTTCTCGCGGAGGCGGCGGAAGACGTTTTCCACGTCGACAATGGCATCATCGACCAGCTCGCCGATGGCCACGGCCAGTCCGCCCAAGGTCATGGTGTTGATCCCCAGCCCGGCCCACTTGAAGACGATGAAGGTGACGAGCAGTGACAACGGGATGGCCGTGAGGGTGATCGCGGTGGTGCGGAAGTTGAGCAGGAAGATGAAAAGAACCACCGCCACCATGAGGCTGCCGTCGCGCAGGGCCTCTTCCACATTGTGCACCGCGCGCTCGATGAAGTTGCTCTGACGGAAGATGTCCCCGTGCACGCGCACGCCCTGCGGCAAGCTTGCCGCGATGGTCTCCAGCTCCGCCTCGATCTTGCGGGTCAGCGAGACGGTGTCGGCCCCGGGTTGTTTTTGCACGGTGAGGATGACGGCGGGCTTTCCGTCGATGCCGGCATCGCCGCGCTTGTTCAAGGCCGCGCCCTCGCGCACCTCGGCGACCTGTCCGAGGAGGATGCTCGATCCGTCGGGGAGCGCCTTGACCACGGTGGAGGCCAGGTCGTCCGACGTTTCCACCCGCGCGAGATTGCGGATGAGCATTTCGGTGTGGGCATCGGGGAGGAAGCCGCCGGAGGAATTGACGTTCGACTCGTCGATCGCGGTCTGCACGTCGTGCAGAGTCACCCCGTCGGCCACCAACACGGCCGGATCGACCAGCACTTGATATTGCCGCACGTCGCCGCCCATCACCGTGACCTGCGAGACGCCCGGAATGCTCATCAGCCGCCGCCGCAAATCCCAATCGGCCAAGGTCCGCAATTCGGTCGGACCGATTGCTTCGTTCCCACTGGTCAAACCGATGGCCATGATCTGGCCCATGATCGAGGAAACCGGACCGAGGAAAGGACGCACCTCCGGCGGCAAAGACGGCGCCACCTCGGCCACCTTTTCCCCCACGATCTGCCTCGCGCGGTAGATGTCCGTCTCCCAACCGAATTCGACGAAGACCAAAGACAGGCCGATGCCGGACATCGACCGCACGCGCTCGATGCCGGCTGCGCCATTCACCGCTGTCTCGAGCGGCACGGTGACAAGCAATTCCACCTCGTCCGGGGCCAGTCCCGCCGCTTCGGTGAAAATGGTCACGGTCGGACGGTTCAGGTCGGGAAAGACATCGACCGGAATGCGGGTCAGCACCCATCCGCCATACGCCGCGAGCAGGGCCGCCAAGGCAACCACCAGCAGGCGGTTGCGCACGGAGAAGGCGATGAGGCGGTCGAACATGGATCAGTGCGCGTGGTCGTGAGCGTCGGCTTGGCCCGCGGACTCGCTGCCGCCGCTGTATTGCAGTTGGTAGTGGCCGTTGGTTACCACGATGTCGCCAGGCAGAACGCCTTCGACGATTTCCACCCGGTCACCAGCAACCAACCCGGTGACCACATCCCGCCGCTCGAAATGCCGCGGCTTGGTCTCCACATAAACGAATTTCGCGCCAAGCCGTCCGAGAACCGCGCGCCGCGACACGGACACAACGGACTGCGCTTCTCCCGTTTCAATGAGCATGCGTCCGCGGTAATTGGGATGCAGCTTGTCCTCCGCATTGGGCACCAGCGCGTAGATGTGGAAAAACGGACTTCCCTCGCCGTGCCCCGGGTCGACCCGTTGCACGGTTCCCTCGAATCGCTCGCCGGGAAAGACGTCGAGCAGGACAATCGCCTTCTGACCCGGGGCGATGCGAGTGAGTTCCGGCGACTGGTAAAAACTCCCGCGCGCCAGCAACTCGCGGTAGTCCCCGGTATGCATGAGGATGGTCTCCGGCGTGAAGGGCATACCGATCACCGCGTCCTGCTCGAAGATCACACCGTCGATCGGTGCTTTGATTTCCTGCGCCGGACTACCCACGGCGAGCGGGGTGACCCGCAGGAGTGGTTGGTCCTTC
>JBIKXZ010000143.1:0-6156 GCA_044355525.1 Chthoniobacterales bacterium
TCTTTTTCGGCGCTGCAGAAGAAACACCGATGGATGCCGTGCCGGCCGCCGACGGGCGCCGGAAAATGAACATGGTGACGAGTCCCGCGCAGAGGATAAGCGAGCCAACCCATTTTCCGAGCCAGCCCGGATCGCGGAGGATTTGCACGGAGCTTTGCGAGAGGTCGTTGGGATTCCACGAGGCTTGGGAAATTTTGTAGGTGAGTCCGGTGAGCGAACGCCAGAGGGCTTGCGGGTAATTCGCGGGCTGATTCATCGAGCAGGAACCGGTGCCGTCGACTTTGCCGTCGGGCAGGACCATGGCCAAATCGCTGCGGAAGGATGCGGGTTCGTCGGTGCCTTCGTTGCGCTCGACGGTGAAGTTTTCCAGCACGAGTCCGAACGGGAGGTCGGCGACTTCCCAGCCGTAGGCGACTTCGAGCGGGAAGGTGCCGGTGGGCAGACTGACGCGCCAGCCGGCGCCGACCCATTGCTCGACGGTGCGGTCGGCTTTGGTGGCGCGGACCAAGATGCCATCGAGGAGGGCTTGTCCGGGAGGGATGGGCTCGCCTTTGGGGAGCGGGTTGAAACGGAAGCCGGTCTGCGCGGTGGGAAGAATTTCACGGGCTTCGATGGTCCAGTCGTTCCAACCGGTGATGACCGGACGATCGGCAGCGAGCGGGGCGGAGGAGACCTGGCGTCCGCCCGCGTAGAGATCGAGTTGCAACGAGCCGTCCGGTTGCGCGACGAGAACCGCGCGGTTGGCCGCACCGGTGGAGGGGGCAGGCGAATCCGGTGTGGCGAGGTCGACGGTGATGAGTCCGAGGTCGAGGCGGTTGTGATTGCGGTCGCCGGCGAGGAGCCATTGATCGACCGTCTGGTTCATCGCTTTGGTCTGCAGACGCAAGAGGACGGCGGGTGTGCCGGACGGGGCGGTGGTCGGCTGGAAATTGGCGATGAGGCGTGGCGAGTCGGCCACAGCTTCGAGCTTCCAACCGGCCGGTGTGGTCCACAGGTCCAGCGGACTTCCGTCGCGAACGCGGAGTGGTTGGCGTCCGAGTTCGATCATGACCGAACGCTGCGCGTCGGGATCGCGGATGGTGATCTGGCGGGTTTGCAGGACGAGTTTGTTGTCCGGCTCACCGCCTTTGAAAAGTGTCATAGTCCCCTCGATGCCCCAGATCTGCCCGACGACGGCGCCGATCATGACAATGATGATGCCCAGATGGGTGAGGAGAAAACCGGTGTGGTATTTTTTCCACGGCCAACGCATGAATGCGCTGCAGACGAGGTTGGCGGCGAGGAAGAGGAGCCACAGGTGGAACCACGGGGCTTCGTAGATCCAGGTGCGCGCGGTGTCGGCGTCGAACTTCGATTCGGCAAGGGTGCCGACGATGCTCATGACAATGAGCACGCTGAGCAGAATGACAGCCAACCGCAGCGAGGCGAGGAACCGGAAGATCGGATCGTGTTTCCAAGCATACCGCGGTGGGCGCGAAGGGCCGGCACCGGAAGGCATCATGAAGAGAGATACGCTAAAGTGACTGGTTTTGGAGTCAAGGAAGCGTGGAAACGGCTGAAGCCAGAAGGCCGAGACCTGAAAGCTGAGTTGAACTGATGCTGCGGTCGGATGCCGCGGCGACCGACCACACCATGCCGGGTTGAACGGAAGCGGGTCAGTCCATGCGGCGGGTGATGCCGACGAGGCGGACAGGGTGGCCTCTTTTATTGCGTTCGATGAAGACGCTGGTGCGGATGCGGCGTGGTTTCAGGCCTGGTGGCTGTGCCGTGAATTCGTAAGTCAATTGATTCTCGCTCACGGGCAGATCGTTCATGCGGGCCATGAGTTCGGGAAAGAACGCCCCGGTGTTTTGCCGCCAAAGTTCGAAGAGTTCGGTCGGGTCGGTGACGGAGGGATCGATACCGTTGATTTCATAGTTGGCCGGACTCCAGTTGATGTCGCCGAGGCCGATGACGTGTTCGAAGGTGCCGAATTGTCCGCCTTCGAGCGCGGCGGCGAGACGTTCGTTGGCCAGATGCAGCTCGCGTTCTTCCTCGAGTTCCGTGGTGATATCGCGGTTGATGCCGAGGACGCGCGTGCCGCGGCCGGTTTCGTCCCGCAAGATCACGTAGGTGGAAAGGATGTCGTGCACGGTGCCGTCCGGCCATCGCACGCGGATACGGTCCTGTCCGCTGGTGCCCCCGGTGGCGATGAGGCGTTTGAGTTCGTAGGTGAGGCGCTCCTGCTCTTCCTCGCTGTGGACTTTGGCCCAGATCTCCTGCGGATCGGTGGCTTCCGGATAGCCGAAAAGGGCGAAGGATTGGCGGTCCCAGTGGAGGGTGTCGCGGACCGGGTCCCAGTCCCAGATGCCGAATTCGGCGACGTCCTGCGCGATGCGGAGGCGTTCGTTGGTCGTTTGCAGATCGCGTCGGGTCCGCTGGATCGCGCTGATGTCGGTGACGGCGCCGAGCAGGGCTCGCGGTTTGCCATCTTCCCCCAAAAGCGGAGCAACGCTGACCAAGGCGTCGAAGAGCGATCCGTCTTTGCGGCGAAACACGAGTTGAAATCCCTCCTTGGGGCTTCGCCCATCAAGTGCTGAAGCCAGTGCGGCACTGATGGTCTGTTGGTTTTTCTCCGGCCAGTAAGGCTCGGCTGGCGGTGCGGCGTTAAGCAATTCCTCTTCCGTGAACCCGACCATGGCGGTGAATGCCGGATTGGCGCTCAGTGTCCTTCCGGACATGTCCCGCACAACAATGCCCACGGCCAGTGACTGCTCGATGGCCTCGCGCAAGCGCAACTCGCGTTTGGTCGCCGCCTCGGCGTCGCGGAGTGCCGTGATGTCCCGCAGCGTGCAGGTGAGGTTGTTGAGAAGCTTGGTTTTGGGGTCGGCCAGCACCTCGGCGCGGCTCTGCAGGAAGCGCAGCGACCCGTCGGGTAACACGGCGCGGAATTCTTGCTGGAAATTCCGTCCTTGCTCTCTGGCTTCCTGAAAAAGTCGGCGTATCGTCTCGCGTTCGTCCGGCGCAACGATGGCGAGGAGATTCTCGATGGAAGCCGGCGCGGAGGCTTCGACGCCGAGCAAGCGCCGTGTCTCGGGTGTCCAGTCCATGCGGTCCGCGGCGAAATCCCAGGTCAGGCTGCCGGTCTCGGCCAGCGATTGCATCTGGTCGAAGGCGAGTTGCAGTCCCGCCATGCGGTCTTCGAGCAGCTTCTCGGATGTGATGTCGGTGCCGAAGGAAAGGACCTCGAGGACATTACCGTCGTCATCCAGGACAGCTTGGTCGCGCCAGCGCATCCAGCGCATGGTGCCTTCGGGCAGCACGACGCGGTGCTCGACGATGTTGACCGGATGGCGGGATGACAGGCGCCGTAGGCTGTTGAGCACTTCGCTGCGATCGGTGGGCGGGATCAGATCGAGATAATTTGAGCCGACCAACTCTTCGCGGGTCTTGTTGAAGATGCGGCAGTAGGCGGCGTTGACCTCCTGCAGCGTCCCGTCGGGCGTGCCGGTGCAGGCGGCTTCCTGATGTCCATCGAGGAGGCGTTGTCTGAGCTCGGCGGCGCGTAAAGTTTGTGCGGTCGCTTGTCCGATCAGATTCTCCAGAGTGCTGAGCGGGTGCGTCGCGCGCTCACCATTGTCTCCGTCGACCAAGCCGAAATCGCGTCGCAGTCTCTCTGCGAGCGCTTGCAGCTTCCGACTGGCCGGTGCTGTCAAGGACCACCACGTGAAGACAATGAGCAGAAGGCCACCAAGAAAGACAAAGGTGACAAAGACGCGCGCCGAATCGAGGGCTAAACGCGTGGTATCATCCCAGCGGCGGAAGCGCACAACGCCGGCCGGTTGGCCATCCGCGCCCTTGAACACTTCGGTGGCTTCGACCAGCCCCATTGGCAAAGCGATGCGAGTCTGGTCTGTGCTCGGCGCCTCAGAAAGAGGGAGCAGTTCGGCATTGGTCAGCCCTAAGCGATGGATTTTGGCGAGGGTTTCTTCTGCGCTGCGACCGGCGGCAGCATCGGTGTCGAGGAGAAGCTTGGAAAAGCGCGCATAAAGACCGACGCGGTTCAGGTCCCGTTCCCGCGTGTGTGGCAGCACGACATTATGAATGGTCCAAAGTCCAATCAGCAGTAAGAGCGTCAGCATCGCGAAGGGCACAAAAGGAGCGCCCCAAGTTGGAAGCAGAGGCCTGCGCGGCGATACAGGGCGGGTGGACACAGTAATGCGAAATTGTCGGACTAATGGCCTATTGGCAAGTGCCGCCGGCAGTCCGGATCATTGGCAACTTCAGGGGCCTGTGCGAAAATTTGCACATGGAGCCCAAAACAGTGCTGATCACCGGCGCGAGCCGCGGGATCGGTTTGGCGCTGGCCAAAGAAATGGCGGCGCGCGGGTGGCGTGTGCTGGCCGGGGCGCGGCATCCGGCGGGGGCCCATGCGCTGCAAACAGCGGCCCGCGAGGCGACGGGGGGTTCGATCGACATCCTGACTCTCGACGTGCGTAGCGACGAGAGTGTGCGCGGCGCAGCGGAGGAACCGGTGGCGAAGGTGCGCTCGCTCGACGCGCTGGTCAACAATGCCGGCGTGTTTCCCGAGGAAGGCAGCGAGCCTTTGGAGAAGTTGCCGCTGGATTGCTTCGAGGAAGCATTTTCGGTCAACGTCGTCGGCGTGGCGCGGGTCACGCGGACGTTTTTACCGTTGCTTACGCGGGCGGCGCACTCGCGGGTGATCAATATCAGTTCGCTGGCCGGGTCGGTTTCGCAGAAGGAAGACGCGCGTCACTACTGCTACAGCGCGTCGAAGGCGGCGCTGAACATGCTGACGCGGGCCATGGCCGCGGAATTGCGCCCGCGCGGGATCACGGTGGTCGCGGTGACACCCGGCTGGGTGCAAACCGAAATAGGTGGACCGCAGGCGCCGCTGAGCGTGGAGGAATCGGTGCGCAGCCTGGCTGGGACGATCGAACGGGTTTCGCCGCGAGACGCCGGGCACTTTCTCGACCGCCACGGGGCGAAGGGCGCAGCGGCGTGGTAATTTCGTCTGGCGCGGGCGGGTCAGTGTCCGCATTCTGTGCGGTCCCATGAGCGAACCGAACAGTCTCACCTCCGTCCGTCTGGCCAAACGCGCCGAGTTGGCGGCCGCCGGCCTGCGTCCCTACGGTGCGGCCTTCCCCGTGACCGGCGATGTCGGCGAGGTGCGCACGTCTTTTGCCGAGGGCAAGAAGGTAGCTGCCGCCGGACGCGTCACTGCGCGGCGCGACATGGGCAAGAGTCACTTCCTCGACATCAGCGACCACAGCGGACGGATGCAGGTTTATCTGCAGGACAAGGCGATCGGCGAGGAGGGGGTGAAAGTTTACGAACTGCTCGATATCGGCGATTTCATCGGGGTCGAGGGCGAGTGCTTCACCACGAAAACCGGCGAGCCTTCGATCAAAGCGGAAAAGTTTGTCCTGCTCTCGAAGTCCCTGCATCCGCTGCCGGAAAAGTGGCATGGCTTGCAGGACGTGGAGGCGCGGCACCGTCAGAGGTATCTCGATCTGATTTCCAACGAGCACGCCCGGGAGATTTTCGCCAAACGTTTCGCCATCATCCGCGAGATCCGCTCGTTCTTCGAGGAGCGCGGGTTCCTCGAGGTCGAGACGCCGATGATGCAGATGGTGGCGGGCGGCGCGGCGGCCACCCCGTTCGAGACGCACCACAATGCGCTCGGCATGGATCTCTATCTGCGCATTGCGCCGGAGTTGTATTTGAAGCGTTTGCTGGTCGGCGGGTTCACCAAGGTATTCGAACTCAACCGCAATTTCCGCAACGAGGGCGTCTCGCGGCGTCACAATCCGGAATTCACCATGCTCGAGGCCTACTGGGCATATGCCGACTTCGAAATGATGGCATCGCTGGTCGAGGAATTGGTCTGCCGCGTGGCGGAGAAGGTTTGCGGCGGATTGACGATCGAGCACAAGGATGCGGACGGTAACGTCACTCGGGTGATCAATCTGTCACGTCCGTGGCGCCGCGCGAAATATCGCGATCTGGTCGAGGAGGCCGAGCCGGGATGGTTCGCCCGCGATGTCTCGGGACGGCGCAACCGCGCATTGGAGTTGAGCTTGGATATTTCGCACTGTGTGGAGGATTACGAGGTTACGCAGCATGTGTTCGAGAAACTGGTCGAGGAGAAGACGA
>JBIKXZ010000144.1:0-6132 GCA_044355525.1 Chthoniobacterales bacterium
ACCGAGTGCGCGAAAAAACTCTCGGTCCAAATGGCCTACGCCGGCTTGACCGTCGTCAGCGGCCTCGCCCGCGGCATCGACACCGCCGCACACCAAGGCGCCCTCGCTGCCAAAGGCCGCACCATCGCCGTCATCGGCTCGGGCCTCGGCGAATTGTATCCGCCGGAAAACGCCGAGTTGGCCGATCGCATCGCCGCGTCCGGCGCCGTGATCTCCGAATTTCCCGTCGACACCAAACCCGACCGCCAAACTTTCCCCATCCGTAACCGCATCGTCACCGGCATGTCTTTCGGCGTCCTTGTCGTCGAAGCCGGCGCCAACAGCGGCGCGCTGATCAGCGCGAACATGGCCGCCGAACAAGGACGCACGCTTTACGCCGTGCCCGGACGCATCGACTCGCCCGCCGCCCTCGGATCGAACCGCCTCATCCAGCAGGGTGCGAAACTCGTCATCGGCGTCGACGACATCCTCGACGACCTCCCGCTCGTCTTCAGAAACAAGCCCGATTTGCCCGCGGCCGCCCCCGTTGCCGACCTCACTCCGGACCAGCAGAAAATTCTTGATGCGATCGGCACGGACGAGGCCGCACTTGATTCTGTTATCGCGACAAGCGGGTTGACAGCCGCCGCGGTGTCTTCCACGTTGCTCGCCCTCGAAATGAGAAGGCTCGTCAAACAGCTCCCCGGAAAACGTTTCGTTAAACTCGTCTGAAGATGTCCAAAACCCTCGTCATCGCGGAAAAACCCAGCGTCGCCGGCGACCTCGCCAAGGTGCTCGGCAAATTCAAAAAAGAGAAAGGCTACTACGAAGGCGACGACATGGTGATCTCGCACACCGTCGGCCACCTGCTCGAAATCCAGGAGCCCGAGAGTTTCAAAGTCGTCCGCGGCAAATGGTCCCTTGAGAACCTCCCCGTCCTGCCCGACCACTTCGACCTCATCCCGCGCGAGAAAGCCCAGGAGCAGCTGCGCATCCTCAAGAAGCTTCTCGCCCGCAAGGACGTCACCGAAGTGATCAACGCCTGCGACGCCGGCCGCGAGGGCGAACTCATCTTCCGCTACGTCGTCCAGCATTTCAAAAACAGCAAGCCGATCAAACGCCTCTGGTTGCAGTCGATGACCGCCGACGCCATCCGCCAGGGCTTCGCCCACCTGCGCAGCGACGCCGAAATGATCCCGCTGAGCGAAGCCGCCACCTGCCGCTCGGAGAGCGACTGGCTCGTCGGAATCAACGGCTCGCGCGCCATGACCGCCTTCTACAAGGAATTGCTCGGCGGCTTCCAAGTCACGCCGGTCGGACGCGTCCAAACCCCGACGCTCGCCATCCTCGTCGAGCGCGAGGAGAAGATCCGCAATTTCAAACCGCGCGGCTATTTCGAGTTGCACGGACAATTCGGCGTCGCCGCCGGCACCTACGCCGGCAAATGGTATGACGAGAACTTCAAGAAGTCCGGTGACGAGGACGCCAAAGCCGAGCGCATTTGGGACCGAGCCAAAGCCGAGGACATCAAAGCCAAGTGCGAAGGCAAAATCGGCACCGTCGAGGAAACCAAAACACCGAAGAGCGAATCATCCCCGTTGCTTTACGACCTCACCACCTTGCAGCGCGAGGCCAACGGACGCTTCGGCTTCAGCGCCAAGCGCACGTTGCAACTCGCCCAGGCCCTCTACGAGCGCCACAAAGTCCTCACCTACCCCCGCACCGACTCGCGCTACCTGCCGGAGGACAACCTGCCGGTCGTAAAGAAAGTCCTCGGCGGCATGGATGACTCCTCCCTCGCCCCGCACGCTCGCAAGGCTCTCGACAAAGGCTGGATCACCAAAACACCGCGCGTCTTCAACAACGCGAAGGTCAGCGACCACCACGCCATCATTCCGACCGGCGCCGCCACGGACAAACTCGACGAATACGAAATGAAGCTCTACGACCTCGTGGCGCGGCGCTTCATCGCGGTCTTTTTCCCGCCGGCTAAATACGAGGTGACCAAACGCATCACCACGGTGGAGGGCGAAAAATTCAAAACTGACGGCAAGGTGCTCATCGAACCCGGCTGGCGCGAGGTCTACGGCAAAAGCGCCGCCGGCGAAGACGAGGAATCGCTCGTGCCCGTCAAGGAAGGTGAGCCCGCCGCAACCCAGGCGATCGAACTCAAGGAACTCCAGACCAAACCCCCCGCGCGCTACACCGAGGCCTCACTCCTCTCCGCCATGGAGGGCGCCGGCAAACTGGTCGACGACGAGGAATTGCGCGAAGCCATGAGCGAACGCGGTCTCGGCACGCCTGCCACGCGCGCCGCGATCATCGAAGGTCTCCTCACCCAGGAGTACATCCGCCGCGAAGGCCGCGACCTCGCCGCCTCGGCCAAGGGTATCAAGCTCATCACCGCCCTGCGCGAAATCAAAATCGACGCCCTCAGCTCCCCCGAACTGACCGGCGAATGGGAATACAAATTGAAGCAGATCGAAGCCGGGCAGTTCGGACGCGACGCCTTCATGGAGGAAATCCGCCGCCTCGTCGCCGACGTCATCAAGAAAATCAAAGACGCCTCGGGCCACGTGAACAGCGAGACGATGCGCGGCAATTTCCACGACCTGGAAACCAAGTGCCCGAAATGCGGAGGCAGTGCGGGCTTCAAGGAATCATTCAAGGCTTACGATTGCAAAAATCCGGAGTGCAAACTCGTCGTGTGGAAGACCGTCAGCAGTCGCGAACTCGAGCCCGCTGAGGTCACCGAACTCCTGCAAACCGGCAGCGTCGGACCCCTGAAAGGCTTCAAAAGCAAAATGGGCCGCCCGTTCGAAGCCAAGCTCGCCCTCAGCGAAGCCACCGAGTGGAAGACCACCTTCGATTTCGGCGACGGCGGCGTGCGCAACCGCGAGCCGTTCAACAAGGAAACCGCGACGCTCGTCGTCGAATCCTGCCCGGTCTGCAGCAAAGGGGGCATCTATGAAGCCGGCACGGCTTTCGCCTGCGAACACACGCTGGCCGAGGAAAAGAAGTGCTCCTTCCGCATGGGCAAAATGATCCTGCAACGCGAAATCAGCGCGGACGACGTCCGGAAAATCTGCACCGACGGCAAAACCAATCTCCTGACCAAGTTCATCTCGAAAAAAGGCCGCCCCTTCAACGCCTTCCTCGTCCTCGACAAAAAGTCCGGCAAAGTCGGCTTCGAATTCGAAGAACGCAAACCCAAAGCCCCGAAAAAGTCCGCCGCCAAAGGCGAACCCGCCGCGGCCTGAGCCTCTAGCTGCGGCACTACTCTGTGCCGCGAAAATCTTGGAGGGCGGCCGTCCCCGGCCGCCGCTTCCCTACGACTTCTGCGCCCAGCGCCAAGTATTGTTGTCCTGGGGCACCTCGATCCACTCACCGCTGAACGAGCGGTTGCGCCACAACTCGCCCTGCTGCTTCTGCACGTCTTCCAATGACATGGTGCGCTCGGCCGCCAGTTGCCGCATCAGGACCATGCGGTCAGCATTCTCCTCGGCGACAATCTTCGCCACATACTGACCATAGGATCCGGACGGTGGGTCGCGCAGCACGAGCAAACCCTGACGATTCTCCCCGACGAGTCGCGAGTTTTTGAAAGTCTGGATGTCCCCCATGCGGGCCCGGCGCCGCGCATCCGCCGCGGGAACATCGCCTGACGGTTGCGGCTTCGCCGCCCCCGCCACCGCGCCACCGCCACGATCGTAGATGTCCACACGCATGTTGATATCCACCACGATTGGCTCGGGTGTGGACAGACTCACCTTGGGTCCTTGGCAGCCCGCCGCGGATAACGCAACGATGCCGAGGAACACTCTCGTCATCATCGGCCCCCTTGCGACCACACGCCGCCCTCCGTGCCGTCGCCATGCAGCACAACCTCGATGTTTCTTGAACCCGAAGGACCTTTCATTTTCACGTTGAGCAGACCCTGCCGGCCGACAAACCAGAAGTCCCCGCCCGCCTCCGTGTAATCGAAGTCCCGCAGCGTCTCAAGGCTCACCCGCGTCAGTTCCTGCTTCAGCGCGTTCCATTTGGGCGGGATGGCATCGATCAGGTCGTTGAGTTTGTTGACGGCCAAGATCCCGCGGCGCTTGCTCTTGAGGTTTCCGAGCACGCGCTCGATCGACGGGCCGCGCCCGTTCACCTCGAGTTTGCCGTCAGCCCGCCCGGTCATGATGAAATGGTGCGGCGCCGCGGCCTGGGTCAGTTGCGCCAAATCGATATCGGTAAGGCTCAGCCACCCCGTCCACGGCGCATCAGGCTGCAGGAAGAAGCTGAAGCCGCCGGTCACATAGCCGCGGTAGGTCTCGCCGCCGAATTGTCCGTTGATCCCTTCAAGATCGAAGGTCACCGACAGCCAGAGCTTCTCCGCCGTGAAATTGCGCCAGCGCGCTCGGTCGAATTTCACCACATTGACGAGATTGTTCTCTTCCTTGTCCGGCGGGTAATTCAGCCGCAAATCACCGCGCACCTTGCGGAAGGACAAATCATAGGCCGGAAAGTCGTAATCATCCGGCGGAATGGTCAGGACAAGGTCGAGGTTCAGACCGGCCAGCGAGGAAAGCGAAACATTCTCCGCCTTTGTCTGGAAGGCCAGGGGCAGCCCGACCTGCTTGCGACCGCCGGCCGCGATGACCAGTTTGCCGAAGTTGACCTCGAGACGCTTCACCTTCCATCCCTCGGTCGCCTCGACCGGTTGCGGCGGCGGTTTGTCTTCCTCGTCCGCGCGCGCCATATACTCGAAAAGCGCTTCGCCCGCATAGATGGTGGGCCCGAGCACAATCAATTCCTCGACCTCCTGCCGCGCCAAGCCCGCGAGCGAAAACTTCGCGAAGAGTGTCCGCACCGTGACCGCGCGCTGCAATGGATCGAAAGGCGACAAAATGTCGATGTCGGCAAATTCCACCTGATGGACCTTCTCCGCCAACTCCGTCGCCACGGATCCCAGCGCGACATCGCGCAGCGCGGTATTCACCTTGAAGGACATCTCGGGCAGTGCGCCCCGGGTTTCCCCTGTGCTGATTTGCAGATCCACGAGGTCGATGGACTCGAAGACAAAAGGATCCGTCGGTGCGGGATTGGCTCCTGTCTCCGCCGTCCTTGCGGGTGCGGCCAAGGCCTGCAATCCCTGCCCGGCCAGCAACCAACCGCGATCGACCCGCAGACCGGAAAGCTTGCGGTCGGTCAGTCCCCCGATGGTGGCCCGCGCCTTGGCCAATCCTGCTCCGAAGAGCGGCACCGGATGGCCGTGCTGACTCACGGCCACATAGATGCCGCTCAAATCAAGTTCATGCTCCTGCTCCGGCGCGCCCGGTCCGACCCGCTCCAAGGCGCCGTCGATATTCGTGGAAATATCCAGCGCCGGCTCGCCGAACTCCGCCAGCCAGAGGTGTCCGCGGCGGATTTCCACCCGACCGAATTCCCAAGGCACCGCGATGCCCGTGCGCGGACCGCTTGGCGCGGTGAAATGGGCGAGCACGCGCTTGTCCAGACTCAGCGCGGGCTCTTCCAGAACCAGCGAACCGAACCTCCCCTGACGCCATTCCGGTCCCAAGCCAGCCCGCACTTCACGCGCCCGGAAAATCGGCTCGGGCCTGCCGCGGAAATGCAACTCGACCCGGCGTAGCACCACCTCGCCATCCCGCCAAATCAAAGGGCCGCTTTTCAAACGCACAGCCGGATCCCACATCCGCACCGCCCAACGCAGCCCGCTCGAGGGCCCCTTCCACGCGACAAAACCGAGCGCACCGAGTCCGAGCAGCAAGGTTACGAGAACCGCATTCCTTGTGAAACGCCAACGCTTGCGACGCCGCCGTGGGGGAACGTCCGGATTTTGTTCGTCGCTCACGACAAACGCCGCAGCACGTCCTCTCGGAAACGGTCGATCTTCGCCGCCACAAAGTCGCGCAGGGAAAGATCTTCGTCTTCGATCAAGGGTGTCAGATCCATGGCCAGCGTCACCATTGCCGCCGCATCCGCCGAGCGCGGATCATCGAAAGTCGCCTGTGCCCGCCGCCGCCCCATCACCGCCAGGTCGTAGCGCTTGCCACCCTCGATCTGGCTGCGGAAAACGGAATTCAACTTCGCCGCGAATTCCCCGTCGCGACCGCAGTCCAACCGCACCCGGTCTTCATCAGTCATCCA
>JBIKXZ010000145.1:0-6116 GCA_044355525.1 Chthoniobacterales bacterium
GCACCGCGGTCACGCTGAGCAGCGGTTCGAGCACGTTCACCGTCGGCGCGAGCGATACTATCGGATCGATCGCCGGAACCGCGGGCACGATCAACATCACCAACAGCGGAACGCTCACGCTCGGAGCCAACACAACATCATCCTTCTCGGGCGTCATCTCTGGAAACGGCGCACTGATCAAGGGCGGCACGGGCACGCTGACCTTGGATGGATCCTCGGCCAACACTTACTCCGGCACGACCACGGTCAACGCCGGTGTCCTCGTTCTCAGCAAAAGCGGCGACGTGAATGCCTTGGCTGGAACACCGACCATCAACAACGGTGGCATTATCCGCCTAGGTGCGGGCAATCAGTTCAACGGCAACAGCACGTTCCTGACCGTGAGTAGCGGCGGCGAGTTCGACATGAATGGCTTCAACGAGACACTCGCCATTCAAGGCTCAGGAACCGTCACGCTCGGTGGGGGCACAATCACTCTCAATCCAGGCAATGCTGATCCCGGAGACTCCTTCACTGGCGTCATCGCTGGGGCCAGCGGCAATGTGGTCAAAACCAACACAGGTCTCCAGATTCTCGGCGGTAACAGCACTTACAATGGCACTACGACCGTTGGTGCGGGTGTTCTGCGAATCTCGCACAATAACGCTCTCGGTGCCACCAGCGGAGCAACGACTGTCAACTCCGGCGCTGCTCTGCAACTCTCCAACGGAATCACTGTCGGAGAAAATATTACTTTGAACGGCACCGGTGTCGGTGGCCTCGCTGGCGCCCTGCGCAACGTCTCTGGCGACAACACTGTCACGGGAACGCTTACGCTCGGATCCAACGCGCGCATCGGCGCGACGGGCGGCTCGCTGAGTGTTGGCGCTGTCTCGGGCGGAAGTAACGTGTTCTACGTCGGCGGAACGGGGAACAGCGCTATCACTGGCGTGTTGAGCGGTGCTGGTAGTGCTCAGGACGGCACCACTACCTCGCTCTTCAAGGACGGCGCGGCCACGCTGACCTTAAGCGGCAACAACTCTTACACGGGCGACACGCGCATCACGGCAGGCAACGTCACGGTGGCCAGCGGCGGCTCGCTGGGCAGCGGTTCGGATGTGTTCATCAGCTCGGGCGCTTCACTGACTATCAATACCAACACGACCGTCGCTTCGATTCGCGAAGCTGGGAACGCCAACGGCGGCACAGCGGCGATCGGTTCCGGCGCCACGCTGACGATCAACGGCGCAAACAGGGGCACGCTTTTCCAAAACAGCATTTCCGGCGCGGGCAATCTGGCCGTCAATGCCTCGGGAGATACTTCCCTATCTCTCTACGGAACGCAGAGCTACACGGGCACGACGACGGTTTCCGGCGGCAAGTTGTCCACGGGCGTGGCGCTTGCCTCCTCGGGCGTCACGGTGAATGGCGGAACGTTTGAAACCAGCGCAGCCGACATCTTGGGCAGCGGTGCGAGCGTCGCTATCACCAGCGGCACTTATGCGCTCGGCGGCAATGATACCGTCGGCTCGTTCAGCATTAGCGGCGGGGCGCTCTCGGGATCCAGCACCCTAACGGCGTCGACTTATATTCTGAATGGCGGCACGGTGACGGCGAACCTCGGCGCGGGCACCGCCACCGCTTCAAACGGAATCACCGCTCTCGACGGCACGCTCGCTGCGACCACGGTCAATATCAGTGGTGGCACGGTGAACCTCGGTGCGAACGACCGATTGGCCAATGGCGCTGCGGTCACCGTTTCCGGCGGCACGCTCGGCATGGGCTCACGCACCGACACGGTGGGAAGCCTCACCATGAGCGGGGGAACTCTCGGCGGTTCGGGCACGCTGACCGCCTCCTCTTACGCCCTCAACGGAGGCAACATCAACGCTGTCCTTGGCGCAGGTGCCGTCACTGTTGGCGGCGGCACGAACACGCTGGGCTCGGCGGGCCGTCTGAATTCAGGTTCTTCGCTCACGGTCAACAGCGGACAGCTGACCCTTGGCGGCAACGAAATCGTTTCCTCGCTCGCCGGCGCTGGCGGCACCTTGAATCTCGGGGCGAACAGCCTGACCCTCGGCGGGAACAGCTATTCCAACAGGTTCGACGGCGTCATCAGCGGCACCGGCAGCCTGGTCAAAAACGGCACGGGAACGCTCCAGCTCGCCGGCATCAATACTTACTCCGGCGGCACGTTCCTGAATAACGGCTATCTGGACTCCGAAGACAGCAGCGCCTTCGGAACCGGCTCCATCACCGTCGCCTCACTCGGCACCCTGAATCTCGAGAGCCACAACGTGACCAACCATATCGTCAACAATGGCGGAACCATCTTGTCGACCGGCACGGTCAGCGACGTTGTCGCCTCGAACGGCACGACGTCGATCGGCGGCTCAAACAGCGTGGTTGTCGAAGTGAGCGGTAACGCCACGGTGGACGTGAGCGGAAGCAATGTCACCGTCTCCAACGTGAGCGGTGGCACGGTGACGCTGAGCAACACGGCAACTGGCTCGACCGTGAACGCGGCCAGCGCCGGCACGGTCAACGCGGCTGCTGCCGACGTCAACGTCGGCACGGTCAGCGGCACCGCTGAGGTCAATCTCGCCGGCGCAAACGCACAAGTCACCACGGTGAGCGGCGGCACAGTCACTCTCAGCAACACGGCAACCGGTTCGAGGGTCAACACGGCCAGCGCTGGCACGGTCAATGCGAATGCTGCAGGCGTGAACGTCGGCACGGTCAGTAATACTGCCACGGTCAACGTTGGCGGAGCCGATGGTCGCGTCACAACCCTGGCGGGCGGGACGGTCAATGCGAACGCTGCAGGCTTGGTTGTTACCAACTTCAACGGTGGCAACATCGCTGTCGCGAGCCGCGTCACCGTGGGGCTGCAGAGCGGCTCCTCCGCGGGCGTCATCTCCGGTCAGGGCGGCATTGCCAAGCAGGGGGCGTCGACCCTCACTCTCTCGGGTGTTAATACCTACAGCGGTGCAACGACGGTTGAGGAGGGCAAGTTGGTCGTTAACGGATCGGTGGCCAGCAGTGCGGTCACTGTGCAGAGCGGTGCGATTCTTGGTGGCGGCGGAACCATTGGTTCGCTGACTCTCAACGGTATCCTCGCCCCCGGCAATTCGGCCGGCACGACGACCGCCAATGGCAACACCTTCTGGAACCAAGGCAGTTCCTACGATTGGGAAATCTACGACTTGAACGGCCCCGCGGGAACGGGATGGGACTTGCTCTCGGTCACGGGCGGCACGCTCGATCTCACCGGAATCACGACGGCCGGAGGCTTCACGATCAATCTCATCACTCTCCAAGGAGACAACAACAGGCAGGGGGCTCTCACTGGCTTCAATCCGGCGACGAACTACGCTACGGGTTGGATGATCGCCAGCGCTTCGAGCATCTCGGGCTTCAACGCGAGCGAGTTCAACATCAACAAAAACCTCTTTGTCTCGGGCTCCGGCACGTTCGCCATCGAGCAGCGCGCCATCAGTGGCGGCCAAGGTCTCTTTGTGACCTACACCGGTGGCGGAAGTGAGCCGATTCCCGAGCCGGGCACTTGGGCTGCAGCAGCTTTGCTGGCAGGCGCGGCTGGTTATGTCCGCTGGCGCCGTCGCAAGGAGCAGGCTAAGGACGCCTGAGGAAATTCACAGGATCACTGGCGGAAGCTAGCCCATAAGGCTAGCTTCTTGCTTTGAAGATGATGAAGCGAATGAGAGACGTTTGGCAGCGAATGATTGGAATGTCGCGGTCCGCTGAGCCAGCGGACCCTACCGGGGGAGTTTATCGCGAGCGTGCCGTCGCAATGCAGCTATAGACCATGGCGACGGACGACGAGAACAAGCAGGAGATCATTGAGAAGCCACCGGCGCCGGATCGCTTCGACGAGACGCCGCGGTTCCACAATGTCATCGGGGATTGGTGGCGGGAGGCGACGGGGCAGACGTCGGAGTGGCATCATGATTTGAGTCCGGGGCGGGCGATTCTGCGCAAGGTCATGCTTTGGTCGCCGGTGGTGGTCTTAGTTCTTTTGATCGGCGGGGGGATCGGGACGTTTCTTTTCACCGGATGGCGGGCGCAGGATCTGGCGGCGAAGGCCTTGGCCAGCTTGGAGCGCGGCGATCAGCGTTTGGCGCTCATCCAAGCGGAATCCGCCCGCAACCTGCGGAAAAACAACCCCAACGTGCTGCGGGCCTATGCCAAGGTGCGCTTCGCGGCCAATGATCCGATCTGTCTCGAAATCTGGCAGCAGCTGGCGGCGCAAGGGCCGCTGAGTCTGGAGGACCGTCAGGCGCAGGCGGAGGCGGCGGTGCGCTTCGGTGGTGCCGAATCTTTTGATTCGGCCATCGCCGAATTCGAGGCCACCGGGAGGCAGGCCGATGCGGACACGTGGCGCGGCCGCCGCGCTCTGCAGCAGAAGGATTTCACCGCCGCCGAACAATATCTCCGCAAAGCGGCCGAAGCCGATCCAACGGCTGAACGCCGCATTGAATTGGCCAGGTTGCTGGTCACGGTCGGCACCGAGGCATCCCGGGCGGAGGCGGTAAACATTGTCGAGGCCATGGCGGATGGACCCGATGCCTCCGAGGCGCTGGCTTTCGGATTGTCCGCGGTGCCGGCCGGCCCGGCGACACGACGGGCGTGGGCCGAGCGCGTGCTGGCTGCGCCCAAGGCCAATGATCCGGCGCTGATCACGGCGGCCAATGTGATGGTCGACGACCGTTTGATGACGGTGGACGAGGTGGTCGAGCGCTTGCAGATTGTTTTCACGGGCGCGCAACTCGAGGATCGCGGGCGCTACGCGCAGTGGTTGCTCGAGCGCAACCGTCCAATAGTGGCGCTCGACTTTGTGCGCCCGACCGAGGTGCGCGGTTCGCGGGGTGGTTATCTGGTGCGCGCCGAGGCTCTCAGCGCGACGCAGGATTGGCCGACGCTTTTGAAGATGGTGAACAGCGGTTCGCCGCTAAGTGACTCGGTGACCAATATTCTCCGGGCCCGCGCCGAGGAGGGGCTCGGGCGTCCGGCGGCAGCCAACGCCAGCCTGCGCAAAGCAATCCGCGCCTCGGTGGCGCGGGGCGCCTTGGCGGAAACGATGGGCGAGGTCGATCGCATGGGCAAACCGAGCATCTCGGACGAGGTGTTGCTCGACTTGTGCGGCGAACATGCCACGGCGGAATACGCGCTTCGCGTCGCGCGCTGGCGCTTTTCCGCGCGGGGCGAGCCGCGGCTGCGTCGGGATGCTTACCAGCGGGCGATCAAAGCCGCGCCGAAGGCTTCCACAGTGGCGGATCTGGCGCGGCTGGAGCATTTGCTCAACCGGGAGGCCGTGGATACGGAGGAAACGGCCGCGGCCTTGCAGGCCGAGCCGGACAACATCGATTTCCGGCTCACGCACGCGTTAGCGCTTTTTGCCGACGGGCGGCCGGGGGAAGCGCGCACGGTGCTGGAACCCCAGCGGATCGTGCAGCATCAGCTGCAACCGGGGCAAAAGGCCATCGCGGTGGCCGTGCTGGCGGCCACGGGGATGAAGAATGAGGCCGTTCGTTTGGCGCGGACGATGAATCCGGATCATTTGACGGATCCGGAATACCGTCTGGTTTATGCGTTCACGACGGCGGATGGCTCGGCGGATTTTTTCGGGGATCCGACGAAGGCGGCGAACGTGGGGGAGTGAGGGCAGGCCGCTGCCGCGTGAGGAGCGGCTGATCGGGTCGAGAGAAGAGGCCTGTTGCGATCCCATGACACAAGGTCACGGGCGCCGCGGCGATAGCACTCAGCGGATGATGCCGCGGTGGCTGGACTCGATGAACGTGCAGAGCTCGGCCAGCTCGGGAAGGGCGGGGAGCTCGTTGCGGATGACTTCGACGGATTGTTTCACGTTGAGGTTGCCGCGGTAGAGGAGGCGGTAGGCTTCTTTGAGGGCGCGGATGCTGTCGGCCGCGAAGCCGGCGCGCTCAAGGCCGACCTGGTTGACGCCGCGCACTTCGGCGGGGTTGCCGTCGGCGATGAAAAACGGGGGGACGTCTTGCACGATCTTCGAGCAGCCTCCGGTGATGGCATGGCGTCCGACGCGGCAGAATTGGTGGATGGCGGTGAGCCCGCCGATCACGGCGTAGTCGCCGACTTCGACG
>JBIKXZ010000028.1:0-18730 GCA_044355525.1 Chthoniobacterales bacterium
CGGCACTTGTCGATGATGCGCGGGAGCAGAACGTAACCGCCGAGGCGGGCGCGCGTGCTGCGGGGCGGGCGTTTGGTCAGATCGGTGGGCGGGGTGATGTTGCTCATGGGAACGAGGATATTTTGCCGCGTGGCGCGGTCAAGCGGGCAACCCTGCGACGAGCGACGGGAATCGGCACTGGCTGCACTCGCCGTGGTCGCGCAGGCAGAAGTCGGCGTAGATTTGGAGCAGTCCTTGATGGACAAAAAGACGGCGCGGAAGGGTTCGCGGGAGCGGTCCGCCGAAGAGCCGCGCGGAGACGACGCGGAGGGAGGTGTTGGGCGGACCACAGGGAATGTCCAGCCACGCGGGTTCCTCGCCCTGCGCGAGGGCCAGCGGGAGGGCAATGTTGGCGTGGATTTCGCGGATGCGGTCGGATCCGACCAGGGCGAGCGGCTTTTTCCGGCGCGGACTTTTCCATGTGGTGCGGAATGACCAGAACGGATGTTCGAGCGAGCCGAGGACTTGTTCCAAGCGGGACAGGTCCGCGGACTCGAGTGCGGTGCGGACGGATTTCCAGCGTTTGGCGAGTGCAGCGAGGGCGGCGATGCGTCGCAGCGGATGATTGGCGGGGCGGATGCCGGTGAGTTTCCACGCTTGGTGCGGGAGGATGGCATTGGTGTGGGCGGCGCGGAGTTTCCACCAGGTGGACCAAAGAGCGGCGACCTCGGTGCGCGCCGCGCCCGCGGGTGGTTCGGGTTTCTCGAGGAATCCGGCCAAGCCGAAGAGCAGGGCTTCGCCGCGTGCAGTTGCTGCGGTGGCGGCGGGCACGCGTTGGGCGAGGAGTTGGAAGGGGAGTTTGTTGTTCTTGTAGCCGAGGGCCACAGCGACGGCTTCGTAGAGGGCGGCGTCGGGTCCGCGCGCTGCGATCATGGTCTGCAAGGCGGCGCCTTTGGCTTCGAGGCGGCGGCGGGCGGCGACGGTCAGCAAGTCGGAAATTTGGGCGTTCGATAATGTGCGCAGTGGGGCGAGGCAACGTCCGGGCCGCGCGGCGGCGAAGGCGGGCCATTCGGCGTCCGTGGCGGTGTGGTCGGCGAGGCAGACTTGCTGGACTTCACGGTGCGATGCGGTGCGGGTGAAATGATTTTTTACCGGGCGGCGGACGATGACGTGGAGGACGACGTTTTCATAGGCAGGATTGACCGCATGGCGATGCTGTTCCCATCCGGAGGCCTCGAGGTCGACTTCGATGGCGCCTCGGCGCTCGCGTCCGGCAATTTGCACCGCGGCATGGACGAAGTCCGGTCCCGCTTCGCGGTTCCATTGTCCGAAGTCGGTGATAACCACGCTTTCGCCGGTCGATGTTGTGAATTCGCGTCCGCAGGCACCGGAAAACCAACGCGCTTGCCAGGACAACTCGTTTTCCCCGGAGGGCGGTGATTCGGCGATGCGTCCGGTGGCGCCGCGCAGGGCTTGGTCGTAGGCGCGGCGCAAAGAGTTCATGGCTTCTTGGGCGATCCGACCGGCGTGGGTGGTGGCGGGGGCGGGGCGATTTCGTTGCGGATGTCGTTGAGCAATTTGGCGCGATCGGCTGGCTGGGTGCGTTGCAGGGTGCGGTCGATGAGTTTGAGGGCGGCTTTTTTGTCGGCGAGGCCTTGGAGGATGCGGATGCGTTCCACGACAGTGCGGAACGACTCCGCGGGATTTTTGTAGAGTCCGCCGGCGGACTCGAGGGAAGTCAGGGCCTCGCGGGGCTCGCCGTGCAAACTTTGCAGCATGCCGAGCGCTTCGTAGTTGAGGCCGGACGGATTTTCGCGGGCCAGACGGGCGACGTAGAGTGTTTGGGTGAGTCCGGCACGCGACCCTTGGCGCAGCTGTTTCTGCAGCGCGATCCACGGTTCGGCCGCCGGATCCGGTTTCCGGCGCCAGTCGCCGGATTGGCCGTCGGCGAAGGGGCGGTAAAGCGGATCGCCGACGATGGTGGACATCCACGAGAGAACCTTGAGGCTCGTGTAGGCGCTCTCTGCGAAGGTGAATCCCTGAAGGAGGCGCTCGTTGAAAATGTCGAGATGCGGGGTGAGATCGAGGTAAGGCTCGTAAACATTGCCCACCGTGGCGGCGGCGCCGCGGGTGAGCAAAGGTGCCACCCAGTGCGCGTTCGGATCGCGCAGCGTGCCGGCGCTGAACGAGTGGATGTGGACGGCGACCGCACCCGGCACGAAGCGCGGCGCGGCCATGGCACCGCCTGCGCCCCAGTCATACCATCCGTAATAAAGCGCCGCATCCGTGATGGCGAAACCCGCGGGGAAGGTGGCGGGCATGTTGTCGAGAATGACGGGAACCCCGTGGTTCCAGCATTCGGCCGCGGCATTCTGGAGCCAGTCGTCGCCTTCGCGGTAGCCGCTCTCGGGAATGCTGCGCCGGTCGATGTAGGCCCAGCCGTAAAGGCCGATGCGCTCGGCCAAAAGACTGTCGTCGATCATGCGACGCACAGTGTCGGCTGTCGGCGCGTCGAGGCGGCAGACGAGCAAGAGTCCGGAGGTGACCGAGGAGTCGAGGATGGGCGAGAACCGGCGGAAGTAGGGATTTTGCAGGATGCCGAAGTATTCGTTGTTGAAAGCCCCGAGCACGGCAAGTTCGGAGTCGACCGCGGCCTCGTCGTGGCGGCGGATGGGGTCGTTGGCGTGCGGACGCGGGGGCGGCGTGGCCTCGGGGGAAGGGGGCTGGATGGTGGTCTTGATTTTCAGCGGCATCCCGCGCATCACGGCGACGAAGCGGATGCGGTTGCCGGAAACATCGCGCTCGGATTCGAAACCGGTGCGGACTTCCCACCAGCCTTTCCGTTCGAAGAGTGCGCGCAGCGGGGTTTCGATGGTGTCCGCGTATTGCTGGCGCGAGATTTCCTCCTCCAGTGGACAGTCCAGGCCAACGACTTGTTCGGCGGGAATGCGCCGGCGCTCGGCGTAGTATTCGGCAAGCTCGCGAGATTGCGGGTCGCGCGAATTGAACAGGACCAAGGTCGCGCGGGCTTCGCGGGTCTCGCGGACCAAACCATCGTCCGCGCGGGCCGCGGCCAGCAGCAGCGCTAGGCAAAGCAGGCTAAATTTCGATACGCAGGCCGTCATGGGCGAGGCGGACATGGGGCGGGAGGAGCTTTTCGGTTTGCTCGTGTCCGAGGTCGTGTCCGATGTGGGTGAGGTAAGCGCGCTGCGCCGCCGCGGCGGCAGCAACCCCGAGGGCTTCGTTGAGCGACAGGTGGCTCGGGTGGGGTTCGTGGCGCAGGGCGTCGATGATGAGGACGGGGATGCCGAGGATTTGCTCGATGATGTCCGGCGGGACGTGGTGGCAGTCGCTGAAATAGGCCGCGAGTTTGCGTCCGCCCCGCGCGAAGATGTAACCATAAACGAGCATTTTTCCGTGCGGGACCTCGGCGGGGATGATTTCCACGCTGCCCAGTTCGAAAGGTTCCGTGACCTCATGGGGCTCTGGGCGGACGTAATTGCGGAAGGCGTGCTGTCCGTCGAACGCGTAATAAAACGCCCGCCGCAAATCAGCCATGGTGTGCGGTGAGGCGTAAATGGGCATGGGCCGGTCGGCCAACTCGCAGAAGCGGCGCAGGTCGTCGAAGCCAGCCACGTGGTCGGTGTGCGAATGGGTGAAAATGGCGGCGTCGATCCTCCGCAGGTCGTGCCGCAGGGCTTGGGCGCGGAGGTCCGGGGTGGTGTCGACGAGAAAGGTGACGTCTTCGGCCTCGACGAGGATGGACGACCGCAGGCGCTTGTCGCGCGGGTCGTCCGACCGGCAGACGGCGCAATCGCAGGCAACGAAAGGCACCCCTTGGGACGTTCCGGTGCCGAGAAAGGTTATGGCAAGTTCGGCCATGACTTGAATCCGCCACATTGGCATGATTCGGCCCGTGCTCGCAACGCTGGCATCCCTGAGAATCCGCAACCTCGCCCTGGTCGAGGACCTGACGTGGCAGCCGGGCGCCGGGCTGGTGGCGATCACCGGCGAAACCGGGGCGGGCAAGTCGCTGCTCATCGGCGCGTTACAATTGCTCCTCGGCGAGCGCGCCGACAAATCGCTCATCCGGGCCGGCGCGGATTCCTGCACGGTCGAGGCCGTTTTCGAAGTCGGCGAGACGCGGGAACTGGACGCCTGGCTGGAGGAGCAGGGGGCCGAGCCGTGTGCGGAAGGCGAACTGCTTTTGAAACGTACGCTGTCGTCCGCCGGGGCCGGACGGCAATTCATCAACGGATCGGCCTGCACGCTGTCCGCGCTGAAATCGCTCGGTGACCGCTTGGTTGATCTGCACGGACCGCACGACCATCAATCGCTCTTCTCGCGCGAAGCGCAGACCCGCGTGCTCGACGCTTATGCCGGCGCGGCGCCGCTGGCGTCGGATTTTGCCGCAGCCCACCGCGAGCAGGGACGTTTGGCCGGTGAGATCGAGCGTCTGCGCGGACTCGAACAGGATGCTGCCCTGCGCCGTGACATGCTGGCCCATGCGGCCAAGGAAATCGGCGAGGCTAAACTGCGTCCGGGCGAGGAGGAGGAATTGATGTCGCGCTTGCGCGCGGCGGGAAACAGTCAGCGTTTGCTCGAATTGGGCGCGCAAATGTCATCCGCCCTCGGTGCCGATGGCGAGAGCGGCCTGCGCACGGCGCTGGCCGAAGCGGTCCGCGCCGCGCGCGAATTGGTCCGCCTCGACGATTCCGCCGCCCCGTTGCTCGAATCGCTCGAAGACGTGGCTGGCCGGGTGGCCGACATCGAAAGCGAGACGCGCCATTATGCCGGGAGGATCGAAGCCGACCCGGCGACCTTGCAGGAATTGGAAGCGCGGGCCGACCTCTTGCAATCGCTCAAACGCAAATACGGCGGAACGATCGAGGAGGTGATGGCGCGGGGCGACCAAGCCTCCAAAGACCTCGAGGACATCGAGACGCGCGGGGATAAAATCGCCGCGCTGGAAAAGGAGCAGTCGTCCGCGGCGTCCCGGGCCGCGAAGCTCGCCAAGACGCTTTCCGCCGCGCGGGCCAAGGCCGCGCCGGCCTTGGCCAAAGCAGTGACCAAGGAGTTGCGTGAGCTCGGTTTTCTGCGGGCGGAATTCGGGGTGCAGCTCGAAGCCCTGGACGAACCGCGGGTACTCGGAGCCGAGTTGGCCGAATTCGAATTCGCGCCGAATCCGGGGGAACCGGCCAAGCCGCTGCGGGCCATCGCTTCGAGCGGGGAGATTTCGCGCGTCATGCTCGCCTTGAAATCCGTGCTGGCCGGACAGGACGGGGTGCCGCTCCTCGTCTTCGATGAAATCGATGCCAATGTGGGTGGCGAAGTGGCGGTGAAGGTCGGACAAAAAATGCGCACTCTCTCGAAAGCCCACCAGGTGCTTTGCATCACGCACCTGCCGCAGGTGGCTGCGGCCGCGCATCGGCAGTTCGCCGTGACCAAAGAATTCGACGGGCGCCGGACGGCCACCGCGGTCGGCGAACTGCGGGACAAGGAGCGCGTCGCCGAGTTGGCGCGCATGCTCGGCGGGCAGGACAGCGATTCGGCCGTGGCGCACGCCCGCAGCCTGCTGGCGTCGGCGGGCTGATCCATGCGCATTCTTTTTTTCAACCGCTCGGCGCGCCCGCTCGGCGGCGGAATGAACCGCATGGTCATCGACACGGTGCGGCGGCTGCGTGCGTCCGGCCATGAGGTGGCGCTGGTGCATGACCGCCGTCGCGGACAACTGGAAGGCACGGGTTACATTTACGACGATCTCGACCGTCGCCTGCTGCCGCGCGATCGCAATGCGCTGCGGCTCGAGGCGATTCTTGAAGATTTCGCTCCGGACGTGATCCAATTGCACGGCGTGGGCAACACCCTGCTCGACGGATGGCTGGCCGCGCGATGTCCGACCGTGCGATTCGTGCACAACCACGAGTTCTATTGCTCGGGCAAGCAACTCACGCTGGCCCGTCCGGCCGAAGGCTGCCGCTGCGCGCACGGACGCACCTGCGCCGTTTCGCATTGGTGGCGCGGGTGCGGGTCGTTGAACCCGGCTTTGAATTTCGTGCGCTACCGTGCGGTGACACGCAGCCTGTTCGCCCTGCGCACGCTGCACGGCGTGCAGACCATGAGCGAAACGGTGCGGCGTCAGCTCGTGGCCAACGGTCTGCCCGCGGAGAAGGTGATCAGCCTCCCGCCCTACGCGCCGCCTCCGACCGGAGCGCGTCAGGAAGGCTTTTCCTCGGTCCGGAGTATCCTCCACGTGGGCGGCTTGCTCGGTCAGAAAGGCGTGTGGATGGTGGTGCGCATGCTGCGCGACTTGCCCAAGGACGTGCAGTTGGTATTCGCGGGCGGGGGCGGGGAACGCGAGATGCTCGAGGCGCACGTTCGGCGCCGCGGCTTGGGCAGCCGCGTCCGCATCGTCGGCGAGCCAACGCCGGAACAATGGTCTTTGCTTTACCGCGAAGCGAGCCTGGTCGTCATGCCGGTTCTTTGGAACGAACCGCTCGGACTCGACGGCCTCGGTGCCATGGCTTACGGCAAACCCGTGGTGGCTTTCGCGACCGAGGGCATCGGGCAATGGCTGGCCGACGGGGAGACCGGAGTCAGCGTGCCCTTCGGTGAACGGCGTGCCTTCCGCGACGCGGTCCGGTCCCTGCTCGACGACCGTCCGCGCCTGCAAACTATGGGACGCCGTGCCCAAGAAGTCTGGAGGGAAAAATTCCGTCCGGAAAATCATCTCGCCGCGCTGGTCGCGCATTACGAAATGCTGCAAAAAGGGGGCGCGTCATGAAATTTCCCGTCGTTGCCGCCGTCATCGCCGTGCTGGCCCTGCTCTCGGCGTGGCTGCAACGCGAAAACGCGCGCGGGACCTTCGATCCGGTCGAACGCGCGTTCGTTTCGTGGCTGGCGGCCAACTCGGGCGGGAAGGGCGCATTGCCGCCGCTGACCTTGGTGCTCTATGACGAAGAGGCTTCCGAGTTGGCCGGCACCGGACGTATGGCCATGCTCGACGGCGCACTTTTCGCCCGGGCGGCTTCGCGTCTCGGGGCCTTGGGTGCGGGTATCGTGGGCTTGTCCGGTGATCCCACGCGGATGATCGAGGCAGCCGGGGGCATGCCGGTCTTCGGCGGCTATGACTGGGCGGTGCCACCCGGAGCGGGGTGGACGCCACTGCGGGGTACGCCGGGAGATGGTTGGGAGGAGGTTCCGGGGCTGGCCGGACGGCTGGGGCGCTTTGCCCGCGGTTTTCTCGCGCCGCCGACCGGAGAGGCCGGACCGCGTGACATCCGGCTGGCCGGCCGGAACGGCGATCGCGCCGTGCCGTCGTTTCTCGCGCTGGCCTGGGCTGTGGCCAACGGATGGCGTTGGTCGGAAGTCACGGCTGATCCGCCGGCGCTGCTTGGTCCGGACGGCCGCATGGTTTTGGAGGCGACGGGCTGCGCGCGTTTCCTGCCTTCCGGGACGCCGGCGACCATGACGATGAACGAACTGCTCGTTGCCGCGGAAAAGTTCGAGCGCGAGGGCGGTGTTTCGCCGTTGCGCGGTCATGTCATGGTGCTGGCGCCTGCCACATCGGACGTGATGCGCGTGGCCACCGGAGGCTTGCGTCCGGTCACCCCCGCCGAGCAATGGGCGCAGGCTTGGGAGGCGGTGCGCAGCAACCGTTTGTTTCTCCTGCCGGGTTGGTGGTATCCGCCGATTGTTGTTATCTTGGGCATGGTGTTGGTGTTCGGACCGGCCCGGCGCGGGAACTGGGCCGCCTTGGTGGCCGGGTTGTTCGCACTGCTCGTTTTCACGCTTTTGGCCTTGGGGGTCTTCGGCAGCACGAGAGTCGTCTTGCCGTTCGTTCCCACTTCGTTGACGCTGACGGCTGCCTTGCTTCTTGGCCGCTTCGGCCATGCGGCGGGTTGGTTCGGCAAGTAACGCGATGAAATTCACCAATCTGACCCGCGCCGAGGAAATCGGGGCCAATTGCTATCTGCTCGAAGCCTCCGGCGCGCGCATCCTGATCGATGCCGGCATGCATCCGCGCGAAGTCGGTTCGCTGGCCACGCCGGATTTTTCGCTGCTGGGCGGTGAGGGTTTTGATTCGATGGTCCTGACCCACGCGCATCAGGATCACGTCGGATGTCTGCCGCTGGCCATGCGGCAGGCGCCCGATGCGCCGGTTTTCATGACCGAGGCCACGGCCGGATTGTCCGACGTGATGCTGCACAATTCGGTCAGCGTGATGATGCGTCAGCGCGAGGAAATGTCCGCACCGGATCTGCCGCTTTTTTCCCACCGCGAGGTCGAGCAATTGTCCGACGAATGGGAAATCGTCGGCCTCGGCGAGCGTTTCGATCTCGGCGGCGACGGGGTCACGGGGGAAATGTTCGATGCGGGTCATATCCTCGGCTCGACCGGCGTGCTGTTCCGCGCGGAGGGGAAACGGGTGTTTTACACGGGAGATGTCAATTTCGAGGACCAGACGCTGATGCGCGGGGCCAAGTTTCCGGAAGAGGACATCGATGTGCTCATCATGGAGACGACGCGCGGGGACAGTCCGGTGCGCGAGGGGATGACGCGGCGGACGGAGGAGGAACGTTTTCT
Organism: Chthoniobacterales bacterium; assembly: GCA_044355525.1. Classification (GTDB taxonomy): domain Bacteria; phylum Verrucomicrobiota; class Verrucomicrobiia; order Chthoniobacterales; family JACTMZ01; genus JACTMZ01. The sequence continues at coordinate 8,566 of JBIKXZ010000028.1, forward strand.
GACAACCCTGCAATCGGCGATCGACAGCGATGCGCCGGTGCTCATTCCCGTCTTCGCGCTGGGCAAGACGCAGGAATTGCTCGCCTTGCTTTACGAGGCGAAGAAGCGCGGTGCCTTGCGCGGCGGGTTCGGGCTTTTTGTCGGAGGGTTGAGCGCCAAGATCACGGGGGTGACCGACCGGCTTCGCGGACGGGCCCCGCGTCAGCACGGGGACCTCAAGCTGGCCGAATGTCTTCCCATGGAAGTGGTCGGCGGGCGCGACATCGCGCAGGTGGCGGTCAAACCGCGCACCGTTTATGCGATTTCCAGTGGCATGATGACGGAAAACACGCTGTCCAATATTCTTGCCCCGAAAATTTTGGAGAACCCCGAGGCGCATTGCATGTTCGTCGGCTACTCGGATCCGAAGTCTCCGGCCGGGCGTCTGCGCGCGGCCAAGGACGGCGACGAGATCTTGCTCGATCCGCGGCAGCGTCCGGTCCGGCGGCGGTGCAAACTGGATGAGTTCACCCTCAGCGCGCATAGCACGCGCGAGGGCTTGCTCGCTTATGTGCAGCGCGTACAGCCGCAGAAGTTGCTGCTCGTGCACGGCGACCCTCCGGCGGTGGCCTGGTTCGCCCGCGAGGTGCCGAAGGTGTGTCCGCGGACCGAAGTGGTCATTCCGGCGCCTGGGGTGCCGGTGGAATTGTGATTGCCGTGGTAGCGGCAATCACGGGGGACGAAGTTTGAGACCTGAGGTCTGAGTGATTTGTCGCCGCGGCACTCTGTGCCGCGAGTCGGTTGGATTAATGAGGCACGGAGTGCCGCGGCTAAAGCTTACGCCGGCATCGGCAACCGGCGTTCCAGGTCGGTGAGCAGGGCCGCGAATTCGCGGGTTTCGCGGCGCCAGTCCTCGATCATGTGACGGGAGATCTCGACTTTTTCGGCCATGGCTTTTTCCAAGGCCGCGTAGTTGGCGGCGAGGCGCTCGCTCAGGTGGTGGAACATGTCGTGCATTTGGTGACCGAAGACGGCGGCGATGCTTTCGTGCTGTTCCGTTTTGAGCGCGGCGCGGCGCTTGGCCTCGCTCATTTCGGCGAGGAGGATTTTTTCGTCGGGGACGCGGCGGAGGTCGCTGACCAGGCCGAGTTTTTCCAGGGTCCAGATGGTCCACTTGGTCGGGTCGAAGTTGCTGCGCTTCACTCCGTTGCGGTAGTCGTGTTGGAACTCGTGGTGATAGTTGTGGTAACCCTCGCCGAAGGTGAAGAGAGCCATGACCGCGCTGTCGCGGGCGCTGCAGCGGGTGGAGTAGGGTTGATTGCCGACGCTGTGGCACATCGAGTTGATGAAGAACGTGCTGTGCTGCACGGCGAAGACGCGGAAGACGCCGGCGAGGAGGAAGGCCCCGAGTGCGCCGGCCGCGCCGTTCCAGAAGAAGCCGAGAAGAGCCGGAACGCCGAAGCCGAGCACGAAGGCCAGCGGAATGCACCATTTGTGCTGCCACATGATGAGAGGATCGCGCTTCAGGTCGTTGACATTGTCCATCGGCATTTCGGGGCCGAGTTTGAAAAGCAGCCAGCCGATGTGCGCCCAGAGGAAGCCCTTGGAAATGTCGTAAGGATCATCATCATGGTCGACGTGCTTGTGGTGCTTGCGGTGATCCGAGCACCAGTCGAGGGCGGAATTCTCGAAAGCGCAGGCGCCGAAGAGGAGCGTGCTCAATTTGACCGGAGCCTTGGCCTTGAAGGAGAGGTGCGAGAAGAGGCGGTGGTAGCCGAGCGTGATGCTCAGCCCGGTGGCTATGTAGAAGAAGAGGAAGAGGGCGACCTGGAACCAATCGAGACCGTAGTGCCAGATGTAAAGCGGCACGGCGGTCACGGCCAGGGTGTTGATGACGGCCAGGAAAATGCTGGTAGTCCAGTTGACGCGGTCCCAAGGGATGCGCGAGAGCAGTGGGTTTTGCATGATGAGTGGGCGCCAGAGCGGCAGAGCTTCAGCGGAGTTGAAGCTTACGGCAGAAAGCCGTCGGCGGCAAGGCCCCCGCTACATCTCTTCCAGAGTGCGTCCTTTGGTTTCCCGGATGGCTGCGCGGACAAAAAAGAAGGAAAGCAGCGCGAAGAAGGCGTAAAGACCGTAGGCGCCGCCCAGTCCGATGACTTTAAGGAAGAGCGGGAAGGTGATGGTGACGAGAAAATTGGCGGTCCATTGCGAGAAACCGGCCACGGCGAGGGCGGCGCCGCGGACCTGGTTGGGGAACATTTCGCCGAGCATGACCCACATAACCGGACCCCATGACATGCCGAAGGCGACGATGTAGAGATTCGCGCTGACCAAGGCGACCCATCCGGTGTATCCGGAAAGGGCGAGGTTGCCGTCCGGGCCGGTGGCGGCTGTGCCGAAGACGACGGCGAGGATACCGAGAAAAACGGCCATGCCGATCGAGCCGGTGAGGAGCAGCGGCTTGCGGCCCCATTTGTCGACCAGTGCGATGGCCACGAGCGTGGAGGCCACATTGATCGTTCCGCTTATAACATTGATCCGCAGCGCGTCGGATTCGGAGAAGCCCGCGGCGCGCCAGAGGACTTCGCCGTAGTAGAAGACGACATTGATGCCGACGAGCTGCTGGAACGCGGCGAGGGCGAGGCCGACCCAGACGATGGGACGCACGCGGCCGGTGGCACGGTCGAAAATGTCGCGCAGGCCGGGACGGCGGTCCGCTTCGAGGGTGGCCTCGATGCGTTGCACTTCGGCCGTGGCATGCTCCGGGTCGCCGAGGCGTTGCAGCACGCGAGCGGCGGCTTGGGGCTGACCCGCGGCGACCAAATAGCGCGGGGACTCGGGAATGGTGAGCAATCCGAGGAGAAAAAGGGCGACGGGGAGCAGTTCCGCCCAGAACATCCAGCGCCACGCGGGAAAGCCCCACCAAAAAATCTCACTGGCCCCGCCGGCGGCCAGGGCGATGAGGTAGTTGACGAGGAAGGCGAAGAAGAGTCCCAGCACGATGGCCATTTGCTGCAAGCTGGCGAGGCGTCCGCGGTAGGCGGCGGGGGCGATTTCGCTGATGTAGGCCGGACTGATGATGCTCGCGGCGCCGACGGCAAAACCGCCGAGGAGGCGGTAGAGAACGAATTCGGCCGAGCTGTTGGCGATGCCGGAGCCCCAAGCGCTCAAGCCGAAGAGCAAAGCGGAACCGATCAGCGTAGTGCGGCGTCCGAAGCGGTCGGCCAGTCCACCGGCGAGAAAGGCGCCGGCCGCGCATCCCAAGAGCATGGAGGCGACGTTGAAGCCGCTGCCGAGGCTGCTGCTGTTGAAAGCTTTTTGCAGCGCGGTGACGGTGCCGTTGATGCATCCGCTGTCGTAGCCGAAGAGAAATCCGCCGAGCGCGGCGACGCCGCTGATGAGGAGGATGAAGCCGAAATGATGACGGGGGGGCGCAGAGGGAGTCATGGGGGAGGAACTTTGTCTAATGCCCGTTTGCCTTCGAGGCCAATCTGATTTCAAATTCGTGTTCCGATGGATCACTGGTTCTGGTTCAGCCTGCCGGATTTCGCCTACTCGTTCCTCAGCGTTGTGCTCGAGGGCGTGCCCTTCATTTTGCTGGGCGTCGCCCTGAGCGGGGTGATCGACGTTTTCCTGCCGCCACGCGTGCTGGCCCGGATCCTGCCGCGCAATGCGGCGGCCGGAATCCTGCTCGGAGGCGCGCTCGGCGCGGTTCTTCCCATGTGCGAGTGCGGCATCGTGGTGGTCATCCGGCGCCTCCTGCAGAAGGGGCTGCCCCTTTCGAATGCCATGGCTTACATGCTGGCTGCTCCGGTGGTGAATCCGATCGTGGCCATCAGCACCTACGCGGCCTTCCGCGGTCAGGGTCCGCTGGAAATGATGCTCTGCCGCATCGGGCTGTCCTTTGCCGTGGCTGTGATCATGGCGAGCATCGTGTATTTCCTGCGCCGCGGCTTCGTGCTGCGTCCGGATTTGGTGGTCGCGCCCGGGGCGAACGACGAACATCACGATCATCGCAGCGGGAAGGAAAAGGCCTCGGCGGCGGTGCGCGCGGCCACGGGGGACTTTCTCGATGTGACCGTCTTCTTCGTGCTCGGCGCGGCGGTGGCCACGCTGTTCAACACGAGTGTGAACCAGCAGGTCATCATGCCGCTGGCCGAGGATCGTGTGCTGGCCGTGGGGAGCATGATGACATTGGCCGCCCTGCTTTCGCTCTGCAGCACGTCGGACGCCTTCGTCGCGGCGACCTTCACCGCTTTCCCCTCGGCGTCCAAGCTGGCCTTCATGGTCTTCGGTCCAGTCGTGGATCTGAAACTGGTCTTCATTTACGGTCTGGTCTTCCGCAAACGCTTCATTGTTTTGCTCGTGGCCGGACTCTTCTTGCTCGTCTTCGGTCTGTGCGCTTTCTTGCCCATTCCGGACTTTCGCGGCTGATGAAACGGATCCTCACGCTTCTTACCCTGCTCCTTTGGGGCGGCACGCTGCTCTATTTTTGGATCAGTGGCCGCGTGGTTGCCTACCTGCATCCGCAATTCCATTCCTACGTGCTGGCGGCTGGTCTTGGTCTCCTTGCCCTCGCGGCGTTTTGGTGGTGGGCGTCGCGCGAGACCGACGCCGGTTGCCACGAGTGCGGTTGCCACCACGAGGGAGAGAATGAACCGCGCAGCCGTTTGTCCGCTGGAGCTGCTTTTGCGTTTGCCGTTCTTCTCCTGCCAGTCAGCGCCGCGGCTTTCATTTCGCCCAGCCAATTCGGCGAGGCCATGGTGATGAACCGCGGGATTGTCACTGACATTTCCCAGCTGCCGTCGGCCGAGATGTCCGGGGGAAATTGGGACGATGCGCCGGCCTGGGATGCAAGCATCGATGATGCGGACGTGACGTGGGACCAGAGCCAGGAGGAGGGTGTCGAATATTTCACGCGGGGGCCGGACGGTTCGATCCAAGTGGAGACGCTCGACCTGCTTTTCGCCGCGCAAGAGCCGAACTTGCGCGAGGAATTCGAGAACCAGCGGGTGTCGATCATCGGTCAATACGTGCCGCCGCGCGGCGGGGCGGAAGGTGGATTCGATCTGGTGCGCATGTTCATGGTGTGCTGCGCGGCGGATGCGCGTCCGCTCGGCATCAAGGTGACGGGCGAGCCGGTGGCCGTGCCGCGCATGGGGTGGGTTCGGATCACGGGGATCGCGCGATTCGAGGACAACGAGGGCGCGCTCGAACCGAGCCTCGAGTTGGAAAAAATCGAGGAGGTGGAGGCGCCGCGTGAATCGATGCTGTATTAGCGCCTGCTGGCTCGCGCTGTTGTCTGCTTCCTTGCCGGCGCAGGAACCGGACTGGGCGCTGTCCTTGCCCGGCTGGAAATACGAGTTTCCGCGCGATCATTTCGCGCATCCGGATTTCAAAACCGAGTGGTGGTATTTCACCGGCAACCTCAACGCGGAAGGCGGTCGCGAACTGGGCTTCCAACTGACGTTTTTCCGTCAGGGCGTGCGCCGCGGGGAGGAAGCCGGGACCCGGTTCGCGGTGGATGACATCAAACTGGCGCATTTCGCGGTGACCGACATTTCCAGCGGCAAGTTCCGCTTTGCGCAAAAAGTCTCGCGCGGCGCTTTCGGCGAGGCGGGGTTTTCCGACGGCGAGCGGATCGCGTGGATCGACGATTGGACGCTGCGCTTGACCGGCCCCGGACGCTTTCGCCTCGAGGCGCGGGACGCGGACTTTGCTCTGACGCTCGATCTGACGGCGGCGAAGGACCCCGTGTTCCATGGCGAGAACGGGGTGAGCCAAAAAGCGGAAGGCGCGGGGCGGGCCTCGCACTACTATTCGTTCACCCGTCTGGCGGCAGAAGGCACCGTGACTTTGGGCGGGCGCGAAATCGCGGTGAAGGGCTGGTCATGGTTCGATCAAGAATGGGCGACGAATCAGCTGACGGAAAACCAGACCGGTTGGGATTGGCTGAGCTTGCAATTCGAAGACAACACGGAACTCATGCTTTTCCAGATCCGCTTGAAGGATGGGGAGCGTGATCCGTTTTCCCACGGGACTTGGATCGAGGCGGACGGGAATACTGTTCCGGTCAAGAATGCGGATTTCGAATTGGTGCCCGCACGCCTCTGGCACAGCGGCGAGACGGGCGGAGATTATCCGGTGGAATGGAAGTTGCGCATTCCCAAGCTGGATGTGGAGTTGGACGTCACGGCGGCCATCGATGGCCAGGAACTTGTGCTCCAGCCGATCGCTTACTGGGAAGGAAGCGTGCGCGCCCGGGGCCGGCGCAGCGGACAAGAGTTGCGCGGGCGCGGTTATCTCGAAATGACCGGCTACGCGGGCGGTTTGGTTGGATTGCAGGCCCCCGACACGCGCTGAATTATTCGTTTAGCGCGCGCCCTGCAGGCTTCCCTCAATGGTGTATTGGGGCAGCGGTGTGACTTGCCAGTAACGTCCGTCCGCGCGGCGCGCTGCCGGGTCCGCGAATGCGAAGTCGTCGAGCCGCACGCGGAAGAAAGCGGGAACAGTCTCCGTGGCGCCGCCCGGCGCGAGCAGTCCAAGGACCGCGGGCGAACGCTCCTGCAAACGGCCAAGCAGCGGCATGATCCACGCCGGAACCTGACCCGAAGATCGAAACTCGAGCGCGGCAAACCACATTTGCCAGTCGAGCCGTGGCATATGGGGCAGAGCGAACGGCATGGACGTGTCGTTCTGCTCCATCTTCCAACGGAAACGGTAAGGCTCCCAGTTAATGCCGTCCGCGCTCGCTTCGATGGTGATCTCAGGACGCTCGGTCGTCATGACGCTGAAGAGACCGTAGGAATTGGCGCTACGGAACGGCGCGAATGGTCCGAGCACCGGTCCGACGGTGGCGGGCGAAACCCAGCGCAGGACGATGAGCAACTGCGCGGTGGTGAGAGAGACAAGCAGGGCGGCGATCCAGGGGAGGATTTTGCGCTTGAGCCGTTCCGGTCGATGAAGCACGCCCGTCGGCTGCCGCCGTTCGAGAATGCGGCGCAAGGCCGCCGGCCACGATGCATCGTCGATCAGTGTGACGCAGAGTGCGAGGGTGAGCAGGTTGAAAAAGCCGTAGTGGCCGGTGGCCATGATCAAAATCATGAGGAAGCTGAAACCCCAGAATGCAGTCATGCGCAGGCGGCGCGGCCCGAAGATGAAAAAGGGCAGGACGAGTTCGATGAAGAACACACCCCAGAGCGAAAGACGATGGAACCATGAAGGCAACTGCGCCATCCACCAACTCAGCCACACGGGAATGGGCTGCGTGAAATAGTGGAAGTCCAACGCCGTGCCATCGAGCCACGTGTTGCGTCCGGTTTCGTCGAATCCGTGCAATTTGACCACGCCGGACTCGAACATGAGCCGGAAGAGCAACCACCAGGCGAGGAGCCGGGCCAGACGCGCCGGCGCGGCGGAGCCCAAGCGCAGCGACCGGGTCCACGGCACGAAAAACACGAGCAGAAAGCCGGCTTCGAGGAGCAGGGCATCCCATTGGAAATTGAGGAAAACGGGAAGGGTGGCGGCGAAGGAAAGGTAGATCGCCCACGCAGCCAAGGCGGCAACGGCCGGCCACAGGCCGAGCACGAGCAGCAGAGCGGCGACCGCGCCGACTGCCAACCAAACGTGCAGCATGGTGTCGCTGGCTCCGAACCACAGGAGCGAAGGAAATTGCGCATATGCTTGGGCCGACTGGCCGGCCGCGGCAAAGTGCGCGGTGACGGCCTCCAATTGTCCGGCCACGGGCAGGATGCCCTGCGAGCCGGAGAGTCCGTCGATTTGCAACCACAGCGAAACAAACGCGCTGAGAAAGATGGCTCCGATCAGCCGGGGAAAAATCCAGCCGGACAGCTCGTAGGCCGGCTTTTCCGTGGTGCGACCCCACAAAAGGTCGGTCGCTTTGGCGCAGAACGGGCGGTGCGCCGCGGTCCAGCGATAGCACGCCTCCGCGATCGGGCGGAAAAACGGAACGCGCCGGTAGGCCGCGAGCATCCATCGTGCATCGATGTCATGGGGCGCGAGCGAGGTGAGGGCCGCGTCCGCACCGGTGGCCAGCGATCCGTCGGCACGCACCAGCACGATACGCTCGAGCCTGTCCCCGCCGGCCGCCGCGAGCACCTCGGGCGGTGCACCTTGCAGGGTGCGATACTGCACCGCATCGCCGGTCGTGGCGCGCCAGCGCTCGACCCAGCGCCGGCAAAAACCGCAGTCCCCGTCCCAATAGAGAATCGGTTTACGGGGTGAATCAGGCGTCTCCATGGTGGCAAGAAGCCTGCAATGGTGTAGATTCCCTGTCCAGTCGTCCCGCCAGCGTCGCCCACGGGCATTGGCGTTGCCAGCCGGGGCGTTCTGTGGAACACACTGGTTCACTTCCATGCCGCGCCGTAATTATTCCTGGGAAGACGCGTCACCGCGCCGCCGTTCGCCGTGGCGCTGGCTCTGGTTGGCTCCGCTTTTGCTGGCCCTGGCCGGCGCGGCCGTCGGGGCCATTCTTTTCCTGCTGGTGCGCACGGAATTCACCGAGATGGCCAAGCAATTCGACCTCGACCGTCTCGAGCGGATGGAGTCCGCCTCGCTGGTCTACGACCGCAAGGGCGAGCCGATGGGCAAGTTTTTCATCCAAAACCGCGACCCCGTTCCTTATGACAAACTTCCCAAGGTGCTGGTCGACGCGGTGGTGGCCGCGGAGGACCAGCGGTTCTGGTCGCATGACGGGGTGGACTACATGGGCATTGCCCGCGCCGCCATGGCCAACTGGTCCGCGGGCCGGATCCGTCAGGGGGCCAGCACGGTCACCCAGCAGCTGGCCCGCAATTCGTTCGACCTCAAGGAACGCACCTACCGCCGCAAGCTTCTCGAGATCACCCTCGCGCACCGTATCGAGGAGCGTTTCCCCAAGGAGAAGATCATGGAGCTTTATCTCAACCGCGTTTACTTCGGCGGTGGACTTTACGGCGCGGAGGCGGCGTCCCGTGGTTATTTCGGGGTGCCCGCGTCCGAGATGACCGCCGCGCAGGCCGCCACGCTGGCCGGTTTGCTCAAGAGTCCGAATAGTCTCTCGCCATGGAACGACCCGGAGGCATCGCGGACGAACCGCGATTACGTCCTCAAGCAGATGCGCGACCTCGGCTTCCTCACGCGGGAGCAATACACGGAAGCCCTGGCCGAGCCGCTCACCGTCCGCAAGCGCCCGGATCCGGTCAAACAATCCTACGCCATGGACTACGTGCGCCAGCAGGCCATCGCCTCGCTCGGCTACGATCGCGCGATGAACGGCGGGTTCCGCATCCATACCACCCTGGATACGCGCATGCAGAAGTCGGCCGAGGAAGCCTTGCGCCGGCGTTTGGACGACGTCGAACGCCGTCGCGGCTATTCCAACCAGACTTACGCGGACTTCGCCCGCGAATACGCAGCCAACCGGCCGAAGCCCGGGGCCTCGAACACCAAGGCTCCCGATTACCTGCAGGGCGCGGTGCTCGCCTTGGACAACGCCACGGGCGGGATCCTTGTCATGGTGGGCGGCCGCGACTTCCTCCACAGCGAATACAACCGCAGCGTGCAGGGCAAACGTCCTGTCGGCACAACCTTTGTCCCGTTGGTTTTCGCCGCCGCTTTCGAGAAAGGTGTTTTTCCCGGGGACGTCGTGCAGGACTGGGCGCTCGATAACCGCTTGGTCGGCATCGGCGGCGGCTCGGGCATTCTCGGCGAATGGGGCGTGGAGCGCCCGGACAACGAATACGAGGGCGAAATCACGGTGCGCGAGGCGCTGGTGCACGGCAAGAATGCGGCGGCGGTGCGGGTCGGTTTCCGCACCGGGCTCGATGCGGTCGGCAAGCTCTCGAAGGAAGCCGGCATCGACTCGCCGTTGCGTCCCTATGCCAACAGCTATCTCGGCACGAGCGAGTTGTCCCTCGAGGAAACCACGCTGGCCTACACTATGTTTCCCGGAGGCGGCACGCGTCCGAGTCGCACGCATATCATCGACCGCATCCTCGACGGCGACGGACAGGTCATCTACCAGCGCGACAATGCGCGGACCAAGGTGGTCGAAGACAGCACCGCCTGGCAGGTGCACAGTCTGCTCACCGATTCCATGGTCCGCGGCACGGGCAGCCGGGCCATGTCCGACTACGGACTCACCGTGGCCGGCGCGGCGGGCAAAACCGGCACGGCTTACAATTTC
>JBIKXZ010000029.1:0-18716 GCA_044355525.1 Chthoniobacterales bacterium
GAAAAACTCGTCGAGATGTCCAACGGCTGCATCTGCTGCACCCTGCGCGACGACCTGCTCAAGGAAGTCTCGCGCCTGGCCCGCGAAGGACGCTTCGATTACCTGCTCATCGAGTCGACCGGCATTTCCGAACCGCTCCCCGTCGCGCAGACCTTCACCTTCGCCGACGAGGAAGGCAACGGACTGCAGGAAATCACCCGCCTCGACACCATGGTCACGGTGGTCGACGCGGCCAACTTCCTCCAACAATTCAACGCCGCCGATTACCTCAAGGACCGCAACATGGCCGCCGGCGAAGGCGACGAACGCACCATCGCCGACCTCTTCATCGACCAGGTCGAATTCGCCGATGTCATCATCATCAATAAAACCGACCTAGTCAGCGAAGACGAACTGGCACAACTCCGCGCCATCCTCCGCCAATTCAACCGCGACGCGGAAATCGTCGAGGCCGAGCGCGGCAGCATCCCGCTCGAGCGCGTTTTGGACACCAAACGCTTCGACATGGCAAAAGCCCAGGCCTCGGCCGGATGGATCAAGGAACTCAACAACGTGCACACCCCGGAAACCGAGGAATACGGCATCGGCAGCTTCGTTTACCGCGCGCGCCGTCCTTTCCATCCGCAGCGCTTCTGGGATTTCCTCCACACCGAATGGCCCGGACTCCTCCGCTCCAAAGGACATTTCTGGCTGGCCACGCGCCACGACATGATCGGCCTGTGGAGCCAGGCCGGCGGCAGCGCGGAATACAAACCCGTCGGCTATTGGTGGGCCGCCGCGCCCAAGTCCCGCTGGCCGGACGACGAGGAAACCCTCAAGTCGATCATGAAGGATTGGAAAGAGCCCTTCGGCGACCGACGCCAGCAAATCGTCTACATCGGACAAAATCTCCCGAAAGAAGCGATGACCACCGAACTCGACCGCTGCTTACTCACCGACGAGGAAATGGTCCGCGGCCCGGAGGTCTGGTGCAAACTGCCCGATCCCTTCCCCGAGTGGCTCACTCAAGCGCAGGCCGAACACAGCCACACGCACTGACGCTGTCCCCTGGGTAAGCTCGGCCAGCCTCTCCGAGCCGTAGGTTCATCCGACCGCACGCGCTGATCAGAAAGACAGCGACCCGCTGAACCGTGGTCCGCGGCGGCCGGAGATCCCCTCCAAACCAATGAGCCAGTTGATCGGCATCACGTAGTTCCGGAAGGCATCGCTTTCCTGCCGGCGGGCCAGCCTCGTTGTTCTATCGTCAAAGCGCCCCATGGCGGCGGGTGTTTTCAGCGGACGTTTCCCGGAAAAACAGGAAGCCACTGCTGCTCAGCTATCACGCAGCGCGGCAAGGCGGTCGCGCATGGGAGCGCGCAGACCGAGGATTTTCTTGGCGTCGCGAATGATGCGCCGGCGCGAGGGCCAGAGCATCAAGCCGAGGAGACCGGCGGCCGCGAGGTAAGTCGAGGGCTCGGGGATGGCGGTGATGGTGAAGGTGCTTGTGCCCGCGTTCCAATTGAAGCTGCTAATTCCACCGTTGTTGAAGGTGAAGAAAGAGCTGTTTGTTATGCTGCTGGTCAGATCGGTCTTGAAAGTCAGCGTGCTGCCGAAATTGAAGTTGTTGAGTGTGAGCAAGGCGCTCGGCGTGTAGGTGCCGAAATTCATGCTGCTGGCGTTGCCGAAGGTGGCGCCGAAATCGAGGGTGCCGCTGCCGGTGACCGAAAGGTTGCCGAAGGTTTCGCTGATGCCAGCCGGCGTGCGGATCGTGCCGCCCGAGAGCGAAACAGCAGAGGCATTGTTCACCTGATTGCTCTGCGAAACGAGCAGGACCGCATTGGTGGCCACCGAGAGGTTGGTGATCGATCCAAGGGCCGAACCGATCGAGTTGTTGAGCTGCAGGGTGCCAGCCGAAACGATGGCCGAGCCGGTATAGGTATTGGCCCCCGAGAGTGTCGTTGTGCCGGTGCCGTTTTTGGTCAGATTGCCGCTGCCAGTGACCACCCCCGCGAAGGTCGTCGAGGCATTGTTGCCGCCGAACGACATGTTCTTGGCGCCCATGGAGACGGTAGAGCCTGCCACGCCGGAAAGCGCCGCGACATTGACCGTGGCCGCGGTGATGTTGGAGATATTCAAAGTCGCACCAGAGGCAGCCAGATCGAGCGTGTTGGTCGAGATGGTCCCTGCATTCGAGAGCAACAAAGTTCCCCCGCTGATCGTGGTGGCACCCGTGTAGCTGTTGCTCGCGGAAAGGATGAGCGTTCCGGCACCGGACTTGACCAGCGAGCCGCTGTTGCTGATCGCCCCGGCGATGGTCAATGCGACGGCGGAGTTCGACACCCCGATGCCGCCGTTGCCCGAGGCCAGATTGATCACCCGGTTCATTGAGGTGTTGGTCGTGCCGACATACTCGAGCACGCCGCCGTTGGTGATGACGATCGAGGCGTTGGTCCCCAAAGAACTGCTGGTTCCCGCGTTGGCCAAAGTGGTCGCACGCACCGTGCCGCCGCCGATGAAGTTGGTGCCGCCGTAAGTGTTCGTGGCCGTCAGGCTCAATATGCCCGCACCGGTGACTTGCAAGTTCGCGGCCCCGGAGATGACACCCGAGATGACCGCCGCGTCCGAGTTAGTGGCGGTGTTGTCGACCAACCGGATTTCGCGTGTCCCGGTGGTTCCCAAGTTGTTGGTGCCTGAGAGCGTGACAACATTGTTGGCAATGGCGCTGCCAAGAATGAGGGGCGCGTTGGTGGGGAGGGCGTTAGCACCGCCCCAGGTGGCGAACGCCGTGGACACCGTCAAGGCCCCGCCGTAGGCGGCAAATCCGCCGCCGCCGGCGCCGAAGTTCACATTAGCCGCACCTGTGCCCAGCGCCCGACTGAAAGTCCCTGTGGTTGCCAAGACACCGCCCCGCAACTGAATAACCCCGCCGGCCAAGGTCGTAGCTGACTGTAGGGCCAGCGTGCCGTTGGAGATCGTCACCGCGCCGCTGCTGGCGACGCTGGCCACGTTGATAAAGAAAGCACTCGTGCCGGTCTTGTTGATGCCTTTGCTGCCGGCTTCCCACGCTCCGGTCATCGTGACCAAGCCGCTGCCGTCGCCGCCGAGCGTGAGTGGCTCGGCGAGCTTGATGCCGGTGGCGATCGATTGGGCCTGCGACGACTGTTGCGAAATCAGCGGATTAACGCTGCCGATCTTTTTGAACTCAATCTGCGCTCCCGTGATGGTGTAGGACTGCAAGGCAGTGTTGCTGAAGATCAGTGCGGACACGTTGAATCCGGCCGTGGCATTCGAAGCCACCGTGCTGACCGCGTTGCGCGCGCCGAAAACCAACTGCGTCGTGTCCGCGCTCGTGGGTGTGGCGTTGGTGCTCGAAGCGGGACTGTTCTTAAAGTTACCCGCCGTGACGAACGACGAGTTGGTACCATCACCACTCCAATAAAACAGCGTCTGCGCATGGGAAACAATGGAACTGCCGAGGAGGGCGAGAGCGGCAGCGAATAGAATGGGACGAGTCATAAACGAAGTCATTTTCTGAAGCGATAGGTCAAACAGACGGATAACTTCGTAGCGCACTGGAGCAGCACGCGTCACACGAAGTTGCAGATGTGGAAACTAAACCCACACTCAGTGTCTCGCAATATCCACAAAGGGATATTTTTTTCCCGTAAATTGCGGCGGAGCTCTCAGCTCTATGCGTGAATAACTTTGACGCTGTTGCGCCAGACCGAAATTGCACATAGATTAAGGATGGCGCTCCCGCTCACGCCCGCCATGCCCGCCCGTTGTTTGATCGTAGAGGATGAGATCATGTTCGCCCACATGTTGGCCGGCATGTTGCGCGGGATTCCCGGATTGGTGGTCGAGGGCATTGCCCACACGAGCGAGGAAGCACTGCGAACTTTGGAGGAACTGAAACCCGACCTTCTTGTTCTCGATCTGGCCTTGCCCGACGGCCGCGGCACGGATGTGGCACGCGCAGCGGCCCGCGAGAATCCGCAAGCGCGCTCCGTCGTTCTTTCCGGTGAGGCCTCGACCTTTGTCGTGCCGCAAGATCTGCGTCGGCACATCTGCGGGGTGGTGGAAAAAACCAAGGCCTACTCCGTGCTGCAGCGCGAAATTTTGCAGTTCCTTGCCGCGCGTCCGGGCACGCCGGACCGCACCGATCCCGAAAGTTCGCTCAGCCCGCGTGAACGCGAGGTCTTTCGCGAACTCGGCCACGGCCTGCTCAACAAGGAAATAGCCGACCGCCTCGGCATCTCCCCCGGCACGGTCGGCCTCCACCGCAAACGCATTGCCGCCAAGCTCAAAGTGCGCGGATCGGCTCTCGTCCGCCTCGCCTCCCTGCATCACCGCGCCGACGCGTGAGGGCTGGAAGAACCTCACGGAGTTTTTAGCCACAGCCGAGCGAAGCGAGACAGACAACTCGAAGAGTTGAGCGCAGCGTTCAAATTAGCGCGGATAGACGCGGATTGAAGAGGATTACGGAAGATTGTTTCGGGCCGTCTGACAACGGCCCGAAACGTTCATCGCTTGAGCATACAAGGCGTGCTCCAGAGCAGCTGAGCGCGTGCCGTGTCGGTGGTCGGTCCGCATTGCGAAAGTCCTTAAGGGCGGATGGACACTCCGAGCGCCTCACCCAGTTTGATCCAATCGCGATGACCGGTCTCGACGACCCAGCGCAGCACATCCATGTCGAGTTCCTCGTATTGGTGCACGGCGATGTTGCGGAAGCCGGCCATGCCGCGCAGCGATTTGGATAGTTCTGCGCCGACAATACCGGCTTTCTCGAGCAAAGCGAAGGCCTCGGCGTTGCTTTGCGGAACACCGAGATGCCGCTCGGCCACCACATGCATGGCCATGTCGATCGAGGCCTGGCAGGCGCGCTCGATATTGAGCGTGAGCGCATCGACGTGGGAATAATCGTCATAACGCGGACAAGCCCGCGCCTCCTCACCCACCCGCCGGATGCAGCGTTCGATGATGGCCGCTTTGTTGAGCAGGATGTCGTCAGGCGGCGTAGGCATGCAGCACCTCCCGGCGGCTTTCCTGCAAGGAGGCATACATCGAGAGCACCAGCATGGCGAAGCGCGCACGCGCGGTGCGATCGCGTTCGAAAATCACGCGGCCATGCGCCACGGCTTCCTTCGCGTAAACCAGGTTCGCGGTGGACAACACACCGACATCGACCGGACGCCCGGCCAGATCTTCCAAATCGGCCGCCAGCGAGAAACGGTCCTCCGCCGCGATCATGCGCCCGCGCACCGGCAAGAGGGCGATATCCAGATCGCTATCCGGGCGCAAAGCGCCGCGGACCGCGGACCCGAGCAGGTAGGCAGCGGCGAGATGCTCCTCTTTTTCCAACCGCGACACCAAGCGGCGCAAGAGAGCAGGCTCCAAGATGGCTTCTTGGTTCGACATAAAAACAACCTAGCGCGCCGCAGGATGGACAACAACCCTTCGTAGCCCCGGGAAAAGGTAGGCCACGGAATTTTTAGCCACAGCCGAGTCTGCGAGACGGCCGAGGACGTCCGTCCGCAGGCAAATAAAAAGCAGGATAACAGCACGCCCCACTGACATGGGGCGCGCTGAGTTGCTTCCGGCGATAAAGGTTTCAGGCCAGAACCGCAGGTAGCCCTAAGGCAATCAACTGACCCGAAACATTCTCCACCGGGAAAAACTTACGCGTTGCTACAGACCTCTGAGCACTTCTTCTTTGCTCACACCTTTGTGTGCGGCGACCAGTCGGATGATCGTATTGAGCGTTCCAACGCGTAGAGTGTGATGATCCGGAACCGGCAGTCTCTGATGCCCCGGCGTTCCGGTTTGGAGGATCACGTGGCTGCCCACCTGATGGACAACGCTCTAATCCCAGCGCTTGCACAGGTGCCTGATGAGAGACGCACCGGGCAGGTCTCTCGGAAGCTTCATGCTTCAGGTCAGGGCGAAGCTCTCGTCACGAACGAGATGTAGGCGGACGCGGGCCGGCAACTTCTCCGGAGCATCGAAAAAATATCCGCGCACAGCTTCGTTGGCCGCTTCCCGCAGTTCCTCCCAAGAGTCGCCTTGCGTCACAATAGGCTCTGTGAGGCACTCGGCCACAAAGCCGCCGTCGGACTCCTGAGAAACCTCGAAAATCAAATCGTTCATTGCCGGGACCTTACCCCCCACACCTCCGACCCGCAACAGTCCGTTGCTCCGCAGCCGATCCCAAAGCAGGCCACAGCCGAGCGAAAGCGAACCGGAGCGAAGCGGAACCGCAGATGGCCCTAAGGCAAATAGGTCGCCGCGGCGACCAAACAGCCGAGGACGTTAGTCTGCAGGCAAATGAAAGGCAGGGATATCAACGCCCGGCTCCTCACGCACGGCCGCCGATCAATTCGTTCAAGCCCTCGACGATCGTTTCGAGGTCCTCGGGGGGCACGCGGGCGATCTTTTTTCCAAGACGCAGCACGGAAAGTGTCCGGACTTGGCTGATCTTGACCCACGACCTTTTCGGCAGCTTGATTCCGGTCAATTCCAAGGTCAGCGGAAAACCGGCGCGCTGCGGTTGGCTGGTCAGGGCCACGGCAATGACCGTGCCGGAGCGCTCGTTGAAAACATCCTCACTCAAAATCAGCACGGGCCGTTGCCCGGCCTGCTCGTGTCCGCGCGTCGGATCGAGATCGGCCCAGACAATGTCCCCTCTCAGTATTCGGGCCATTGCTCGAGGTCGGAGGCCAAGCCTTCATCAGCCATGGACTGCTCGAAAGCCGGATCGAGCTTGGCACACTCGCGCGCCAAACGCCTGCGGTCCATCCGTCGCAACTTCTCAGCCACCGCTTCCTGGATGGCGCGACTGCGGTTGGCATAAACTTGGGATGAAACCAGCTGGTCCACCTGCCGGAGCAGGCTTTCCTCCAGGGTGATGGCAATCTTGGCGGCGCTCATGGTCGTTGTGTCAGGTATGATGATATATCATACTTTAGTTGAGTCAAGGCGGATAGACACAACCGAACCCGAGACAGCTCAGCCACGGATAGACGCGGATGACAGAGGATATTTTTGCGCCGGCTGACACCGGCGCAAAAAGTCTTGTCCGTCTGAAGCAGCAACTACGTCGAGGAAGTTACGGCTGCAGTTTGCGAATTTTGCGCCTTCCGGAAAAAATTGGCCCGGCTGGCGTCAGCCAACCGGGCCTTATCTTGTCTTTTATCCGTGTTTATCCGTGTCAATCCGTGGCGAAAAATGCCTTCATCTGTTTAGTCGTCCCGGCAGACCTAGCCCCACCCGCCCGCTGCCTTTTTCTTTCCGGGGTGCTATAGCTAACCTGATGGAAACGCACGCCCGCGCCAAAGCCGAGACCACCCAGCGCGAGCGCATCACCCTCGCCGCCCGCGCGGCCAAGTCCGTGTTCTGGGAGTGGGACCTGGTGACCGGGTTCGTCACCTGGTCGCCGGAAATGATGGATCTCTTCGGCGTCGCGGAGAGCGAACGCCGCGGGGAACTCGACACGTGGCGAATTTGGCGCGAACGGCTGCATCCGGAAGATTTGCCCGCGGCCGAACGCGACGCCATGGCGGCCTTCCACGCGCAAAGCCCCCTCGCCCTCGAGTATCGGATCGTGCTGCCGGACGGCAAGATCCTCTGGATGGAAACGCGGGGCGACATCGTGCACGACGATCAAGGTCAAGCGGTGCGCATGGCCGGCATCACCAGCGATGTCACCGACCGCAAACACGCCGAACAAACCGCCGCGGATTACCGTGCGCAACTCGAGCAGCTGCTGGCCGAACGCACCACGGAAGTCGGTGCCGCGCGGCGCCGTTTGGAAAAGGCCGCCTACGAAGTCACGGAAAACATCCCCGCCGGCACCTACACCATGGTGCAGCCTTCCGGCGGCGGGATGCCGCATTTTTCCTTCATGAGCAGCCGCTTTCTGGAGACCTGCGGCGTCGAGCGGGAGGCCGCGGAAAAGGACCCGCTCAACGTCTTCGCCTGCGTGCATCCCGACGACTATGACACATGGATGGGCAAAAACATTTATGTCTTCGAGCACAAGCTCCCCTTCAGCGAGGAGTGCCGCATCGTGGCGGACGGCGAAACGCGCTGGATCCATGCCGAGTCCGTGCCGCGGGACCTGCCCGACGGCTCCGTGGTGTGGGAAGGCGTGATGACCGACATCACCGCGCGCAAAGAAGCCGAACTGGCCCGCGCCAAATCCGACCGCAGCATGAGGCTCGCCGCCTCGGCCGCGCGCCTCGGCTTCTGGGAAATCGACGTCTCCACCCAACTCGACCGCTGGGACGAGGGAATGGCCCGCATCCACGGCATCCGCCACGAGGAATTCGACGGACGCTGGGAAAAATTCGTCCACCCCGACGACTACGATGCGGTCATGCGCGAGACCCGCCGCATGCTCGAGAGCGAAAATGTTTTCGAGATGGACTACCGCATCGTCCGACCATCGGGCGAGGTGCGGTATATCCGCGAGCATGGCACCGTGATCCGCGACGAGGACGGCCGCCCCGTCAGCGCCAGCGGCGTGATGCAGGACATCACGGAACGCAAACTTGCCGAAGATAAAATCCGCGAGTCTGCCCAGCGCATGCGGTTGGCTGCTTCCGCCGCCGGCATCGGTTTCTGGTCGCGCGACAATGCCACGGGGATCGAGGAATGGGACGACGAAATGCTCCGCATCTACGGAGTGCGCCGCGAGGATTTCGACGGACGCTGGGAACCCTTCGTGCACCCCGACGACATGGCCAAGGTGGCTCGCCAGCTCCCCGACGCCGCCGCCGCGGGCCAAGTCTCAGCCTACGAATACCGCATCATCCGGCCCGGTGGCGAAGTGCGGCATCTGCGCGCCCTGTGCACCTTCGTGTCCGATCCGCAAGGCGCGGGCCTCCGCGAAATCGGGGTCAACTTCGACATCACCGCGGAAAAAGAAGCTGCCGAGCGCGAACGCAAACTGGCGGCAAGACACCGCCGCGACCTCGAGCAGAAGTTGAAGACCAGCCTCAGTGCGGCCGCCGTGGCCCACGAAATCAACCAGCCGCTCAGCGCCATCCTCCTCGACAGCCAGATGGCGCTCCAACGCATCGAGGGCGACTCGCGGGAACTCGCCCAGGCGCGGGCCTTTCTCTCCACCACCATCTCCAACGCCGAACGCACTGTCGAAACCATCGGCAAAATGATGTCCCTCCTCCGCTCCGTGCAGACCAAGGCTCAGGAGGTAAATTTGGTCAACGTCGTGCGCAGCGCCGAACTCTACGCCAAGGACGACCTGCGCGCCGCCGGCATCACCCTGCGAGTCGAGAGCGCGAGACGGGCCGTAAAAGTCCGCGGCGACGAGGGCCAGCTCCTCCTCGCCGTCTCGAATCTCCTGCGCAACGCCGTCGAAGCCATGCGCCCGGGCGACACCGGCCGCACGCGGGAGATTGTCATATCCGTGGCGCACGGACGCAAAGCCATCGTTCTCTCCGTGTCCGACAGCGGCCCCGGCCTCCCGCGCGAGACGCTGGCCAAAATCCCCCTGCACACGACCAAACCGCAAGGCACCGGGCTCGGACTCTTCATCGTCAAAGCCGTCGCCGACAACCACGGCGCGAAACTCGAAGCGCGCCAGTCCGCGCTCGGAGGCGCCGAGCTGCGCCTTATCTTCCCCGCGGGGAAGTAAAGCAGCGGAAAATTAGCCACAGCCGAGGGCAAATGGACGTGGATAAATCCGCCAGCCAGAAAAGGCATTAGCCACGGATTAACACGGATAAGCACGGATGACAGAGATTGTTTCGGGCTGGCACACCAGCCCGAAACATGCGTCGCCAAGAAGTTCCAGAAGCCCGATTAGAAGAAACTCAACGCGCCCCGAACCGGAGCGATAGCGGAGATGGCCGGAGGAAATCAGCGGGCTGCGATGTTATCCTGCCTTTTATTTGCCTGCGGACTAAGGTTCTCTCGGCCGTCTCGCAGACTCGGCTGTGGCCCTTACTTTTCCTGCCCGCGGAGAACCGAGTGCCGCAGCGGCGATCATTGACCATCCCCCGGATGACACTTAAAGAAAGGCATGGCGAAGAAAGATCAACCCTCGGCATCCTTGCCGCCGCAGCGTCGAAGTCGTTCGGCGGCGGCCTCACGGTGCGCGGAAATGCGCCGCGTCGAACGGATGACGGTCGAGGAACGCATCCGCGCTGCTCTCACTATGAGCCGCCGCTTCGCGTGGTTGCAACCCACCGCACGCACCCGCTGACCCGGTGGAAGACGCCGATGCCATCTTGCGGGCGGCCGAGGAAATCCTCCACTGCTTGCACACGCACCAGCTCGATGCCGTCGTCATCGGCGCGGTGGCGCTGGCAGCCTACCGCTACGTGCGCCAGACCGAAGATCTCGATCTGGGCGTCAATGCCAACGTGCGGAAGCTGCGTGAACTAACGGACTCCCTCCGCAATGCCGGATACCAAGCCGAGTTGCACGAACCGGATGCCGACGATCCCTTGGGCGGCGTGATCGATATCGAGGGTTCCTTCGGTTTGATCCAGATCATCAGCTACGCGGACAAGTTTCCCGCGGTCATCGAGGATGCTTTGCGCGAAGCGCGACTGACCGCGCGTTCCGGCAGCGCTCTCAAGCTGGTCCCGCTGCCACATCTGATCGCCCTCAAGCTTTATGCCGGCGGCACCAAATCCAAAGCCGACATCATCGAACTGCTGATGCGCAATCCTGAACTCGACTTGGCCGGCGTGCGCGGGCTTTGCCGGAGCTACCGTCTGCGGGGATTGGAGGAACTCATCAACGAGGCCCGCTCGGCTGGCTGAGGCCTGTCAAGCGCATCGCGATCCTACGGCGGCAGCCAACCTGATGCAGCGGCTCCGTTTTCCTCCCGACTAACTTGCGGGAGTTACTCTTTTGAAAAGGAAGAAGAACAGGCCACGTAGACACAGATGGCGTGACCGACACCACCCGTAACCAAGAAGGAGGCGAAATAACCCAAGCACGCAGAGCAGCCGGCGCGCTTGGATGAGAACACTCCTCGACAACTTCCGGTGGACAAATCACTTCGTCGAACATCGCAGGAAGCCAATCGACTCCACCAATGACGGCAAGATACCGTAATGGCGAGGAGTCGCTGAGACCTTGAATCAACTCCTGCTCCCCCGCATTGAGCACGCTGGTGTCGATGGTGGCGGCCATGGGTTGGGCCAACTCGGCTAAGCCTCGGCTGAGCGCCGCTACAAAATCTCGGAATCAACGCGGCATCGGCATCGTGCCGATGATGTCTTGTCGCCGCGGCGACCGCTCAATCCATACGGCGGAGACTGCGCGGAGAGCTGCCTTCGTTTCAGCACGCATGAGGCGGCGCCGAGCGGGCATTCAGCTGTCCAGTCAGGGAGCGGAGGACGTTGCGGAAGTTGAGGCTGTGGGCGCGGGCGCCGAAGCGAGGGATGAGGAGCGGGTCGGTGCCCGGATGGAACACCGCGGGTTCCGTGGTGACGGCCGTCTCGTAGCCGGCTTCGGCCACCAAATCGCGCACCGCGGGGGAAAACTTTCCGTAGGGATAGCAAAAATGTTGCACCGCCATGCCGAAGCGGTCTTCGAGGCTTTTTTTGCTGCCGCTGATTTCCTCGCGGGCGCGGTCGGGGGGGATTTTCGTCAGGTCCGGATGCGTCCGGGTGTGCGCGCCGATGGTATGGCCCGCGGCCATCCACTCGCGCACCTCGGCGTCGTCCATCAAGCGGTCGGGCACCTCCCCGCGCGAGGCATCCCATTCGTTGATCCCGCCGGGGAGATCGGCCACCAAGTAATTGATCGCGGTGAAGCCGCATTCGGCCATGACCGGCGCGGCGGCCCGCAAGGCGGTGAGGCTGCCGTCGTCGAAGGTCAGGACCACTTCCTTCGCACGGGAAGAAGCCGCGGAGTGCAGACACGCCCCGGGTCCCGCGGAGCGGAATCCGTCGGCCCGCAGTTCCCGCATTTGCCGGGCGAAAAGTCCCGGCGAAATGAACGTGGACCGCAACTTGGCCCCCGCGGGCTTACGGGCCACCTTGTGGTAGCAGAGCAAGGGAAGCCCCGTGCGGAAAAGCGCGCGGTAGGGCGCGAGGGCGGCGTAGTAGATGTCTTTCTTGGCCATGAACCGCTTTGTTCCGCGCATCCCGGAAGCGCCAGCATAACGCCGCGGGGCGCCCTGTCACGCCATCGACGGCGCCCGTTTTTTTCTCGCCACCGCACCCGCGGAAAACCTACCTTCCGGTCGGAGACCGACTTATGGCCGAACACCGATCCCACCGCGACGATTTCCTCGACCTCGACGAAGACACCTCACCCTCCTCCGCCCCGTCGGTCGAACAACTCGACGACCAAGTGGCCCAAGCGCAGGAGCGCCTGGTCGCCCTCAAGCGACAAGCCGAACAGCTCGAACGCGAGAAGCAAAAACTCGAGGAACTGAGCCGCCGGCAGGACCAATTCGACACCGGCCGCGCCGAGATGGTCGACAAATTCACCGCCTCGCTCGTCCACATCCAGCGCGAGACCGACCAGACGCTCAAGCGCCTCGAAATCCTCAAAAACGTGCAGGAAAATTTCAGCACCTACCTGCAGGAACTGGAGGCGATCAATCCGAAGGACTGGTCGCCGGCCGAGTTGAACAAGGAACTTTCCAAAGCGCTCGGCGCGGTGGAAGACGCGCGTTCGGTTTATGTCAAAGCCCAGGCCCAGGTGGCGGCCGACGACGACGCCCCGGTGTCCGGCGGACCCTACGATGGCGAGGTGGTGTCCGGCGGACACAGCTTCGGCTACTGGCTGATGGCCGGGTTCGCGTTCACCCTGCCGCTCTCCGCCCTCGGCCTCATCGGCCTGCTCCTCTGGTTCATCCAACTCGGCTCGTCGAATTGACCGGACCATGCCGCGGCGCCCCACGAGCAATCCTCTTTCCGAGCACGCCGCACGGTTGCAGGCGGAGCAGGATCGCCTCATGCGCGAAATGGCCGCGGCAGAAAAAGCGCTGCGGCAAAAACCGAAAGTGGCGCGCCCGCGCCCCGAGCCGGAACGCCGCGTGCGGCTGAACAACAATGTGGCCTCGCTCGATTTGCCGCGGCCGGCCGATCATCTCATCCGCGGCGCCTCCGGCCGCCGCCGCCCGGTCCGCCGCCGCAAGACCGACGCGCGCATCGCGCAGATCAAGTTCCTCATCCTCTGCCTGATCCTCGCCTCGCTCGTGCTCTTCGTCTGGAAGAATTTGCCGGGTTGAGGATTTGCCAAGGTGGGAGCGGCGCGGACGCCGCTTCTACTTTATTTCCCGAACCCTCAGCTTTCCTTCGCGACAAACAGCGCCGATTTCATCGGTTCGAGTTTGAAAGACGTCTGGCCTTCCTTGACCTCGATTTCCTGGCCGGACAAGGCGTCGACGTAGGTGCCGTCGGCCATTTCGGGTCCGGCTGTGAAGGAAAATTCGGTGGGATTGCCGCCGCGGTTCCACACGGCGAGCACGGCATCACCCAGATGCGCGCGCACGAAGGCGTAGCGGTCGCCCTCGGCCACGAGCGGACGACGACTGCCGTAACGCAGGGCCGGATGCTTGTGGCGCACGGCAGCGACTTTGCTGAAGTGCTCGCGCACGGAACTTTCCTCCGCGGTGACCTCGTCGCCCCAGCGCATCATGCGGCGGTTGTCCGGATCGCCCGCGCCGCTTTTGCCGATCTCGTCGCCGTAATAAATCATGGGCACACCGTCGAGGGAGAGGACGAAGGTCAGACCGAGCTTGAGCTTCTCGTAGGCCAGGGCGCTGTCGACCTTGGGCGGGAATTTCCAACCAACCTCCTCCTCGTCGGTCTCCTCCGGATGGGGCAGGTCGCCATCCGCGTAGGCCATGAAGCGCGCCTTGTCGTGGTTGCCCAGCAGGGGCGACATGAGCGTCTCCTTGCCGTAGATCGTCTCGGAAGCGGAGAGCGAGCGCTCCAGTTCCTGCATGCCCTGTTGCTGCTTGGCGAAGACGTCGATGATCGTGTCATAGAGCGGAAAGTCGAACTGCCCGTCGAGCATGTTGGGTCCAACAAAGCTCATGATGCCCGTGCGGTCCATGAAGGTCTCGCCCACGCTGTAGAGGGGCACCTTGCGACCCGGATCGACCGCGGCGCGCATCGCTGTGCGGTATTTCCACCAGAAATCGCGCTCGATGTGCTTGACCGCGTCGAGGCGGTATCCGTCGAGCTTGAAGCGGGTGGCGAAGTCGACCGCGTTGCCGATGAGGAATTTGACCGCCTCCGGATTGCGGAAGTCGAAGCCGGGCAGCCATTCCTCGAACCACGTGGTGAACTGGTGGTCGTCCCACCGGCGGAGGTTCTTCGTGCCATCCGGCAGTTCGAGCGATCCGAACAGTTCCGGCTTTTCCTTCCACATCGGGTGGTCGGTGTGCACGTGTTTGAGCACGAGGTCGGCGATGATGAACATTTCGTTGCCGTGCGCGGCATCGATCATGGCCATGAGGCCCGACTCGCCGCCGAAGCGCGGCTCGACCTCGGTGTGCGAGACGGGCCAATAGCCGTGGTAGCCGGTGTAGTGGCGGTAAGGAGGGAGGTATTCCTGCCAGGCACCGTCCGGATTGCGGTTGAGCGGGGCCAGCCAGAGGACATTGACCCCGAGGTCGCGGAAATAACCCTCGTCGATCTTGCGGCGGATGCCCTCGAAGTCGCCGCCTTGGTAATTGGCGGCCGCCGGCACGCGCTCGTCCTCGACCGGACGGTCATTGGTTTCGTTGCCGTTGGCGAAACGGTCGGTGAAGGCGTAATAGATGATGCCGTCCTGCCATTGGAATCCGTCGAGAGGTTTGACCGGTGAACGCGCGGCATTGCTCACGTTGCCTTTGGCATCGGACACTACGAGACGGATCCACGATCCCTGCGGCGCTTCCGCGGCGGCAACGGTGACACGTTCGCCCTCGCGTTGATGATCGATCGTGCGGCTGGTTCCATCCGGCAATTGCAGGACGGACGAGACCTGCTTGATCTCCGCGCCGCCCACGATGCGGAAGACGCAACGGCCGTCGGAGTTTTCCTCGGCGTAAACCACCGGCGGGGTGCCGCGGTCGCTGGCGCCGACGCGGGCGATCGAGTTTTCGTTGCCGGTGCCGTCGTCGGTTTTTTCCGGATTGGCCGGATCGAGCATCCATTGGCCGTCGACGAAGAGTTTGTAGTTGTGCGAGCCGGACGGCATGGGAACGAACAGCTCGTAAGCGCCGTCGGGCGAAGGCAGGAGGCGGTGCGAACCGGTGTTCCAGCCGTTGAAGGATCCGACCGCGTGGACCGATTCGACTTTCTGCCCGGCGGCGGGCCGGAAAGTGAAGCGGTAACCGTCGGCCGGCTGCACCCCGATGAGCAGCACGCCCTCGCGGACGAGTTGCACCTGGTCTTCCTCGCTGCTGACCGCGGCATCCGTGTCCATGCGACCCAGCCCTTCCGCGCCGCTTTTTTTCTCCTCGAGAATTTGCAGCGGAACCTCGATCAGGCCGGACGCGTCTTTGGCCACGGACACGCGGAGGAGGCGCATGCCGGGTTCGAATTGCAGACCGGAAAGGCCCTCCACTTTCTCCGGCAGGACGAAACGGTCGGCGGCATTCGGCGGACGGAAATAAAAGCGGTTCATGTCGATGATGAACTGCTCGCCGGGCAGGAGCATCTGCATGGGAATCCAGCCGAGGAAGGTCTCGAGGCGGCGCGGTTCGGCGGATGGCGTCTGGGCATGCAGCGGGGCGAAGGCCAAGACGGCCAGAGCGGGCAGCAGGAGCCGGGACGGGAGAAGGGCGGAGGTTTTCATGGGGTTGGGGCGGTTGTCCCGCGGACGCACTATGGGCCCGCGGGTGTCTGCAATTGGTAGTAGGCGGCGGCCAGAGGTTGAAGCTCTTTGATCCGCAGGCCGGGATTTTCCATTTCCGCTGGCGTGGTCGCGATCTCGGCCGTTTCGCCCGGCACGTCGCCCAAACGGTCCTGCGCGAGAACCGGGACAGTCTGCGAACCGGCCACTGTATCCCATCCGAGGAAACGCATGGCCCGGCGCGGGAAGCGGATGCGCACGTCGCGCAGGGTCTCGGTCGGATGGAGATTGACCACGACCAGCATGCGCTGGCCGCTCACGGGGTCGTAGCGCAGGTAGCTGTAGAGCCAATGGCCGCTCACCCCGCGGTCGAGGCGGCCGTAGCCGGGATTTTCCAGATTGTCCGGATTGAGCGGATAAAAATCGCCGTCGCGGAAAGCCGGTTGGTCGACCGCCGCGAGCAACCGGCGGTAGAAATCGCGCAGCGCTTTTTGTTCGTCGGAGAGACGCCCCCCGTCGAACGCGCCGCCGTTGACCCACTTGGCGAACTCCGGCATCGACCAGTAATCGTAGATCGTCGTGCGGGCATCTTCGCGCCCGAAGCCTTCGGCCCCGTCCGCCGGTTCCCCGACCTCCTGGCCGTGGTAAAGCATGACCGGACCGCGCGAGAGGCCGAAGAGCAGCGCGGAGACCGGACGCCCGACCTGCATGCCGGCGCCGCCCCATTGCGACGCGGCGGCAAGGCGCATTTCGTCGTGGTTCTCGGCGTAGCGCAGCGCATTGTCGAAAAAGAAGGGACGCGGACGGACCTCGTCGAGGTCGTTGGCCGTGCCGCCGCCGTCGTAGATCTTCTTCAGCGCGTCGTAAGTAATATCATCATAGACCGCATCGAAACCGGCATTGAGCAATTCGGGCATGACCGCGCCTTCCGTGACCGCGGTAACCGCGGGATCGCCGCCGGGCACACGGGACGGATCAGTGTCATAAGCCTCGGCCATCCAGTAGACATCCGGTTGCCGTCCGCGCGAGCGCTCGATCAGCCAGCGCCAGAATTCCGGCGGCACCATGTGGGCCATGTCGGCGCGGAAACCATCGACCCCCGTGTCCTGCCAGTAGGCGATGATCTCGTCCATTTTCTTCCACGTGTCCGGCACCGGAAGACCGGGTTCCGCGGCGTGGGGATAGCGGCGCGCGCCCTTGCCGGACTCGGTGAAGTCGTAGCCGTAGTTGAGTTTGACCGTCTCATACCAGGTGTCTTGACCGGGCGACCAACTGACGATGTTGTTGCCGGTCACGCGACCGAAATCTTTCTCGCCGTCGAACAAACCGTCGCCCCCGCCCACGGCGAGGACGGTCGGACTGGTGACGCGGCCGTCGCCATCCACCGTGGGCAAACGCAGCGGCGGACCATCGCCCTCCACCCCGACGTCGCGCGTGAGGTAGTAGAAATTGTTTTTCGGATCGAAAAATTCTTTCCGGTTGTCGTCCGCGCCGAAGGACAGGTCCGGTTTCACGTTGGACGCATGACTGCGCGCCACGTGGTTCGGGACGAAGTCGATGAGGACCTTCATGCCCTGCGCATGGGCGCGGTCGAGGAGGGCTTTGAATTCCTCGCGGCGCTTGGACGGATCGTCCGCGTAATCGGGCGAAACATCGAAATAATCACGGATGGCATACGGGCTGCCGGCCACGCCTTTGAGCAAATCCGGATCGTCGGCCGCTTCGCCGATGGCGGAGTAATCGGTCGCCGTGGCTTGCTGCAGGACACCGGTCACCCAAATGTGGGTGAAACCCATGCCCGACAGTTCCGTCAGGGCGGTCTCGTCGAGGTCGCTGAATTTGCCCGTGCCGTTGTCGGTGATCGATCCGTTGGGCTGGCGCGTCTCGTTCGTGTTGCCGAAAAGCCGCGGCAACATCTGGTAGATGCGGACCTTGGGCGCCTCAGGATCGGTCCGTCCCGCGCGACGGAAGGTCGTTCCGGTTTTGCCTTTTTCCATGGCGAGATAATGACGGATGGTGCGTTCGCCGGTGCCGGACGCCGTGGCGGGATCGAGTCCGCCGTAAAGGCGCCCCCACCCGCCGTCGGCCGCGAGATCCTTGAGGTAAATCGCCAGGTCGAGGCGGTCGCCGCGCCCCAGCAGCTTGCCGGGAATGCGGAGCAGCAATTGCGCCGGCTCGGTTTCGACGGTGAAGGCGTTGCCCGCCTTCTCGCGTCCGCCCCAATGCGTCCCCTCCCAACGTCGCAGCGTTTTTTCCTCGCCGACCGGCAAGCTGCGCGCCATGAGCAGCAGGTCGGCCGCGAACGGGAGCCAGACCGCGGAGCCTTCGGAATTTTTCTCCGCCGGCACCAAAGAACTGCCGCCGCCGTCCGGCCGGCCCAGCGCGACAAAGACGGCCTGGTCCGGCCGATCCACCCCCGCCCCCAAAACGAGGATGTCGAGACCATCGCCTGTCCGCGTGATGCGGTAGCGGATTTCATCGGCGCCCTGCGCCTCGTAGCGCCCCGCGAACACCGTCGCCGGCACAACCAAGGCGGTGCAAAGAAGAAGAAGGGCGCGGCGCATAAGACCCGATAATTTCGTTCGCGTCCGCAGGCGCTGTCAAAAGAATCCGGTCCGGGCTTGCGCACCGGCCGCTCCTGTTTTCTGCTCTCCTTATTCCGTGGTGAAAGAAAATCCCCGCACCATCCCGCCTGCCATTCCCCGCGATCCGTGGTCCGCGACTTGGCCGCGGAGGACTGTCACCTACCTCGCGCTCGCGCTCGCCGTCCTGCTTTGCCTCGCGCCGCTTTGGCAGATCGCCATCCACGCGCTCGAGCCGGCCTCGTCGGCCGGCGCCGCGGTATGGCGCTGGCCCGCCGCTTTCAGCGCGGCCAATTTCCTCGCCCTGGTCACCGACACCGGGTTCCTGCGCTGGCTGGCCAATTCGCTGATCGTCGCGCTGGCCGTCACCGCGGTGGG
>JBIKXZ010000147.1:0-6002 GCA_044355525.1 Chthoniobacterales bacterium
TGATCAAGCGCCTCCTTATTGCCAACCGCGGCGAGATCGCCCTGCGCATCATCCGCGCCTGCAAGGAACTCGGCATCCGCAGCATCGCGGTTTATTCCGAGGCCGACGTGCAGTCGTTGCACGTCCAACTCGCCGACGAGGCCATCTGCATCGGCCCCGCGCCGAGCCCGCAAAGCTATTTGAAGATCGACCGCATCATCAGCGCGGCCGAAATCGCCGATGCCGATGCCATCCATCCCGGCTACGGCTTCCTCGCCGAAAACGCCCACTTCGCCGAGGTCTGCGCCAGCTGCAAAATCAAATTTGTCGGACCGTCCCCCGAAGCCATCCGCCTGATGGGCGACAAGAACATGGCGCGCCAGCAGGCCATCAAAGCCGGCGTGCCGGTCACGCCCGGCAGCGACGGCATCGTGGAGACCGAAGGAGAAGCCCTGCGCCTCGCGCGCAAGATCGGGTTTCCCGTGATGGTCAAGGCTGTGGCCGGCGGCGGCGGACGCGGCATGCGTGTGGCGCACAATGAAGTCACGCTGGTCAAAGGCTTCCACAGCGCCCGCACCGAAGCGGAGAAAGCCTTCGGCAATCCGGATGTCTACATCGAGAAGTTCGTGGTCAACCCGCACCACATCGAGTTCCAACTCATCGCCGACAGCAAAGGCAATGTCGTCCACCTCGGCGAGCGCGACTGCTCCGTTCAGCGCCGCAACCAGAAGATCATCGAGGAATGCCCTTCGCCCATCATGACCGACAAGTTGCGCAAAAAAATGGGCGACGCATCCGTGGCGCTGGCCAAAGCGGTCAACTACGAGAACGCCGGCACCATCGAGTTCCTCGTCGACGAGGATCGCAACTTCTACTTCATGGAGATGAACACGCGCATCCAGGTCGAGCACCCGATCACCGAGGAGGTTTACGGTGTCGACCTGGTCAAGCAGCAGTTGCAGATCGCCTCCGGCCAGCCACTCTCCCACCACGTGCTCAACGCCGTGCCGCGCCACCATTCCATCGAGTGCCGCATCAATGCCGAGGACCCGGAGAGCAACTTCATGCCCAGCCCCGGGACGATCGAGCTTTACTATGCCCCCGGCGGACGCGGGGTGCGCATCGACTCGCACGCCTACGCCGGCTATCCGATCCCGCCGAACTACGATTCGATGATTTCCAAACTGATCGTCCACGCCTCGACGCGCGAGCAGGCCATCGCCCGCATGCGCCGCGCGCTCGGCGAATACATGATCACCGGCATCAAGACGACCATCCCGCTGCAACTCGAGATCATGCAGAACAAGGATTTCATCGCCGGCAACTACGACACCGGTTTCCTCGAGCGCATGCTCGCGGAGCGCGGCGCGCCCAAGAAAAAGTGAGCGCGTTGGCGGACGCCCGCCTCTACGGGATCGTCGATCTCGGTTATGTCACGGCCGACACCGCACCCGTCGCCGCGGAAAGACTCCTGGAAGGCGGTGTCGACATCCTGCAACTGCGCGCCAAGGACGCCCCCAAGTCGATCGTCGCCGGACTGGCTGAAGAAATCCATGCCCTGACCGCCCCGCTCGGCGTTCCGTTCATCCTCAACGACTATCCCGAATTGCTCCGTGATGTTCCCGCCGAAGGTGCGCACGTCGGACAGGACGATGGATTGGTGGCCGACGCGCGGGAGGCGGCCGGTCGTCCGGTTATCATCGGCAAATCGACGCATAGTCTGGCTCAGGCGCAGGCGGCCGCGGAGGAGGGAGCCGACTATATCGGCTTTGGCCCGCTCTTCGCCACGCCG
Source organism: Chthoniobacterales bacterium (assembly GCA_044355525.1). Classification (GTDB taxonomy): domain Bacteria; phylum Verrucomicrobiota; class Verrucomicrobiia; order Chthoniobacterales; family JACTMZ01; genus JACTMZ01. The sequence goes on from JBIKXZ010000147.1 coordinate 1,772, forward strand.
ACCAAACCGGGGCGTCCGGCCATCGGGCTGCGGGACATTGCCGCCGTGCATGAATTGGTTCCGGTTCCGATTTTCTGCATCGGGGGGATCAAACGGGAAAATCTCGCGGAAGTGCGCGATGCGGGCGCGCGGCGGGTGGTGATTGTTTCCGGATGGTTGCAAGCCGAGGACATCGCGGAGGCGGTGTGTTCGGCGCGGCAAATTTTGTCCGAAGTGTAGCGGCGGTTTGCGACCGCCGGACGCTCGTCCGAATATGGTTCCGGCGGACATGGTCCGCCGCTACAAGTTGTCGGTAGATCTATGAAAGTGACGCTCTCCCCCGAAGTCTCCGCCGCACTCTCCGCGGGCCGGCCCATCGTCGCGCTCGAATCGACGATCATTGCCCACGGCATGGCTTATCCCGCCAACGTGGAGACCGCGCTGTCTGTCGAGCAGGTGGTGCGCGATCACGGGGCGGTTCCCGCGACCATCGCGGTGATCGCAGGAAAGCTGAAAGCGGGGCTTTCCCGCGAGGACATCGAACGATTCGGCAAGGAGGGGCCGGGCATCATGAAAGTTTCGGTCCGTGATCTGCCCTTCGTCGCCGGACGCGGACTTGACGGCGCGACCACCGTGGCCTCCACCATGCGCATCGCCGCCATGGCCGGCATTCCTGTTTTCGCCACCGGCGGCATGGGCGGGGTGCACCGCGGGGCGGGGGATAACTTCGACATTTCAGCCGATCTCACTGAAATGACGCAGAGCAATGTCGCGCTGGTCACGGCCGGCGCGAAGGCCATCCTTGATCTTCCGCTCACTCTCGAGCGGCTCGAGACCGACGGCGTTCCGGTCATTGGTTATGGTACGGGTGAGTTTCCCGCCTTTTACTCGCGCTCGAGCGGACTCAAAGTCCCCATGCAAGCCGACACGCCCTCCGAAGTCGCCGCCATTATGCGCTCCAAGTGGGTCCTCGGTCTCGAAGGCGCCATTGTCATCGCCAACCCGATTCCGGAGGCGGATGAAATCCCGGCGTCGGAGATCGAACCCGTCATTGCCGCCGCCCTAGCCGAAGCGGACCGCCTCGGCATCCGTGGCAAGGACGTCACTCCGTTCCTGCTCGCCGAAATCGTCAAAGCAACCAAAGGTCGTTCGCTGCAAGCGAACATCGCGCTGGTGAAGAACAACGCGAAAGTCGCCGCGGAGATCGCTGCGGCTTACGCGCGCGGCGGTATTTCGGCGGTGCAGTAGTTTCCTTCGCCAGCGCGTGATTTCCCTGCGAAGGGTCTTATTGGAGTCCAGTCGCTTGGCAGTCGCCGGTTTTTGTTCTAAGGTGCTGCGCTTCGCTTCCAGATTCTATGAAATCCTTCATCATCACCTTGGTCGCCGCCGTTGCGGCATTCACTTTTGTTCCCGTTGTCTCTGCGGAGGACGACAGTTCCGAGGAAATCCGCAACACTGCGGTCGTCGAATCCGGCACTTACCAGGTGATCGCCAAGAGGGTGGACCCCGAAGAGAAGGAAATCTACGTCACTACGGAAGACGGCAAGACGTTGGAGCTTTATTTCAGCGACGCGACCAAGCTGACCCAAGGTGGCAAGGACGTGGCTTTCGACGCGCTGAAAAACGGACAGAAACTCGAGGTGCAGGTGGAGAAGGACGGCAACAAACTCCGTCCGCTCGCCGTCACCATCCTCGAGTAGCCCGGTCCGCAAGACACCATGCATCCGGCCTTCCGGAAGCTGCACCGGAAGCTCTCGCCCTACCTTTTTGCCTTGGTCGCGGTGAGTGCCGTCACCGGCGTGGCTTTCCGGGCCGGAAAGAAGTGGTTCGGGATGGACGGCCAAACCGGCCAGTCGGTCATGGAGTGGCACACCGGTGAATGGCTCGGTCCGGCCCTCTCGCCGTTTTACGTGCTGCTGACCGGCGCCGCGCTGCTCTTTCTCATCATCACCGGCGCCGCCATGCTATGGCAGCGGGCCGGAAAAGGATCCACGCGGACGTGGCACCGCGTGTTGGGCGGAGTTTTCTTGCTACCCCTCGCCGCGACCGCCCTGACCGGGATGCTCTACGAGACGGGACAAGCGTGGTTTGGAATCTCCGAGGAAACCGCCCGCTTGCTCATGACGATCCACGAAGGCGCGTGGCTTGGCCGCGGGCTCAAAGTTTATTACTCCGTTGTGCTGGGCTGCGGTTTGCTCGCCCTCGGCTTTTTTGGTCTGGCCCTTCTCCGCCGCAAAGATCACCGAACTACCGCCGCGGATCGAGCGTATCACGCAGGCGGTCGCCGAGGTAATTGAGCGCGAGCAGAGTGGCCGACATGGTGGCGGCGGGAAAGAGAAGGAGCCACCAGTAGATCTTGAGCGGATTGATCGATTGCGCGCCCTCGGCGAGCAGCGAACCCCAACTCGCTTGCGGGGGTTGGATGCCGAGGCCGAGGAAACTGAGGAAAGATTCGTCAAGAATGACGGCGGGAACGGTCAGCGTGAGATAGACAATGACGATCGGCAGAATGTTGGGCAGTAGATGGCGCAGGACGATTTTGGCGTGGGATTGTCCGAGCACGCGGGCGGCCTGGACAAAGGGGCGCTCCTTCAGGGCGAGGACTTGTCCGCGTACGATGCGGGCCATGGTCAGCCATTCGATCAATCCGAGCGTGATGATGAGAATGACGATGCGCGAGTAGCTCACCAACCAAGGCCAGTCCATGCGCGAGGCGAAGTCGCGCAGGTGTCCGTCGAACGCATTGATGAAAATGAGGATGAAAATGAGCCGTGGCACGGAATACATGATGTCGACCAGTCGCATCATGAAATTGTCCACCTTGCCCCCGGCGTAACCGGCGATGAGCCCGTAGGCCGTGCCGAGGAAAAGACTCACCGCGGCGCCGGCCAGCCCGACGACGAGTGAGATGCGCGCGCCGAGCAGCACGCGGTAAAGCACATCGCGTCCGTTGAGATCGGTCCCGAAGGGGTGTTGCCAGGTGGGCGGCGAATATTGCAACGGACCGGGCTCGCGGTAGCTCTCGGGGAAGAGTTCGGGCCCGACCGCCGCGGCGACCGCCACGACGATCAGGATACCAAGGCAAACCTTGGCCGCGGGGCGGCGGAGGATGCGGGCGGCGGATCCGGGCTCAAGCATGGCACAATGGGAAACTCTGCAGACTCCTCAGAATCTTTCCGCGACGATCTTCCCATCACGCATGACGTAAACCGGGGTGCCGAAGGCTTTGGCCGTGCGCCTTGCTTGCTTTCCGGCTTTCTGCAGCGCGGTGCGCGTCGCGCGGCTCAAGGGGTTCGCTGTGTTTTTGGAGCGGGGTTTTGTTTTCATGGATATTGGTCGACGAATTGCGGCGTGGTGCCCGAGTTGTCAAACACCGTCCAGCGATCGGCCAAGGGACGGTAGAGTAACTGGAAATTCCGCCAACTGCGCGCGAACCTGCGTTCCACGTCCTTCCTCGGCACGTCATGTCCGCCTTGTTTGACGCGTGCAGCGATACGGCGTCTCGCCAGTTGTGGCGATTCGATCTGAAGATACACAATCTCGAGCCGATAGCTCTTGGCTTTGAGGCCGCGCAGTAGCCGCGCGTAGCCAAGTCCGCTCAAGGTGGTTTCGAAGGCGAAGTCTCTGCGCTCCCCCGCCAAGCGCTGCAACTCGGCCAAGACGAGTCGCCCGGCTGCTCTGGCTGCCAATTGCGGGCGCAAAGGAGAGAGTCCGCCGGCAACCAGATCGGCGTTGACGAAGTGAATGATGCCGTGATGGGCCGGCAGGAATTCACGGGCGAAAGTCGTTTTGCCGGCACCGTTCGGTCCGGCGATGACGACGCAAAGGGGTGTGCTCTGTTTAGGCATCGACGCGGATGCGCCGGTCGAGCAGCGCGTAGCTGGCATCGACCAGCAGGTTGAAGACGATCAACAAAGCGCAGTAAACGATGACCACGCCACCGAGGAGGAATCCGTCGCGGTTGAGAATGGAGTGGACGAAAAATCCGCCCGCCCCGGGAATGTTGAAGACGGTTTCGACCACGATGGAGCCGGTGAGCAGGTGCGCAGCGAGGGGGCCGAGATAGGTAACCACCGGCAGGATGGCCACGCGCAGGGCGTGCTTGTAGACCACTTTGCGGTCGGGCAGGCCTTTGGCTTTGGCCGTGCGGACAAAATCCTGGTTGAGCACCTCGAGCAGGCTGGTGCGCATCAATCTCGCGATGACGGCGGCGAAGGGGAGCGCAAGCGTGATGGCTGGGAGGATAATTTGC
>JBIKXZ010000148.1:0-5991 GCA_044355525.1 Chthoniobacterales bacterium
CGAAATGTCGGGATAGCCGCTGCCGATGCAATCCGATCCTGTGAACCAATCCTCGCGGTGGAGGCTGGCGTGGCGGCGTCGGAAATGCACGAGGAGCCGCACGAAGCGCAGGAGGCCGGCATTCTTTGCGGCGAGTCCCCAGTCGAACCAGTTCCACGCGGTGTCATGACAATAAGGGTTGTTGTTGCCCCGCTGGGTGCGCCCCATTTCGTCGCCCATGCTGAGCATGGGAACGCCTTGGCTGACCAGCAGCAGGGCCATGGCATTTTTGGCGCAGCGCGAGCGGAGGGCGAGGATGTCGGGGTTGTCTGTTTCGCCCTCGACGCCGCCATTCCATGACAGATTATCGTCCGAACCGTCCTTGTTCTTCTCGCCATTCTCGAGATTGCGCTTCTCCGTGTAGGCGAAGAGATCGGCCAGGGTGAAGCCGTCGTGGCAGGTGATGAAATTGACCGACGCGGCCGGCTTGCGTCCGCTCTCCTGGTAAAGGTCCGGCGAACCCATGATGCGCTGGACCATTTCGCCGACCGAGTTATCGTCCCCGCGCAGGAAACGTCGCGCCGCGTCGCGGAACTTGCCGTTCCATTCCATCCAACGTCCGTAGTTGGGAAAATTGCCGACTTGGTAAAGTCCGCCCGCGTCCCATGCCTCGGCGATCAACTCGCAATGGGCCAGCACGGGATCGTGCGCGATGGACTCGAGGAGCGGCGGGTTGGGGAGGGGATTGCCCTGCGAATCGCGTCCGAGCACCGAGGCGAGATCGAAGCGGAAGCCGTCGATGTGGTATTCGGCCGCCCAATAGCGCAGGCAATCGAGGACGAAGTCGCGCACCACCGGATGGTTGCAATCGAGCGTGTTGCCGCAGCCGCTGAAATTCAGGTAATCGCCATTCGGCGCGAGCAGGTAGTAGGTTTTGTTGTCGAGGCCGCGGAAAGAAATGACCGGCCCGGTGGCGTCGCCTTCGGCCGTGTGGTTGAAAACGACATCGAGCACGACCTGGATGCCTGCGCTGTGGAAAGCTTTGACCAGATCCTTGAGTTCATCGACCTCGCGCCCTTGCGGCGCGCGGGCGGCGAATCCCGCCTTCGGCGCGCGGAAAGCCAGCGTGCTGTAGCCCCAGTAATTGATCAGCGGGCCGCCGGTGTCGGGATTGACGCGGTCGTTTTCGTGTTCGTCGAACTCGAAGATCGGCATGAGTTCGACGCAGTTGACCCCGAGTTCCTGCAGGTAGGGGATTTTTTCGCGCAGTCCGTCGAACGTCCCCGGGTGCCCTACGCCCGACGAGTCGTGGCGGGTGAAACCGCGGACGTGCAGCTCGTAGATGACGAGTTCCGCCACCGGAAGGTCGAGCGGACGGTCGTGTTCCCAGTCGAAATTGTTTTCCGGAATGCGTCCACGGTGCGGGAAAATGTCGCTGCGGCGCCCGCGGCTGCCGAAGACCTCGCGTCCGCCCACCGCACGGGCGAAAGGGTCGAGCAGGATATGCCGCGCGTCGAAACGATGCCCGGCGTGCGGATTGAACGGACCCTCCATGCGGTAGCCGTATTCGAGGTTCGCCGTGTCGAGGTCGAAGACCATCATGGCAAAGACGTCGCCCATGCGAAATTCCGGCGGAAAAGGAATCTCGGCGAAGGGGCGCTGGGCGCCTTTCTCGAAGAGAACCAGCGTGCAACCGGTGGCGTGCGAGGAGAAAACGGAAAAATTCACCCCGCCCGGCACGAGGCTCGCCCCGAAAGGCAGTGGATGGCCGTAGCGCAGGCGGAAGACCCCATGGTGGTGCGTCGGGGTATGTTGACTGGCAGTTTTCGGCATTCCGGGCTCTTCGCGTCGCGCGGCGGCGCTCACTTCCATTTGATGTTGCAACCCATGCTCGGATGCTGCGGCTGCGGCGCCGCTTGTCCGGTCAGCACTGCGTCGAGTGCGGCGCGGAGATCGTCGCCCGTGCACGGAACATTGTTGCCCGGCGTGCTGGCGTCGAATCGTCCGTGGTAGGACAAGCGCCGCGCGCCGTCGAAAACGTAAAACTCCGGCGTGCAAGCCGCGTGGAACGCGCGCGCGGTCTCCTGTGTCTCGTCATAAAGAATCGGGAAGGGGATATCCTGCCTGACCGCCATGTCCTTGAGCCGCGCGGGCGAGTCGTCCGGGTAGTTCGCCGCGTCATTGGCGCTGATGCCGACGAAGGCCGCCCCGGCGGGAAGATACTCGCGCGCCACGGCCAGCAGCGTCGGCATGACGTGGACCACGTAGGGACAGTGGCGGCAGAGAAAAACCACAACCAGCGCCTTCGAGTCGGCGAAATCGGCGGGCCCTGTTGTCCGTCCGTTGACCACATCCGGCAGGGCGAATTCCGGCAGCGCGAACGTCGCGTCCAAGTCTTTGCTCGGGGTCAGAGCCATGACGGATGATTTTCGCCGGGCCGCATGGAAAAGCAACCCCGCCTTCCCCCGCACGGACTTGGTGATTGACGCGACCGCGCATGACCATGGAAACAAAACGGGTGAAAATTCATCTCAATCGCGGGGGACAGTCGCTCGGACAATTCACGCCGGAGGAAGTGCGCGCCGGATTTCGTGACGGCAAATTCGCCGGCACGGATCTGGCTTGGCGCGATGGCATGCCGATGTGGAAGCCGCTGGCCGAGGTCATCGACGAACTCGCGCCGGACACCGCGACCGGCGCGGAGGCGGCCGTGCCCGCGGTGCCGACGGACGCGGGCATCCCGTGGGAGCGCCGCGCCGAGATCGGATTTTTCCCGGGTTTGTTCGAGACGATCCGCAACGTGCTGCTCGAGCCGTCGAAAGCGTTTGCTGCCATGCCCCTCACAGGAGGGCTCGGTGCGCCGCTTTTCTTTTTCGTGCTCGTCGGTTCGATCGGCGGACTGGCCGGATTCGGCTATCAGGCCGTGCTCAATTCGGTGAACACGTCCGCCACGCCGCAGGAGCAGGCCATGATGGCGATGCTCGGTTCGACCGCGGTCATCGGCGGATCCATCATGATCATGCCGGTCCTGCTGGCCGCGGTGGCCTTTGTCACCAGCGCGCTGATTCACCTTGCGCTCATGATGGTCGGAGGGGCCAACCGTCCGTTCGAGGCGACCTTCCGCGTGGTGTGCTATTCCGGCGGGGCGACGGCGGTGCTGCAGTTGCTGCCGGTCTGCGGCGCGTTCGCTGCGACCATCTGGAATTTCATCGTCATGGTCCTCGGCATTGCCGCGGTGCACAAAATCGGCACCGGCCGCGCCGCCGTCGCCGTTTTGTTGCCGACGCTCGTCTGCTGCGGTCTCATTCTCGCCGCCGTGTTTGCTCTGATCGCCGCCGCCGGGGGACTCACTGTCCTCCTCGAGCAGGCGGCGCGGCAGCAGTAACCGGATCCGATGGCCCCGGCGCCGCCGCCTCTGCCTTGGTCGGTCCGCGTCCAACCGGAGAGGACTCTGCTCCTTTGCACCGCCGCGCTGGCCGTCTTCGGAGGCGTGTGGTGCTGGCTCGCCACCCTCGGTGCCGGCCCGTGGCCGTGTGTCTGGAAATCGTGCACCGCATGGCCTTGCGCCGGATGCGGGGCGACGCGCGCCATCGTCCTGCTTTTCTCCGGCAGGATGGCGGATGCCTGGGCCATGAACCCTGGCGCCGTCCTCATGGTTCCCGCCTTGGGCGCCGTCGCGCTGTATGCGGTGATCACGCTCGCCTTGCGCCTCGAGCCATGGCGTCCATCGTGGCGGCACCGCGTGCCGTGGCGCTGGCTGCTCGTCTTAGCCGTGCTGGGCAACTGGATTTATCTGCTCGCTGCGGGACGCGCGTGAGCGTCGCGGGCTTGTTTGCGCGCCGCCGCGGTGTTTGATGGCGGAATGACGCAGGAAAGCAAACGTCCGGTCGTCGCCGTGGCCGGGGCATCCGGCTTTGTCGGATCGGCCTTGCTGTCCGTGCTCGCGGACGACTTCGACGTGGTCGCTTTGCGACGCACCCCCGCGACCGAGTTGCCCGGCATCCGCTGGCAGCGGTGCGATCTTTTCTCCCTGCTGCAGACCGAGCGCGCGCTGGAGGGTGTCGATTATGCCGTCTACCTCGTGCACTCGATGCTCCCGGCGCGTTTGACCCAGGCGCGGTTCGAGGACATGGATTTCATCCTGGCCGACAATTTCGCGCGTTCGGCGGCCCGTGCCGGGGTGAAGCAGATCCTTTATCTCGGCGGTATCATTCCGGACGACGCGCAGCTTTCCCGCCACCTGGCCAGCCGTCTGGAGGTCGAGCGCGTGCTCGCCGCGCGAGGCGTGCCGGTGACCAGCCTGCGGGCCGGACTCATCGTCGGTCCGCAGGGTTCGTCCTTCCGCATGGTGGTCCGGCTGGTCCAACGTTCGCCGATCCTGCTGTGTCCGCATTGGACCCGCTCGATGACCCAGCCTGTCGGTCTGCGCGATGTGGTCCGTCTGCTCCGGTTTTGCGTCGGTCGCGAGGAAATGTATGGCCGCGCCTTCGATCTCGGCGGTCCGGAGGTGATGACCTATGTCGACCTCATGCGTCGCACGGCTGCACGGCTCGGCAAAAAGCGCTGCATCGTCACCGTGCCGTTCATCCCCACGCGACTCAGCGTGCTTGGTATGCGCATGATCACCGGTGCCCACCGCGAACTGGTTGCGCCGCTGGTCGAGAGCCTGCGTCATGCCATGGTGGCCCACTCGCCGACTCTGCAGGAGCGCGCGGGCATCGTGGCGCAGGGATTCGACGAGGCCCTCGACGAAGCACTGCCCGCGGAGAAAGCGGCCTCCGGGGAAGCCGACGACCATCTGGCACGGCGTCACATCCACAGCGAGGAAGGACTCTACGTGTGCTCCATTCAAAGGCTTCCCTTGCCGCCGGGCTACGATGCCATCTGGGTGGCGCGGGAATACGCCAGGTGGTTGCCCTCGTTTTTCAAACGCGTTCTGCGCGTGACGGTCGACGAGCACCTCAACCTCGCCTTCCGCGTCACGGGCGTGAAGCGTCCGTTGCTCGAACTGAGCTATTCGAGCGACCGGTCTTCGGCCGACCGTCCGCTCTATTACATCACCGGCGGCCTGCTCGCCCGCCTCGGCGATGCGCCGGACGGCCGGGCCCCGGCGCGCCTCGAGTTCCGCGAGAGTCCCGACCGGCGGAGCGTTCTCGCGGCGATCTTCAACTACGGTCCGTCGTTGCCCTGGTGGTTTTATCGCGTCACGCAGGCGCCGATCCATTTGCTCGTCATGAAACTTTTCGGCTGGCATCTGGCGCGGCAGCAACCGCTGGCCCGGTTGGCTCCCGAGGGGCGGCCGGTCGGGCATGTATGAGCGCGGTGACCGACATTCTCGGACGCCCGCTGCGTGATCTGCGCATCTCCGTGACGGATCGCTGCAACATGCGCTGCACGTATTGCATGCCCGCGGAGGTCTTCGGTCCGGATTACGCTTTCGTTCCGCGGGAGGAAATCCTCTCCTTCGAGGAAATCGCGCGCGCGGCACGGATCGCCGGCGAACTCGGGGTGCGCAAGATCCGGCTGACCGGAGGCGAGCCTTTGTTGCGGCGGGATTTGCCGCTGCTGGTGCGCATCTTGGCTGCGTTGCCGTCCGTGGAGGATCTTGCGCTGACCACCAACGGCCTCCTTCTCTCCGGTTTCGCATCCGAGTTGCGGGCTGCGGGTTTGCATCGTGTCACGGTCAGCCTCGATGCCCTTGATGACGCGACATTCCGCCGCTTGGGCGGCTCGCGGCGTCCGGTGGACGATGTTCTCTCCGGGCTGGCGGCCGCAGCGCAGTGCGGGCTTGGGGTGAAGGTGAACTGCGTGGTGCAGCGCGGACTGAACGAAAGCGAGGTGATCCCGCTGGCCGAATTCTGCCGGTCCGCCGGATACACGCTGCGCTTCATCGAATACATGGATGTCGGAAACCACAACCGCTGGCAGCGCGCGGAGGTTGTTCCCGCGTCGGAGTTGCGCGCGCTTCTCGACCAGCGCTTCGGTCTGGTGCCGTTGGACCCGTTCTCTCAC